>JBILYE010000038.1:0-19974 GCA_044377925.1 Caulobacter sp. | reverse complement strand
TGTTGACCCCGTCATTGCCGTTGATGGTGTTGTTCGAGGCATTGCCCGTGCCGTTCAGGTCGGACACGCCCAGCAGGGTCAGGTGTTCCAGACCCGCGCCCAGGATATAGCTGCTGGTCGACTTGACAGTATCGATGCCGCTGCTGTCCGTGATAGTGTCGCCCGCGTCATCCACGAAGTAGACGTCGCTGCCGTCACCACCGTTCATGTCGTCGGCGCCCACGCCGCCATCCAGGGTATCGTTACCGTTGCCGCCGACGAGATCGTCCGCGCCGGCGCCGCCGTTCAGGATGTCGTTGCCTTCATCGCCGCTCAGCAGGTCGTTGTCGTCGCCGCCGTTCAGCTTGTCCGCCTGGTCGCCGCCATTGAGGATGTCGTCGCCCGCTTCACCGTTGATGACGTCGCCGCCACCAAGTCCGTTGACGACGTCATTGCCGCCGCCGGCGTTAATGGTGTTACCGGTGCCGCCGCCGGTGATGGTGTCACCAGCGCCGCCGCCGACATAGATGTCGCCGCTGTCGGTCTCACCGTTGATGGTGATAGTCACCGTCGCCACATCACCGCCGTCGACCGTGTAGGTGAAGGTCTCCGTGGCCGTGCTGTTTCCGGCGCCGGCCGTGCCGTCGACCAGACTGTTGAAGACGCCGTTCGGGTCGTAATCGAAGGTGCCGTTCGCGTAGACGGTCAGCAGGGCGCCGCTCGGCAGGGCGAACTGCACGCCGTAGGTGATGGCGTTGCCATTGACCTCGGTAATGTCGGCTACCGTGGTGTCGGCCCCCGAGCCGTTGTCCGCCAGCAGGTCGCCGGCGACGATCGGCGCCGATTCCGTCGTGGTGAAGGCGTCGTCCTGAGCGTCGCCGCCGACCGGGGCGGCGGCGGTGGTGAAGCTGAGCGTGATGTTGTCGACCACGCCGGCGAAGACAACGCCATCACCGTCGACAAAAGCGCCCGGCTCGATACGAACGGCGTATTCCACCGATCCATCCAATGCGCCGCTGGGATCGATGGTCCAGGTCGTCGTGGCGCCGCTCACCTGGGCGCTACCGACCGGGATGGATTCAATGATCGCACCGTCGCTGACGCGGACGATCAGGATGTTTCCAGTCCCTTTGGTCACGGCTTCGTCGAAGGTGAGGACGATGTTGGCGGTGGTCGAAACGTTGGTCGCATCATCGCCCGGCGTCGTCGAAACGAGGACGGGGGGTGAGCCCTGGGCCGCGGCGACGGTCGGCGTGCCGCCACCGGTCGGGGCGGTAATGAGGTCGATGTCGCCGTCCCCATCGACGTCGTTGAGGAAGTGATTGGTGCCGGTGTGGTCAGGAATGGTCAGCCCGGCGAACGGCGAACTGGCCAGGTCGACCTGGGTAAAGGTCCCGTCGCCGACTCCGGCGTAGTAGACAAAGGCGCTGCCATTGGCCCCTGTCTGCGCCAGCACATCGATGTCTCCGTCGCCGTCGGCATCGACGAAATCGTAGCGGGCGGCGGCCGCGATGACCGGGAGGGTCGCCGTCGAAATCGACGTGAACAGCCCGTTGCTGCCCTGGCGGTAGAGGGAGCCAGCCGTGCCGTTGGCGCCCGCGAACACGTCCAGGTCCCCGTCGCCCTCAAGGTCGAACACGTAGAAGTTGTTGCCGTTGTGGTTGGGCAGCGAGAGGCCGGCGAAGGGCGAAGAGCCCAGGGCGACATCCGTAAAGGTGCCGTCGCCATTGCTCGATGCATATCGGAACAGGGTGCCGTCAGCGCCAACCTGGTAGAGGATATCGGCATCGCCGTCGGCATCGAAGTCACCGACCAACTTGCGGCCAGCGGCGAGTGGCGCCGGAAGGCCCGTCGGCGTCGCGACCGCGAACGAACCGCCGTTGTTCTGGTAATAGGTGTTCTGCACCCAAAGGTCGGTGTCGCCATCACCATCGAAATCGGCGGCGAACATGTTGGTGCCGGTGAAATCCGGGATGGTTCCGACGGCCGAAAACGGCGAGCCGCCCTGTGCAACGATCGTAAAGGTTCCGTTGCCGTTGTTGGTGGCGTACGAGAACGACGTGCCGTTGCCATTGGTCTGGAACAGCGCGTCGGCGTCGCCGTCGCCGTCGAAGTCCGCGTAGATAACCCGGCCGGGCGCTACGGGGGCAGGATAGGTGCTGGTATCGGCTACCGGATCATAATCAACGGGCATGGATTCCCCTCCACTCACGGTACAGCGTCTTCAAGACGCCCCAATATCGAGCCGGGAATCCAGACGACCACATAGCGGTCGCCCCCCCTTCAGGAATTCGTAACGATGTTCCGGGGGTCAGGCAATCGAAGATTGTGTCGCCGACGGCCCGGCTGGACTCTGGTCGCGCGGGGACGGCGGGGCAACGTCCTGCACCGAAAGAGCGACGCTGAATTCCTGATTTTGGAGCGGTAATAGAGTCCGTCCGGATCGGATGATCGGCAAGGATCGAATCCTTGAGTGCAGCGCTACGAATCTTTGCGATCAGTTTCCCGCCGCGCGGATCGGTTTGCTGCAATGGAGGGCTCCGCTCCATCGCCGAGAGCATCGCCGTATTCGCTCTGATGGGACGCCGGAATGGCGGGATCGCTGAGACCGCCTTCGGACCTCCGCGGACGCATTGCTGCTGGCAAATGCCCAACGGCCCCGGCCCGAACATCTCCGCTTTGAGTATTTCCGACCTGAGTCGGTATGTGACAAGCCAGGCGGCGGGGACGGACCCTTGAAGCGGGTGTGAGCCGGGCCTCTCGGCGCGGTCACCTACCGACCGTTGCCACACCATCGGAAATGGCTATCGTGTCGCTGCCCCATGGGAGGGGCGGACAGGGGCAATCATGACTTCTCCATATCTCGCTTCCATAACCTTGTTCGCCGGCAACTTCGCCCCCCGGGGTTATGCGTTCTGTCAAGGTCAGCTCCTGTCCATTTCCCAGAACTCCGCGGTGTTCGCGCTTGTCGGCACGATCTACGGCGGAAACGGCGTGTCGACCTTCGCCCTCCCCGACCTTCGTAGCCGCGTCCCGATCGGCGCGGGCACGGGCCCCGGCCTTTCAAACATCCAGCAAGGTCAAGCAGCCGGCGTCGAGCAGACAACGCTGCTGAGCACTCAGATGCCGCAACATACCCACACGGGCACGCTGACCAATGCCGGTCTGCCGTTCGTGAACAGCGCGGCGACGTCTGCGACCCCCGCCGCGGGTTCGGCCCTGGGTATCGCCAGCGGGGCAGATGCCGATCTGAACAACGTGGCCGTCAGGGTCTATGTTCCCAGCGCCGGCGTAAGCCAGTCTGTGGCGATCGGGACAGCCGGCAGCAACTCGCCCGTCGACATCCGGAACCCCTATCTGGGGCTGAACTATATCTTCGCCCTCGAGGGCATCTTCCCGTCCCGGAACTGAGTCCGACGCCGCGTCGGCCGGGGACCAGACATCATCCCCGGCGGACAGGGCGTCAGTTGTCCACAGTCTGAAAGGCGCGCCGTTCCGGGCGACTGGAAAGACTACAGGTCGTGTAGAACGAGGCCGCCGCTCCGTTCCCAAACTTGAACTCATACAGGTCATCCACGAGCGCGATGTTCGGGGGCGTCGACATCAACATGGCGAAGACCGGCCGAAACCGCAGACTCACCTACCGACGATTGCCATACGGTCGGAAATGGCTATCTTTCTTTGCATTGCCCCATCGGAGGGGCCGCTAGGGGCAATCATGACATCACTCTATATCGCTCAAATAACGCTCTTCGCCGGCAACTTCGCCCCCCGTAATACCATGATGTGCAATGGGCAGCTGCTGAGCATCGCCCAGAACACTGCGCTGTTCGCGCTTGTGGGCACGACCTACGGCGGGAACGGCACGACGACCTTCGCCATTCCCGACCTTCGTGGCCGCGCCCCGATCGGCACGGGCACGGGCCCCGGCCTTTCAACTATCCAGCTCGGTCAAGCAGCCGGCGTCGAGCAAACGACGCTGCTGAGCAATCAGATGCCGCAACACACCCACACGGGCACGCTGACCAATGGCGGCCTGCCGTTCGTGAACAGCGCGGCGACGTCGGCGACCCCCGCCACGGGTTCGGCCCTGGGCATCGCCAGCGGGGAAGATGCCGATCTGAACAACGTGGCCGTCAGCGTCTATGTTCCCAGCGCCGGCGTAAGCCAGTCTGTGGCGATCGGGACAGCCGGCAGCAACTCGCCCGTCGACATCCGGAACCCCTATCTGGGGCTGAACTACATCATGACTACCCAGGGCATCTTCCCGTCCCGGAACTGAGTCCGACGCCTGATCGGTCGGGGACTGGACACAGTCCCCGACCGACGGGTCATCAGTTGACCACAATCTGATAGGCGCGCCGCTCCGGGCGACTGGAAACAATGCAGGTCATGTAGAACGAGGCCATCGCTCCGTTCGGAAGCTTGAGCTCATACAGGCCATCAACGAGGGCAATGTTCAGGGGCGTAGACAGCAGCATGCTGAAGGGCGGCCGAAACCCAGGGTTGGGACGCCCCTCCATGACACTGTCCAGCCGCAGGGCGACTGGTTCCGGCAGGGTGTTGGCCAGCACCTCTTGACCGACAAAGGCCTGGTAGAGCGAAGCCCGATAGAAGTCATTCAATTCGCCGTTCGTCGACATCAGCGCCTCGCCGTTTGTGATAGACAACCTTTACGATGTCGGAATGGAATGGAAAACTCCGGACTTGACCCTTGGCCTCTGAAACATCTTCCCGACTACGGCCTGAAGGCAGGCAGGATGCCGCTCTGATCTACCAGCTGTTTCTGGAAGGGGTCCTCGAGCAGATGGGCCTGACGTCCGAGACGATGGGACCGTTTGAGGCCCTGATCGACATGCAGGCCCGTTCCCGCGATCAGACCCATGCCGCCGACTTCCCGGACGCCGTGCGGGAGGTGCTGATGGCGCGCGGGGAATCGGCGGGGCGGCTGATGACGGCCCTGGTCGATGGCGATGTTTACATCGTTGATATCGCCGTACTGCAGGGTTGTCGTCGGCAGGGACTGGCCGCCGAGATGATCCGGACCTGCCAGCAGCGCGCCGCCGCGGCTGGCCAGGCGGTGACGGCCGATATCAGCGTGATGAACCATGCCTCTCTGGCCCTTTTTCGCTCGCAGGGGTTCGAAATTCGAGAGGAGCCAGCCGAGGCCTACGTCGTCGCGCGCTGGCAATCCCCGGCATGAGCCTGCGGTCGGCCCGACGACTGGCGAGGGCGCTGGTCGGAGACCCTGATCGACTGAAGAGCCTGTCGACGATCACAGACGCCGAGGCCTTTGCGCAGGCCGTCGCGACCGAGGAGACCAGCGCCGACGATATCTTCAGAACCATTCACCGACAGGGCGACACGCCGGAGGTCGAAAATCCACTGGCTGGATCCCTGGCCGGATGGATTCCAGTCCAGCTTCTGCGCGCCGCGGACGAGGCCTGCATTGACTGGCTGTGGTTCGGCGACCTGAGACTGACACACCCCTTCTTCGAGGACAGCCAAAGGCTCGCGAGGGCCTTGCCGTTGAACCGGTTCCTGCGGCGGCGCACGCCCCTGGAGGCCCTGGCGACGATCGCGCCGCCCTTGCCGCTGGCAGGGCTGGTCTTTCACCTGTCGCGTTGCGGCTCGACCCTGGTGTCCCAGATGCTGGCGGCCTCGCCTGACCTTGTGGTGCTGTCCGAACCGCCGATCCTCGATCAGATCCTGCGGATGTCCCGCGCCGAGGCCTGGCCCGAGGCCGATCGGCGAGCGGTCCTGCGGGGGGTGGTGGCGGCGCTGTCGCAGCCACGGACCGGCTTGGAATCCCGCGCCGTCATCAAGCTCGACAGCTGGCACATCACTGACCAGGCGATCTTTGCCGACGCCTTCCCGAAAACGCCCTGGGTCTTCCTGCACCGCGAACCGCTCGAGGTGATGGTGTCCCACGCCGCGCAACCCGGAATCCATATGGTTCCGGGGATGGTCGACTGGCCCGAGCCGGCGCCGGCCTTCGATCCTGCCTCGTCCTCACCGATGGCTGACTACGCTGCCCAGGCGTTGGCCAGACTTTTGGACGCCGCGCTCGCCGCCCTGGCGAGGGGCGGTGTCGCGGTGGACTACGCCAGCCTCGGCCCGGACACCGTCGAGCAGTTCTGCAACCTTTTCTCGCTCGAGCCGACCGACGACGAAAGAACAGCGATGCGGTCATCGCTGCGGAGGGACGCCAAGAACCCGGATCGAACCTTCGAATCGGATCAGGAGACCAAGCGTTCCCGGGTCACCGACGACCTGCGCCAGGCGGCAACGGCGCGAATCGGCGACCGCTACGAGAGGTTAAAAGCCCTGGGGGCGGGACCCGGGCCGGCCTGACCGGCGGCGAACAGGTTTTCGACCCAGGTGTTCACAACCAGATCGATGACCAGGTGAATGCGGTCGACGAGGCTGTCGTTCTCGACCCGGTGGGGCCGATTGAAATCCAGGTACCAGCATTCGCCAGGCGCCATGACGACGCGGTGGCCATCCAGGTAAAAACGGACAGCGGGGTCTGTAACCACAGGGATATGAACCCTGGCCACCCCATTCTCGAAACTCAGGTCAAAGTCCTGGTGCTCGAGAATCTCCGAGCCCGCGCCCAGCTTGAGGTATCGCACCATTTCCATGTCGCACTGGAAGGCCGACAGGATCGCGGCCGTCGCCGGCATTTCGGCCAGCAGGGCGGTGTTGGCGAACTCGACGGGATTGCCGTTGGAGACGAACAGGCGCCCCGCTTCGCCCCCGACAGATCGCAGGGCCAGCCCGCTCCAGTCGCCTTCGTAGTCGCCGCGATTGAAATGGGGCGTCCAGGCCTCCGCCGCGACGCCGGACGCTTCGGCCGCCAGCGGTTCCGGCGCGATGGTCAGCGGCAGCTTGAGGATGGGCGGGGAGATTGAGGCCATGATTGTGCGCCGCTGAGCTGGAACGGGTGCGCTACCGCGCGGCCCCGGAATCCTCTAGCACAACAAGGGAATGGGAACGACAGGGGCGGACATGAGCATAGAAGGTTGGCAAGCGCTCCGGAGACGGGTCCTGGAAGACGCCGACCTCCAGGCCATCCTCTGGCGCCACGCCGACTGGGGCGCCTTCGAAGCGGCGCTCGCGGCTCTTGGCGCACCGGAGGCGCCCTGCCCGTGGATCCGGGCGCCGATCAGCGATCATGCCGTTCTGAACAGCCGACCCGCGGGTCCCCACTGGGCGCCGGCGGACCTGGACCTGATGACCGGCCGGGGGGTGCAATGGATCTACTGTGGCGGCGAGAGGCCCGTTGAGCCCTTCTTCAGCATGGACACCTGGCGGTGGTCGCAGCGCCCCCTCAACGCCTTCCTTCAGGCTCACGCGAGTTTCGTACCCGATCCCGATCCGCCACCTCCCGTTGTCGGGCTGGTCTTCCACCTGAGCCGTTGTGGCTCAACCCTGGTCGGCCAGATGCTGAGGGCTGCCTGCCCGGACCTGCTCGTCCTGCTTGAGTCCCGCGCCATCGGCAAGGCCGCGCGGCATCTGCCCTGGGCGCCGATCGATGCCGGACGCCGGGTCGAGCAGCTGCGATACATGGCCAAAACCCTCTACGAAGGGTGCGGCGCCCCGCCCGGAGGCCTGGTGATCAAGGCCGAGGGAACGGCGCTGTACGACCTCGATGTATACCTGCAGGCTTTTCCTGGAACGCCGTGGATCGTCATTCACCGCGATCCGGCCGAAATCCTGGCATCGCATCAACGCGAGCCCGCGCCGGAAGCGACACAGGGCGTCCTTGAATACGCTCCGCCGCCGTCTCTCGACTTCCAGATGAGCAGCACGCTTTCACCGGAATCCTATGCGGCCCATGTGCTGGCAGCCTTGTGTGAAGCGGCCACGGAGGGGTTGGAGAAGCCCGGGTCTCTCGGCCGCCTGGTCGGCTATGCCGACATTGTCGCCTGGACGATGCAGGCCCTGCCTTGCCATTTCGCACTCTCTCTGCCGTCTGACGCAGAGGCCCGCATGTCCGCCATGGCCGACCGCGACGCCAAGTTTCCCCAAACCGCCTTTATCGACGACAGCCGGGAAAAGCGGCGGCTTGCCGACACCGCCGAGATCGCCTGTGCCGCGCGCATCGTGCAGCCGGCCTATCAGGCGCTGCTCGGCGCCGGAGCCTGATCGACGCACAGTCGCTATTTTGTTGATGACGTGCGCCTCGGAGCGCAATATCAATCGACTTCTGAAATGGGGGGTGTCGGATGGACCGTCGTGGTTTTATGTCTACCGGGATCGCGACTGCTGCGGTCGGTGGCTTCGCCTTGTCTGCGAAGCCAGCCAAGGCTGCGCCCACGCCACTGACGGTCAAGGGCTATCTCAAGCGGGTCACCAACAACATGTACGTGATCACGCCAACCGCCCAGATGACCGACCCGAAATCTCCCCGCTACGCTGACTGGCCCAAGGGCGCCATCCGGGTCTACGCCAAGGACACCACCAAGATGAAGGTGGGTCTGGTAACGATCAAGGGCAAGGTCACTATCGGCAACCAGATCGACGTCAACACCAGGACGGCCGCCACGATGCTGATGATCGACGCGGTAATGGCGTAAGCTAGGACGAACGCCTGATTTAAAGGGGGCGTGGCGCCGGTCGCCGCGCCCCCTTTTTCGTTCAAGTTCCCGGAAATGGCACGTAGCCCGGCGGCATGCTTCCCGGCGGGCCGACCCAGTAGCCCTGGCTGCCCTTTGGCGGCGGGGGAATACGCGCCGGCGGCCGGGCGGAAGCCTGTCCGGTCGGGGGCGCGGCGAAAGACTGCGATTGCGGACTTCCGGCCGGCGGCGATGCCGCGGCAGCTGGCGGCGCTGTCTCGGCCAGGACTGGCCGCACGGCCGCCGGCATCGCCGCGCTGAGCGGACCGCTGCGGGCGGAAAACAGAGACAGATTCAGGACCTTGCGTCCCCGCGTCAGTCGAGCGCTGCGGCGCTCCAGGGCAGCCAGCCGCCAACCGTCGATGCTGTCACCCCGGCGCGCCCTGAGGCTGACGCCATTCGAGGAAAAATAGCCGGTCAGGGCGCCATCCTTGCCCAAAACCCCCACCAGGACGGGTTGGAGATCCGGCCGCGGTCTGGCGATAGGGCTTTCGACGGCGGGGGCGCCCTCGCCGGCGGTCGCCATCGGAGCGCCGGCGCCTGCAAATCGGATCATGCGGGCGGCGCTCGAAGCCTCCTCGACTCCGGCGGCGGCGATGCGCGGGCCGCTGCTGGCCGGCAACAGACCCTCGGCAACCATGTCCCGTTCCGCGCCCGGCCAAAGGGTCACGGCGGCGGCCAGCACCGCGGCGCCGGCCAAGATGATGAGTGGCGGGCGAATCATGAGCCGCCCCCCTGGATGGCGACCAGAACGGCCAGGTCTGCGCTGATCTCCGCCCCCGGGGCGCCGGGCTCGCCGGTCGCCAGCAACAGCCGCTCCAGCACCACCGCCTCGCCGCGCTTCTCGATCCAGCGGGCCAGGCGATCGGCGGCCGGGGCGTCGGCATAGCCGCGAAGGCCCAGCCGCACGACCTGCAGGTTGGTCCCGCCCGGCCGCCGCTCCAGCACCTCCAGCTCGACGATCCTGATCCCGGCGTCGGTCAGCGCCTGGCGCATCCGCTCGGAGGCCGCCAGCGAGGCCTGGCTGGCGGGTGCGGCGACCAGCGCCTCGCCCGTGGTCGCGGTTCCGGTGCGGGCGGCGTAGTCCTTCACCAGCCCTTCCTGCAGGGCGGCTTCCTTCCGCGTCGCGTTCAGGTCCTGCAGCTGCAGCCCGACCCGCACCGCCAGCAGGGCGGCGACGAGCAGCAGCAGGCCGGCCACGATCGGCAGCCAACGCTCGGGAATCTGCGGCGGGGCCGGGTTCGCCTGATTCGCAGTCACTGGCAGACCTCAGGGTCGAGGATCACCCGGTTGCCGGCCCCGTTGCCGTTGTCATTGGCGGCGCGCGCGCCCTTGGCGTGCAGGGCCCCGAGTTGTTCGGGCGTCATCGGCTGGGCGAGCCCGGCCATCACCTGACCATCGGCGGCCGACAGGTCGGTCAGCACCACCTCGCTGCCATTGGCGGCGCCGGTCGCAGCGAGCGTGTCGAAGGCGCAGTCGACCATCATCGCGTGACGCTGGCCGGCGGCCGTACGCCACACCCGCTGGGCGTCGCCCTGCAGCCGCACCTGCCGGCTGGTGAAGCGGACCAGATCCGTTGTCGCCTCTAGCCGCGTCCCGGCCCGCTCGGCCGCCTCGCCGAGCCGCAGAGACACCGCCCCCAGTACCAGCACCAGACCGAGCGCGAAGGCGCAGACCATTTCCAGCGTCTTGCGCCGGTCGTCCTGGACAGCGCCGCGCCGCCAGGGGTTTTCGAACCGGAAGTCGAAGCTCTCGCCATCCAGCTCACCTGGCAGGTCGATGAAGGCCGGGCCGTGGGCGGCGATGCCGGGCGTCGGCCCGAAAATGCTTCGCGAGGCGAAGGCGACGGCGAATCGGGTCTGGCTGCCCTCGGCCGGGCCGATGGTCTCCACCGCGAAGGCGGTCTGCTCGGCGGGCATCGGCGAGAGGATGTCCAGCTGCAACGCCACCGCCTCCCGCGCCGCCTTTCGCGAGCCGGTTGGCAGGTCGAGCGGGCGCACGAAGATGTCCGCCTCCACTGCCTCTTCGGTATCGGCTTCGAACAGGCTCATCGCTTGCCGCAATCCTCCCGCTGTGGATCGTACCTGCAGACCTCCGGCAGATCGCACCGCAGGGCCGCGACCGCAATCACTGTATCGTCGCGGGCGATGGTCGCGGCAGACCATCCCGGCCGCTCAGTTCCATCGGGCCTGCGCGCCGTGACGATGTCGGCGGTGGCGCCGGCGGGCAGGCCGACAAAGGGAAGCACCTCATCCTCGGCCTTTAGGCCCAACCCGCCGGAATCGTCCCTAGCCAGTATCCGCCCCGGACCCGCACATCGGTCCAGGGTGCGCAGGGTCGCCTGCAGGGCGCGGTCCGACGGGTCAGGCCGCCCCAGAGCCACCGCTCGCTTGGTCCAGCCGATGAAGTCGACCTGCAGGTAAATCATCGCCGTCATGATCAGTGCCCCGATGCCGACAGCGACCAGCACTTCGGTCATTGCGAAGCCGTTGGGAACAAAACCACTGTCGGCCGAACTCAGGGCCCTCCTCATTGCGAGCCCCCGACCACGACCGCGTCGATGGCGCTACGATCCGGCCGCGCCCCGGCCGTCCAGGTCACCTCCAGCCGGATCCGCTGGGCGCCGTCCGGACGGGTGAACTCCACAGGTCCGCGTGGCAGCCGTCGCCAGGAGAAGCGCCCGGTCCGGCCCGAGGTCACCGCACGCAGGTCGGCCCGGGTGGTCAGCCGGGCCTCCTCATACAGTCGCTCGACGACCGTGGCGGCCGCCAGCCGCGCCTGGGCTCGATCAATGGTCCGGGCGGCCCAGACCAGCAGGGTCAAGGACAGGGTCCCCGTCAGGGCGGCGAGGCCGAGCGAGACCAGCGCCTCGGCCAGGATGAAGCCTTCATTGTGGGGGCGCTGCCTCACAGCTCGACCACGTCGCTGATCGACATCAGTCCCTGGAAGACCACCAGAACGATCCCGCCGACGACCACACCGATCAGCAAAACGATGGCCGGGGTCAGGATCGACAGGAAGCGCTCGGTCTTCTCCTGAGCCCGCGCCGACAGCGCATCACCCGCCTCCCCAAGCACACGGGGCAGGTCGGAGGCGCTCTCGCCCACCTTGGTCAGGCCGATCAGCATCGGCGGGGCGAAGGAGATGGCGCGGAACACTTCGGAGAGCGTGGTCCCCTCGCGCAGGCGCGGCTCCTGCGCCTCGAGGGCCAGCCGCACCGGCTCCACCCCGATCGCCTCGACCGAGACGCGGTAGGCCGTGGCCAGCGGCACTCCGGCCCCAACCGCGATCGACAGCCGCTGGGCCAGCCCACCGAACACGGTGTCCGGCAGAACGCCGAACCCGGCCCGGGTCAGCATCAAACGGTGCAGCAGGCGGATGGCGACCTCTCGGGCCGCCCGCGACAGGGTCAGAGCAAGGGCCAGGATCAGGGCCGCCAGTCCGAGGATAGGCGCGGCCGTTCGCAGGATCTGACCGCCGGCCATCACCGCCCGGGTGGTGGCGGGAAGTTCGCCGACTCCGGCGAAGGCCGGCTCCAGGGCCGGCAGCACGGCGAAGGCGAACAGCAGGATGGCCGCCGCCGCCATGGCCATGACGAATAGCGGATAGATGATCATGGTGATCAGCCGGGTGCGCGTCGCCGCCGAGGCCTTCAGCGCCGTCGCCCCGCCGGCCAGGATCTCGGTCAGCCGTCCGGTCGCCTCTCCGGCCTTGGCCAGCGCCTGTAGATAGCGGCCGGTCTGGCCGGGAATCGCCGACAGCCCCATCGACAGCGGCCGACCGGCCATCAGCTCGCCCCGCACATGGATCGCCAGCCGGGCCAGCACCGGAACCTCCGAGGTGGTCTCGATGATGTGCAGGGTCTGGCCCAGCGACAGACCGCTCTTGAGAAACCGCGCCAGGTCGGCGGCGAAGGCGGCGCCCTGGGCGTCATTGACCGACAGCCCGGTGCGGGCCGGGGCGAAGGGCGCGGTGCTTGCGGTGATAGCGGTCGGCGTAACCCCGCCTGCCAGCAGGTCGTCGCGGACCTGGGCCTCGCTCAGGCCCTCGCGCCGCCCGCGCGCCGATCGGCCGGCCGCGTCCACCCCCCGCCAGGCGTAGGTCGTCATAGGCCCAACCTCACAGGGACGTCGCCCGGTAGACATCCTCCAGCGACACCTCGCCTTGGGCCGCGTGGCGCAGGGCGTCGTGAGCCAGGGTGGCGAAGTCGGCCCGCTCGGACAGCTGACGGCGGATGTCGGCGGTCGGGGCCCCGGTCGAGATCATCCGCTCGATGGCCTCGTCGACGGTGAATATCTCGCCCAGCGGCACGCGGCCCACCCGGCCCGCGCCGTTGCAGGCCTTGCAGCCGGCCGCCTCGTGCAGGCGCAGGTCGCCGGCGGCGATGCCATGGGCCTGAAAAACCGCCGCCTCGTCCTCTGTCGCCGCGCGTGGCGTCTTGCAGGCCTCGCACAATCGCGGCGTCAGCCGCTGGGCCGAGGCCCCGATAAGCACCCCCGCCAGCAGGTAGCGTTCCACCCCCATGTCGGCCAGCCGGGCCGGGGCGGTAGCCGCGTCGTTGGTGTGCAGGGTGGCCAGAACTAGGTGGCCGGTCAGGGCCGCCTGCACCGCCAGCCTGGCCGTCTCGCTGTCGCGGATTTCGCCGACCAGGATGACGTCCGGGTCATGGCGCAGGAAGGCGCGCAGCGACGAGGCGAAGGTCACCCCCGCCGCCTCGTTGACCTGGGTCTGGTTGATGCCGTCGAAGACGTATTCGATCGGATCCTCGATGGTCAGGACCTTACGCTCCCGAGTCGCCAACTTGCGCAGGGCGGCATAGAGGGTCGTGGTCTTGCCGCTGCCGGTCGGGCCGGTGACCAGGATCAGGCCGTAGGGCCGGCGCAGCTGCTGGCCGAAGGTCTCGCGGAAACTGGCGTCGAAGCCCAGGGAATCGACGGTGAAATCCACCCCATGCCGGGTCAGCAGGCGCACCACCGCCGACTCCCCGAACACCGTCGGCGTCGTGGAGATGCGCAAGTCGGTCAGCGCGCCCCGGATCGAGGCCGTCGCCCGGCCGTCCTGCGGCGCCCGCACCGAGGCGACGTCGAGATCAGCCAGCACCTTGATGCGCGCCACCACGCCGGAACCGAAGGCGGCCGCCAGCGGCTCCAGATCACGCAGCGCGCCGTCCACCCGGATGCGCACCAGGCAACGGTCGGCCTTCTGCTCCAGGTGAATGTCGCTGGCCCGCTCGGCCAGGGCCCGCTCCAGCAGTCCGTCGAGATAGCGCACCACCGGCGCGTCGCGGGCGAAGTCCCGCAGCCGCTCGGCGTCGTCCAGAGAGCCGACAGCGAGGCTTGCCGTGTCCACCTCGGCCGCGACCGCCCGGGTCCGGGCCGCCCGCCACAGGCCGAAGGGGATGGTCCGCAGCTCGACCGGCTTGCCGGCCGCGAACCTCAAGCCTCGCCGAACCTCTTCGGCCCCCGCGTCGACCAGGCCGATGACCAGCCGGTCGGGATGGTCCTCCAGCACCAGGGCGTGGTTTTCGGCCAGGTAGGTTTCGTTGAGGGATGTCGGGCCAAGGCCTGACGGTTCGCCCTCCCCGTCCCAAAGCGGCGCTCCGTGCAAGGTGGCGCTGGCGGCGGCGATGGCGGCGTCTCCGGCCAGGCCCAGCAGGCTGGCGGCGACGGCCGGCGGCTGTCCGGCGGTCGCCACGGCAGCGCGCAGGCGTTCACGGTCCGCGGTCAGCAGACCCAGGGCCTCGGCCAGTCGCTTCGCGCCCTCGGCGCGGGCCTGGGCCAGGGTCGGCAGGGCGGCCCCGGAGTCCGGGCGAGACCTGTCGCCATATGGACTCTGCGAAACGGACTGGGGCATAACCTGCTACAAGTTCGGGGGATTGTCGGTGGACACAATGGCGGGTTTGAACACCGGCAGGAAGATCAAACAACGTCGCGATGATCGAGCCGGCTATACGTTGACCGAGATGCTCGTTGTCGTTGCGATTATCGGCTTGATCTCTGCGGTTGTGATTCCGCAAGTCATGGGCCAGATGGGCAAGGCCCAGTCGAGGGCCGCCAAGCTGAAGGCCCAGACTGTAGCCGCCGCCGTCGAGCTATATTCCGGCGACACCGGCCGTTTTCCGACGACGGACGAGGGCCTGATCGCCCTGGTCCAGCGCCCCGGCGGGCTGGACAGCTGGACAGGCCCCTATTTGCGCACCAAGGACGAGCTGCTCGATCCCTGGGGCCAACCGTTCCAGTACTCGGTCGGTGAGGGCGGCGGTTTCAGGGTCAGCACGCTCGGCGCGGATCGCAAGCCGGGTGGCGAAGGCGCGGACCGGGACATTTCGGTCCAGTGATGCACTTCGTGAACAAGGTCATTCGAGGCGGCACAGTCGCGCTGTTGATGCTTCTCGCCGCCTGCGCCAGCGATCCGCGTCGGCCCGGCGGCAGCGCCACCCTGCCGCAGTCGCAACCCACCTCCCCCGCCGCCGAAGCGGCCGCCGCCACCCGCGTCGGTGAAGAACCGCCGCCGCAACGGCAGGGCTGGCGTGACGACGCGGTCGGCCCTGGTATCGCCGCTGCGCCGCCGGTCCCGACCAGCGGCTTGACCCAGCGTATCCCGGTCAACGTCATTATGGACCGCGCTCCGATCCCGGCCGCCGCCGAGGCCGTGCTGGGCGAAGTCCTGACCCGCCCCTTCCGCATCGACCCTCAGGTCACCGGCGAGGTCTCATTCCGGATGACCGGCGAGATGACCGAGTCCGATATCCTGACTACCCTGGACCAGGCCCTGCGTAGCGCCAACGCCGCTCTGGTTGCCTCGCCTGGGGGCGGCGTCGCCGTGGTTCCAGCCGCCGACGTGCCGGCCTTTTCGGTGCTGCCGGGCGGCGCCTCCCCGCAACGAAGCTACTTCGCCGGCGGCACGGCCATCTATCGGGCCCAAAACGTCAGCGCCCAGGAAATGGTCCGGGTCCTGACCCCTATCGCCGAGGGCCGCGCCCAGGTCCGGGCCGACTCCAACCGAGAATATGTCTACATCACCGGCGATCCGGGCACGGTGAACAGCCTGGTGCGCACGGCGGAGCTGTTCGATGTCGAGTGGCTGCGCGGCAACAGCTTCCAGTACTACCCCCTGAAATACGCCGGGGCCAAGGCAGTGGCCGACGACGTGCGTCGCCTCTACGGCGGCGCCGACGGCCCCATCGGCACCCAGGTCGACATGATCGACATCGAACGGCTCAACGCCATCATCGTCATCGCCAAGTCGGCGGCCCTTCTGGACCAGACGATCAAGTGGATCGAGCGCCTCGACCAGCCGGCTTCTCCCAGCGAACAGCGCATCCGCGTCGTGCCGCTGGCCAACATCAAGGCCGAGGACCTGGTCAAGGTGATCAGCGGCTTTTTCGGCGGCGCGCCGCCCCCGCCCGGCGGTTTGGCCGGGCAGGCCGACGCAGCCCCCACGACTGGCGGCCAGGTGACGGCCGACCCCCGCAGCAACTCCGTCATCCTCTATGCGAGCGACGCGGAGTACCAGAACCTGCTGCAGATCGTCCGCCGGCTGGACGTGCCGCCACCGCAAATCCTTATCGAGGGCACAGTCGCGGAGGTGCGGCTCAACGACAAGCTGAACCTGGGTGTCCAGTGGTTCCTGCAGAATGACCCGAAGGTCTCCGGCGGCTACGCCACGGTCGGCAACGGCAATCTGAACCTGACCTTCCCGGGTCTCTCGCTTCAGTACCTGGGACCGGACTTCAAGGTGGTGATCAACGCCCTGTCGTCGGTCACCGACGTTGAGGTGGTGTCCACCCCCCGCCTGCTTGTGCTGGCCAACGAGACCGCCACCCTGCAGGTCGGCGACCAGGTGCCGATCATCACCCAGTCGGCGACGGGCGACCAACAGAACAGCCTGACCGTCAACTCGGTCAACTACCGCGACACCGGCGTGCTACTCACGGTAACGCCGCGCGTCGGTGAGGGCGGCCGCATCTTCATCGATATCGAGCAAGAAGTTTCGGACGTTTCGGAAACCACCACTTCCGACATCAACAGTCCGACCATCTCCCAGCGCAAGTTCCGCACGCAGATCGCCGTCGACAACGGCCAGGTCATCGCGCTCGGCGGCCTGATCCGTTCGACCCGCACCAAGGGCGACAGCGGCGTGCCTCTGCTCAGCCAGATCCCCTTCGCCGGGGCCCTGTTCCGCGAACGGGCCAATGTGAAGGGTCGGACCGAACTGGTGGTCTTCCTGAAGGCGACCCTGGTGCGCGACCGGGCCGACGCCGACCGGGTGACCAAGGACATAGCATCCGGCCTGACCACCCTCGGGTTCGGGCGTGACCGGCGCTAGGACCCGCCCCAAGAGAGCGAGACTGCGCGGCTTCACCCTGCCCCTGACCCTGGCGCTGGCCTTCGCCATCATGAGCACGGCCGCCGGCCTGACCGGCCTCGTTACCGTCAAGGCCAAGGCGGCCCGCCAGAAGGACGCCGACCTCTTCGCCCTGATCACCCTGGAGTCGGCGACCCAGGCCGGCCTGACCGCGCTGGAGAAGGACGGCGCCCCGCAGGCGCCGCGCTGGGAGCGGAGCGAGCGGCTCAACAGCCGGCAGGTCGAGCTGACCTTCCTGTCGGTCGCCTTCAAACCTGACGCCCAGCAGGACCCGGCCCCCGATATCGCCGCCCGGATCGTCCAGCCGGCGCTACGGCAGCGGGTGGTCGGCGCCCTGAGCAGCCCGGATCCGAACGCGCCCCGCGCCGCCTTCGCCCGCCTGGGCGAGTTCCTGAAGGCCGCAGAAGCCTCGCCGTCGGAGGAAGACTGCCTGCGCGCCCTGGTCACCTTCGGTCGCCAGGGGCCAGAGCCTTTGCCGATGCCGCCCGCCACCGCCCTGTCGCCGGAAATCCTGCCGCTCGCGCCCGGCGACGTCGTCGAGGTCCGCGCCGCCCTGCGCACCGATCGCTACAGCGACATCCTCTGGCAGCGGCTGCGCTACACCGGGACCCCGGGCCAGCCCTGGCATATCCACGACTGGCGCCGCCTGCGCCTGGCTCCCGGCGCCGTGCTGTGCAAGCCACCGCAGCCCTGATCGGCACAGCTCTGGCGCTGGGCAGCCTTGCCGCCGCCCTTGGCCTGGCCTGGCCTGCCTGGCCGAAGCTGAGCGGCGCCAGGCCCTCGACCCTGTGGATCGCAGCGGGCCTTGTTCTCGCCTTCGCCGCCCTCGCCTCATTCGGCCGCTGGTCGCTGCTGCCGGCCGGCGCGGCCCTGATCTATCTGGCCCTTACAGATCTGCGCCGCTTCTCACTGCCCTGGTCAGGCTTGCTGGCGTTGGCGGTGGCCGTCGGGGTGGATGTCGCGCTGTCGCCGGAGACGGCCAGGGAACGCCTGTCGGTGGGCGTCGTCGCCGGAATCTTCCTGTTCAGCCTTCGCGAATGGTCCGGCAAACCCCCGAAGCTGGGCCTCGGCGATGTGCTTCTGGCCGGCATGGCCGCCGCGCTGGTCGGCTGGCGCGTCGCGGCGGTGATGCTGGCGCTGGCGGCCTTCGCGCCGCTTCTGCTGCAGCGCCTGACCGGCCGCAGCGGTCCGGTCCCGTTCGGTTTCTGGCTGTGCCTCACGACCCTGGTCGCGGGGTTTGTCGGAGCTTTGTGGGAGGCGGCTGCCTGAAGCATGGACAGCACCGGCATTTGCGCCAAAAGTCGGGTGTGACGCCGCTCCGCTACCGCCTGCATCTCGCGCCCGACCCCGTCGCCGGAACCTTCGCCGGCGATCTCACCCTCGATTTCGCCATCGATGCAGGAACCGAGGCGATCACGCTGGACTGCCTTGACCTCGACATCGAGGCAGCCTGGGTCGACGGCGCCCCGGCCGCCTGGTGTCTGGATGGCGACAAGCTGGTGGTGACGCCGCAGGGGCTACTGACCGCCACGGCCAACGTCCGCGTGACCTACGCCGGCCGCCTGTCCGACACCCCGCGCGGCCTCTACCGGGGCGAAGGCTTCATCGCCAGCCAGCTGCAGCCGGACCACGCCCGCCGCGTCTTTCCCTGTCTCGATGATCCCGCCCTGCGCGCGGCGCTGGACCTCAGCGTCACTGTTCCGGAGGGCTGGAGGGCCATCTCCAACGCCGCCATCGCGGGCGCGACGGACCAGGTCATCACCTTCGCGCCAACCCCGCCCCTGCCGACCCACCTGATGGCCCTGGCCATCGGCGGCTTCCAGACGATCAGCAGAGGATCACTCTCCCTCCACACCCTCGCCCCGGGCCCCAACGACGCCTGGGTCCTGGGCGCCGCTGTCGCCGCCCAGGCCTTCTTCGGCGACTGGCTGGGCGTCGCCTGTCCGTTCGACAAGCTCGACCTCGTCCTCCTGCCCGGGACCGGCGCCGCCGGTATGGAGAACACCGGCGTCATCTTCCTGCGTCAGGCGTCGGTGGCCCGGCCGACGCGGGAGGCCGCCACCCTGATCGCCCATGAGGTCGCCCACCAATGGTTCGGCGGTCTGGTCACCCCCGCCGGCTGGAACGGGCTGTGGCTGAACGAGGGTTTCGCAACCTGGCTGGCGCCGAAGGCGCTGGCGGCCATCGCGCCCGAGCTGCTGGACGAGGCGGCCGAGACGCGGGCGATCCGCGAAGCCCTGCACGCCGACTGGGCGCCGACCGGCCGTCCCCTGCGCAAGGGCGCCGCCGGCTCCGGCGAGATCGCCGAGCTGTTCGACGTCATCGCCTATCGAAAGGGCGCCGGCCTGCTGCGCACCCTTGAAGGCTGGCTGGGGGAGACGGCGTTGCGTCAGGGCCTGAAGCTCTACCTGCAGCGCCATGCCCTCGGTATCGCCCGGTCCGCCGACCTGTGGGCCGCGCTGGAGACCGCGTCAGGCCAGCCTGTCGCCGCCGTGGCGGATCCCCTGGTCGATCTCGCCGGCGCCCCTGCTGTCCGGCTGGACTGGCAGGCGGAGGTCCTGAGCGTGACGCGTCAGGACCAGGGGTCTGGGCCTCTGCCGCTGTGCCTGAAGGTCGGGCTGCGGGACGGTCAGATCGTCCGAGCCGATTGTCTGCTCGATGGCAGGGCCGAAATCGCCTTCGACGGCCCGATCGCCTGGGCCTTCGCCAATGCCGGCGCGAGCGGCTACGTCCGTGCCCTCCCCGCACCCGCCCTTCCACCGCTGGCTTTGCTGTCCGACGCGGAAGCGACCGTGGTCCTCGAGGACGCCTTGCTGAGCCTTTGGATCGGAGAGACCGACCTCTTCGCCTGCCTCAGGCTGATCCGCGACGCGGCCGACGCCGGGCTCGCTCTCGGCTCGGCGCGCAACCACCTGCAGGAAATCGGCGATCTCCTGGCCGGCGGCGCCCGGCGGCAGGCTTTCGATCGCTGGCGCGCGGACCTGCCCGCCCTTGCTGAAGACCCCTC
>JBILYE010000037.1:0-20077 GCA_044377925.1 Caulobacter sp. | reverse complement strand
CGGTATCGGCCTCGCCGAGCAGGCGAAGCGTGTCACGCGACATGACCATGCTCGGCTGCATCATGTTCGGGTAGCCGGTGGTCACGGCGGCGACGGTCACGGTCTTGCCGTTGTAGAGCGCCTTGTCGCCCAGCTTGACGCCCAGGCGACCGAGCGCGCTCTGGTCCAGGGCCACGGTGTAGGGCTGACGCAGGGTCTCGACCATCTCGTCGCTGTAGTCGGTCGGCACGGTCACATAGCCGGGGATGGCATCGATGACGGAGACCTGCACGGTCTCGTTCTTGCGGTTTTTCGGAACGGTTCCGGGGGGCGCCGTCGGGTCGACATCAACGATGTTCTGGAACCGGCCCCACGACCCGTCCATCGCCGCGACCTGCACCACTTCCGGGTGGCCGATGACCACCGGCATGAGGCGGCGCGGCAGGCCCGACGGGCCACCGTTGAAAAGCGCGGTTGCGCCCGGACCCAGCACCATGATGTCGGCGCGCGCCCGGTCGATCTGGGCCGTGAACGCCTTGCCGATGCCCATGAACATGCCGACAAACGCCAGCACCAGCAGGCCGGAGAAGGCCAGGGCGACAACGGCGGCCATGTAGCGCCGCCATTCATAGATCAATGTAGCCAAAGCGAGCGACATAGGCGCCTGCAACCCTCCGAAACTGAACGCGGGTATGGACGACAGCAACGCTCCCTTCCAAGTTAAATCGGGGTAAGGCCGTCGCGAAAACCTAGCCATGGGGCACGGCAGCGCGCTATGGCCGCAGAAGGACGCAGGAAGCTGCCGTCATTCCTCAGAGAAAAGAGCGTTTATGACCCGTATTGCTTTGATGGCCGGCATCGCCGTCGCCACCGTTTGCGCCGCCGGCGCCGCCACCCCGGCCATGGCCGACGAAGGCATGTGGACCTTCGACAACCTGCCCACCGCCAGGATCGAAGCCGACTACGGCTTCAAGCTGGACGCCAAATGGCTGGACCACGTCCGGCTGTCGTCGGTGCGCCTCGCCGGCTGCTCGGCCAGCTACGTGTCGAAGGACGGCCTGATCCTGACCAACAACCACTGCGTTCTCGGCTGCACCAGCGCCCTGAGCTCGGCGACCACCGACTATGTGAAGAACGGCTTCCGCGCCAACCTGCGCGAGGATGAGCTGAAGTGCCCGGGCCAGACGGCCGAGGTGCTGCTGTCCATCACCGACGCCACCGCCGAGGTGCGCGCCGCCGCGGCCGGCAAGACCGGCGAGGACTTCGTCAAGGCCCGCGACGCCGCCGCCAGCGCGGCCGAAAAGAACGTCTGCGGCGCCGAGGCCGGCGTCCGCTGCCAGACCATCAGCCTGTACCGGGGCGGCCAGTACAAGGTCTACAAGTTCCAGCGCTACACCGACGTGCGCCTGGTCTTCGCGCCGGAGCAGGCGATCGGCTTCTTCGGCGGCGATCCGGACAACTTCAACTTCCCCCGCTACGCCCTCGACGCGGCCTTCCTGCGCGCCTACGACTCCGACGGCAAACCGGTGCAGAGCAAGAGCTTCCTGAAGTGGAACGCCAGCGCGCCGAAGGAAGGCGACCTGACCTTCGTGGTCGGCAACCCCGGCTCGACCGAGCGGCTGCTGACCGTCGCCCAGCTGGAAACCCAGCGCGACCTGACCCAGCCGATCGGCCAGCTGCAGCGCTCCGAACTGCGCGGCCGCTACCTCGAATACGCCAAGGGCGGCGAAGAGCAGCGCCGGGTGGCCGATGACGCCCTGTTCGGGCTGGAGAACAGCTACAAGGTCTTCTACGGCCGCCAGCTGACCCTCAACGACAAGGCCTTCATGGACGCCAAGCGGGCCGCCGAAGCCGACCTGCGCGCCAGGGTGAAGGCCGATCCGGCCCTGTCGGCCAGACTTGGCGATCCCTGGGCCGACGTCGAGAAGGCCCAGGCCGCGGTCCGGGACAACTGGCTGGAATACCGCCAGCTGGAAACGGAAGCCGGCGGCGGCGCCCGCCTCTACAACTGGGCCCAGACCCTGGTCCGGGCCAGCCGCGAAAAGGCCAAGCCGGCCGCCGAGCGTTCGCCTGAGTACAGCGAGGCCGCCATGGCCCGCATGGAACGCGGCCTGATGGCGAACAACCCGGTCATCGCCGACATCGACCAGCTCCGGCTGGAGCACTGGCTGCTGAAGACCCGGGAATACCTGACCGTCGACCATCCGGGCGTGAAGAGCATCCTCGGCAAGGAAAGCCCTCAAGGCCTGGCCAAACGTCTGGTCGCGGGCAGCAAGCTGGGCGATCTCGCGGTGCGCAAGTCGCTCTGGGAAGGCGGTCTCGCCGCCCTGGAAGCCAGCGACGATCCGATGATCAAGTTCGTGCTGGCCACCGAGGGCCAGGGCCGCGCCCTGCGTCAGGCCTGGAACGCCCAGGTCACCGCGCCGGTCGATTCGGCCGCCGAGCGCATCGCCCAGGCCCGCTTCGCGGTCTATGGCGAAAGCGTCTATCCGGACGCCACCTTCAGCCTGCGCCTGTCCTACGGCAAGGTTCAGGGCTGGACCTGGCGCGGAACCACGGTGCCGGCCTTCACGAAGATCGGCGGAACCTTTGACCGCGCCACCGGCGAGGCGCCCTTCGACCTGCCCAAGTCCTGGACCGACGCCAGGGCGAAGCTGAACCCCGAGACGGTGTTCGACTACACGACCACCAACGACATCATCGGCGGCAATTCCGGCTCGCCGGTGATCGACGCCAAGGGTCAGGTGATCGGCGCGGCCTTCGACGGCAACATCCATAGCCTGGGCGGCGCCTATGGCTACGACGGCACGCTGAACCGCACTGTCGTGGTCTCGACCGCCGCCATCACCGAGGCGCTGGTCAAGGTCTATGGCCAGACGGCTCTCGTGAAGGAACTGACCGGGAAGTAGCCCCCGAACCCAACCAGCCCCTCCCCGCGAGACGGAGGGGCTGGTACAGGGTCGCTCATGGCCCTCTCCCCTGCCCTGATCGCCGAACTTGACGCCTTCCTCGTCGAGCTCAACGCCGCCTCCGCCGCCGCCATCCTGCCGCTGTTCCGGGCCGACCACGGCCTTGAGGACAAGGGTCTGGCCGGGCCGCCCGGCACGGTGTTCGATCCCGTGACCGAGGCCGACAAGGCCGCCGAGCGCGCCATCCGCGCCCTCATCAACCAGCGCTACCCCGGGCACGGCATCATCGGCGAGGAGTACGGCGAGGAGAACGCCGACGCCGACTTCGTCTGGGTGCTGGATCCCGTCGACGGCACCCGCGCCTTCATCGCCGGCCTGCCGCTGTGGACCACCCTGATCGGCCTGCGCCATGAGGGCCGTCCGGTGCTCGGCTCGATCGGCCAGCCATACATCGGCGAGCTCTACATCGGCGGCGCGGCCATCGGCTCGCGGCTGATGGCCCGGGGGCAGTCGACGCCGATCCGCGTGCGCCCCTGCCCCAGGCTGACCGACGCCATCATCTGCACCACCGACCCGGACATCCTGACCGGCCCTGAACTGGGATCCTGGACCCAGGTTCGCGCCGCCGCACGTCTCGCGAGGCTGGGTCTCGACGCCTACGGCTACGCCATGGTCGCCATGGGCAAGATCGACCTGGCGCTCGATACCGGCCTGAAGGTCTGGGATGTCGAGGCGGTGATCCCGGTCATCGAAGGGGCCGGCGGAATCGTCACCCAGTGGGACGGCAGACCGGCGCGCACCGACGGCGGCCAGTTCGCCTTCGCCGGTGACCGGGCCTGCCTGGAGGCGGCGCTGGTCACCCTCAAGCGGTCAGCCCACTAGAGCGCGTTCCGATAAGTGGGAACCGGTTATCGGATCAAACGCGCGACCACAAAGACGCTGGAGCGGCCGATTTGATTCCATCAAATCGGGTCCCGCTCTAGATCTTCGGAACCAGCGGATCGACGAACCCGTCGAACGCCGCCCAGACCTGGGCGCGGATATCGTCCGTTTCCTGGAACAGCTCGTGATAGGCGCCGGAAATCTTGCGCCACTCGCCCTTCGGCATTCGGGCCACGATGGCCTGTTGATCCTCATTGTCGACCAGAGCCTCGAGCCCGGCCCCCAGCACCAGCACCGGCAGGTCCAGCGACGCCACCCGCGGGTCGCGCTTGAGCCAGGCCGAGGCGGTAAAGGCGAAGTCCAGCCAGCTCCACGTCCCGGAGCCCAGCCTCATATCCGGACAGGCCGCCAGCTGCGCCAGGGTGCGGGCATAGCGGCCGGCGTCATGGGTCAGGATGTTGCCGTCGAACGGACTGCCGTGGGGATCGCCAGGCTGGTTCAGGATATAGTTGGCGCCCTGCAGGCGGGCCATCAGCCAGGCCAGGGCCCGCGTCGGCGCCTTCGGCCGGCCGGGCGTCAGCAGGCCCATCATCGGAGCCGACAGGAAGGCGCCGACAAAACGCTCCGCCTGGCCCTGGGCCAGCGCCAGGGTAGTCAGGCAGCCGCCCATCGAATGACCGACCGCCAGCCAGGGCCTGGGCATGCGATCGGCGAAGTGGTCGACCAGCGCGCCATAGTCGGCCACGAAGTCGCCGAATCCTATCGCATGGCCCTTCAGCCGGTCCGGCAACAGCCGGTGGGAAAGACCCTGCCCGCGCCAGTCATGGACCACGACAACAAAGCCGCGCTGCATCAGCTCGGTCACGACCTCGTAGTATTTCTCGATGGCCTCGGTCCGGCCGGGGCTCAGCACCACCGAGCCCCGCGCCTTTCCTTCAGGGGTGAAGATCGCCGCGCGCAGCCGGGCCCCGCCCACCCCCTTGAGCCACTCGGCCTTGCCGCCGGCCGGGACCGGGGCCTCGGGAATGTCGAGCAAGGGGGGGTCGATGTTCATTTCTTGGGGCGCTCGTCGAGTTCGATGCGGCTGGGCGCACGCGCCAGCTTGAGGGTGACAATGCCCGGCATCAGCTCGGGATCATAGCTCGGCGTTCCGGCCGCAACCGGCAGCGGCCTTGCCGCGCCCCTGGCGTCGATGGCCGTCCCCGAACCGGCGCCATGCAGCACCAGCCGCTTGATCTTCGGAACCGCGAAGCCGATCAGCCCGGCCTTGGCCTTGATCGCCCGCTGGCACTGGGCGAGCGTCGCGGTCAGTTCCACGGCGTCCAGGGTCGCGGCCGGCGCCATCCTGGCCAGCATCATCATCCCGCCCTTGATCTTGGACCCCTCCGGCGCATTCATCTCGACCGTCGGCCTGGCCTTGAGTTCGGCCAGGGTCGGCAGCCGGTTGACCCGCCCGTCAGGTCCGATGGGCAGCGGCGTGCGCGCTCCGCCCGGGCTGATCAGGGTGAAGCTCAGCGGGCCGCCCGACTCGACCTTGTAGAAATAGGCGAGAGTGAACTTCGTCCGGTCGGCGGCCGGGATGCCCAGGAAGAGATCAAGAAACGGAAACAGCTTGCTGGCTTCGATAGCCTTGCTCTTGGCAAAGGCTTCGCCGGCGAGGCTCAGCGGCAGCAAGGCGGCCAGGCCCGTCAGGGCGGCGCGGCGGGTGGTCGTCATCAAATGCCTCACTGGGAACGCCCCCCGGCCTCCCCTCTGCAGAAAAGCAGCCAAACGCCCAAATGCAAAGCGGCGCGGAAGGGTCACCCCCTCCGCGCCGCCCGCAAAACCGTTCGGTGTGGCGATTAGGCCATGCGCGCGAACAGGGCGCCCATCTTCGGCTGCAGCGACATGGCGAGACCCATGTCCGACAGCTTCAGGCGGCCGCTCATGAAGGCCATGGTGGCGTCCAGCTTGCCCGCGCCCATTTCCAGCAGGTCGGCAAGCGACATGGTCATGGTCAGGTCGGCCGGCTTGTCTTCGTTGGTGACATTGCCACCGTCGATGTGGATGAAGCCGTCGCCCTTGAGGTCGAACTTCAGGGACTTTCCGAGACCGGAATCGTCGCCCACGGCGGCCTTCACGCGATCGGTAACTTCTTGCAGATTGCTCATGCCGCTCTCCCTAGATGTCAGGCGATCAAGCGATAGCTTTCCCGGGCTCGCCGGGCAAGCGAACAGCGTTTAGATCGTCGAAAAAAGTGACGGGGGCGACACTTTCCTGATGTCAGCCGAACACGACGCCCGAGTGCTTGGGCCCGGCGAACTCCATCCGCCAGGGGGCCTTCGCGAAGCGCAGCTTGGCGGCGGTGGCCTGGGCGGTGGGGTTGAAGGCCGGAGCGCCCTTGAACATCGGCAGCGGCGCGGTCTTGCCGTCGGCCATCACCGCGGTGCCGGAACCACCGCCCGGGAAGGCCACCTGGACCATCTTGGGGGCGACCATGCCGAACTTGCCGGCCGCCTTTTTCACGATGGCGTTGGCGTCGCTGAGGTAGTTGGCCACGGCCTTGGCGTCCATCTCGATGGCCGGCTTGGAACCCCAGACCAGGCCGATGCGAACCGAGAAGCCGCCGGCGTTGGGCCCCTCGAAGACCATCTTCGACTTCTCGACCAGTTGCTTGAGCGTCGGCTCCTTTTCGAAGCGGCCGTCGGCGGCGATCGGCACGTCGGTCCGCTTGCCGTCCTTGTCGATCCACCAGGCCTTCACGCCCTTGGGCGGATTGCCGTTCTGGGTCAGGTAGAAGTCGACCTTCAGCCGGGCCCGCTCAGCCGGGCTCATGCGCAGGAAGTTGTCGAGGAAGACATAGACCTTGGAGACGTCGGTCTCTCGCGTGGCCGCCGCCGCCGGCGCGGCGAACAGCGGCACGGTCAGGAGCGGCGCAAAGAACAGAAGACGGCGGCTGACGGTCATTTCGGTTTCACAAGCTTGAGGGTCATGCGATCACTCTCGCCGATCGCGTCATACTTGGCGTGGTCGAACCCGGCCTTCGGCGGTTGCCCCCGCGGCGCCGACAGGCGCGTCGGCGGCAGAGTCCATACGCCGAAGGGGTGCTTCCTGTCGTCTTTTGGGTTGGCGTTGATCTCACTGTCGGCGCTCAGCAAGAATCCTGCCTCCTTGGCCAGCTGGATCGCATAGTCCTGCTGCACATAGCCGTCAGCGGCCAGCGGATCCTGAACAGCGCCCGGCAAGCCGCGATGTTCTTCGATGCCCAGCACGCCGCCCGGCTTGAGCGCCACGAAGGCGTCGCGGAAGGCCTTGTCGGCGATGCCGGCAGCCATCCAGTTGTGCAGATTGCGCAGGAACAGCACCAGATCGGCGCTCCCGGCCGGGGCCACCGGGCCGCTGGTCGGGCCGAAGGCGGTGACCTCGACGGGCCCATAGACCTTCTTGTTGTCAGTCAGCTTGCGCTTGTAGGCCTCGACCAGTTCGGTCGCCCGGGGGTCGGTCGCCTCGAGGTTGGCGACGTAGAGCTTGCCGCCGGTCGCATCCAGGAACGGGGCCAGGATGTCGGTGTACCAGCCGGCGCCGGGCCAGAACTCGACCACGGTCTGTCCCGGTTTGAGACCCCAGAAGGTCAGGCTTTCCACCGGATGGCGCCAGGCGTCCCGCGCCTTGTCGGCGGCCGGTCGCCAGGGGCCGGCGACGGCCTCGGCGATGGTGGCGATCTTGCCGATCTCCGCGACCTTGCCGCCCTTCGGGGCCTGAGCGTCCGCGTCCGACTGCTCCTTCTTGCCGCAACCCGCCAGGGCCATGCCGGCCGCGCCGGTCAGGAGGGCCCGGCGCGACGGAAGAAACAGGTCTGAACGCATGCGTACCGTCACTTTCAGGATCGCCCCCGCGCTCGCGACCGTGCCCATAGCGGCTATAGGCGGCCGCGTCAAAATCCCGATGACTACTTCGGCTTGACGAACCGAAGGGTCATGCGGTCGCTTTCGCCAACAGAATCAAAGGGGGCGTGATCGAAGTTCGGGTCAGCCGGCTGGCCGCGGGGCGCCGATTGCCGCACGGGCGGCAGGGTCCAGACGCCGAAGGGGTGATCCTTGTCGTCCTTGGGGTTGGCGTTGATCTCGGACCTGGCCGCCAGCTTGAAGCCGGCCTTCTCGGCCGCGGCGACGACAAAGGCCGTCGACATATAGCCCGTCGGCGCGCCGTCGGCCTGCGGCAGCGGGTCGGCCCGGTGGTCCTCGACCCCCAGCATGCCGCCCGGCTTCAGCACCGCGAAGAAGTCGGCCAGCACCTTGTCCAGCATGCCGCCGCCCAGCCAGTTGTGGACATTGCGGGCGGTGATGACGAGATCGGCCGAGCCGGCCGGACCGAGCGGCGCCGACTTTGGTCCAAAGCCCACATAGGCGATATCGCCGAAGACGGCCTTGTCGGCGTACTTGGCTTCGAAATTGGCGCGGCCCTTCCGGGCGCCCTCGGACAGGGCCGGATTGGCCAGATCGGCGACGCCGGCGATGTAGGTCCCGCCGGTGGCCTTGGCATAGGGGGCAAGGATCTCGGTCCAGTAGCCGCTGCCCGGGCTGACCTCGATCACCGTCTGTTTGGGCTTGAGGCCCCAGAAGGTCAGGCTTTCGTAGGGATGCCGATGAGGATCGCGGGCGACGTGGGCGGCCCCGCGCTGCGGCCCGGCGATGGCGGCCTTGAGGGCCTCGTCGACCTTGCCCTTCGCAAACGCCACGGGGGCGAAGGCCGTCCCGCCACTCAGGGCCGTGGCCCCCATCAGAACCAGTGTCGCGCGCCGATCCAGCATGCCGTTCCTCCAGAAAACCCTGGCGGCACCCTAGCGGCGGAGCCGGGTCAAAGAAACCCTGTTCGCCGACCCCTTGAAACCAAAAATCCGCTCACCCACTTAAGTCTCGAAGACGCCGCTAACGGGTCTTCTCGGGTTCGTAGACGAGGCCAATCGGGTCGTCGAAGAGCCCGGCAAACCGCACCTTGCTTATGCAAAGAAGGATGTGCCTACCCATGCGTACGATCGATTTTTCGCCCCTCTACCGTTCCGTCGTCGGCTTCGACCGGCTCGCCACCCTGCTGGACTCGGCGGCCGCCCAGGAAAGCCAGGCGGGCTATCCCCCCTACAACATCGAGCGCACCGGTGAAGACGCCTACCGCGTCGAGATCGCCGTCGCCGGCTTCCGCACCGAGGAGCTGGCCATCGAGGTGAAGGAAAACCTGCTGACCGTCACCGGCCGCAAGGCGGCCAATGACGAGGCTCGCAAGTTCCTGCATCGCGGCCTGGCCGAGC
The DNA here is from genome assembly GCA_044377925.1 of Caulobacter sp. Lineage (GTDB taxonomy): Bacteria > Pseudomonadota > Alphaproteobacteria > Caulobacterales > Caulobacteraceae > Caulobacter. Next base: position 11,023 of record JBILYE010000037.1, on the reverse strand, counting down.
GCAACTTCGAGCGCCGCTTCCAGCTGGCCGACTATGTGGTCGTCACCGACGCCAATCTGGCCGACGGCCTGCTGTCGATCAGCCTTGAGCGCCAGCTTCCGGAAGCCCTGAAGCCCCGCACCGTGGCGATCAAGACCACCCCGGTCTCGACCCTGATCGAGAGCGACAAGGCCGCCTAAGCTCCGAGGCAGACCCCAAAAAGGAAAGGGCGGCGTCCCCAGCGCCGCCCTTTTTCTTTGCCCGTCAGCCCGGCAGATCGGGCTCCCGTACCGTTCGAGCACTCCTGGAGAGACCGGGGTCCTGCCGGCGCGCTGCAGGCTGCCTCAGGTCGGCATCCCGATCGTCTGTTCCAGATCGGTGTCCCGGAAGCTGGTCGAAATCAGCTTGGCCCCCGTCAGGTTGGCCCCTCGCAGATCGGCGCCGTCGAGGATGGCGCAGGTCAGGTCGGCGGCCTGGGCGTGGGCGTAGCGCAGCCGCGCCAGGTTCAGCGTGGCCGGGTTCTCGCGGCCCGGACCGAGCGGCAGCACGCCGACAGCGGCGCCGCGCAGGTCGGCCTTGGTCATGTTGGCCCCGACCAGCTTGGCGCCGCGCAGGTCGGCCCTCTGCAGGTTGACGCCGCGCAGGTCGGCGCCCTCCAGGTTGGCCCCCTGGAGATGCGCCCCGGCCAGGTTCATGCCGACCAGACAGGCGCCCTTGGCGTGCATGGCGGTGAGCCGCATGCCCTTCATCGCTTCGCCCAGTGGACGCAGGTCAACGCCCTCCAGCCGGGCGGGAGTCCCCTCCTTGCCGCCGGTCTCGCACCAGACCTGGTTGGCCTTTAGTTTTTCGAGGGCGGCGACGGCCGCGGTCAGGGCCTCGCGGGTCGGGTTGGTCAGGACGCCGATCAGCTTGGCGCCGCTCATCTTCGCAGAGGCCGTGTCGACCCCCGACAGCACAGCGCCCGAGAGGTCGGCGCCTTCGAGATTGCAATTGCTGATGCTCGCCCCGGCGAGGTCGGCGCCGGTCAGGTTGGCGTCCTTGAGATTGGCCCCGGTCAGCACGGCGCCCTTCAGCGAGCAGTCGGTGAAGTCGGCGGCATAGGCCGAGGCGCCCTGGAACTTCGACCCGTCCAGCGTGGCGCCGGTGAAGTTGGCCTCGTCGGCCGAACCGATGCGAGGCTCCTGGCGCAGGATGTTGAGGCCCTTCTGCGGGTGCGGAATGGCGATCTGGCCCTCGCGGAAGTCGGCCTGGGTCATGTCAGCCTGGGTCAGGTTCGCGCCCCGCAGGCAGGCGCCGCGCAGGTCGGCCCGCACCAGCGAGGCCTGGGTCAGATTGGCCTTGCGCAGGTCCGAACCGAACAGGTTCGCGCGATCCAACCGTGTACGGATCATCCGCGCGCCGTCGAGGATCGAGGCTGACAGGTCGGCGTCAGCCAGGTTTCGGCCCGAGAAATCCAGCCCGGTGAGGTTGAGGAAGCGCAGGGCGGCGCGCTTGCCACCCGGCTTGCCTGACAGGAAACGTTCGTGCGCCGCCATCATCATGTCCAGCTCCGACTGGGTCAGACGGCGCCGGCCGGTCATTGGCGTGGTGGTCAAGGATGCCATGGCCCCCCCGGGGTGCGAATCATCAAGCCCATCATGCTAGCCGATCACTGCTCGCCGAAGTGTTAACCACGACACGATCAACTTGCGGCCAGAGGGCTCCAGTCGAGGCCGCGCACGGCGACCCGCACTGTATCGCGCAGGTCCGCGCCCTTGAGGTGGGCATTTGTGAAGTTGGCGCGCGACAGGTCGGCGCCCGTCAATCTCGCCTGGCGCAAGTCTGCCCTGGCCAGGTCGGCGCCCTTCAGCTGGGCGCCGGTCAGGTCGGAAGGCATCAGGCGATCGGCGGCGATCAGCAGCGGGCCGAGTTGGGACTCGCGCAGGTCTGAGCCCGACAGCTTGGCGCCGGCCAGCCGCGCGCCGCGCAGATCGGCGCGACGAAGATTGCAGTTTCTCAGGTCGGCGCCTTCCAGGTGCGCGCCCTGCAGTTGGACCCCTTCCAGGTCGAGGCCGTAGAAGACGGCGTCCCGCGCCGACAGGGCCGTGAGGTTCAGGCCCTTCAGCGAGCCGAGCGCCCTCAGGTCGGCCCTGTCGAACTTCGATGGCGCCCCGGCCGCCCCGGCCGTCTCGCACCAGCGGGCATGGTCGCGGATCATCTGTTCGTAGGGCAGATCGACGACGGCCGTGCCGGTCGCCTTGTCGGTCAGGGCGCCCTTCATGTCGGCCCCGTCGACCTTCCACATGGTGGTCTTGGCGCCGACCAGGATGGCGTCGTGCAGATCGGCGCCCGACAGATCCGCCCCGGACAGGTCAGCCCCCGACAGGTCGGCCCCGCCGAGGCTGCATTGCTTGAGGTTGGCGCGGACCAGCTTGGCGTCCTTGAGGATGGCGTCGCTGAAGTCGGCCTTGACGGCCACGACGCCCGACAGCCGCGAGCGTTCCAGATTGGCGCCCGACAGGTTGGCGCCGCGGGCGTCACCGGATCGCACCTGATGTTCGAGGATGCGCAGGCCCTTCTCGGCGTCCGCGGCGGCGATGGCGCCCTCGCGCAGGTCGGCCTCGAACATGTCAGCGCCGGACAGATTGGCTCCGCGCAGACAGGAGCCGCGCAGGTCGGCCCGGCGCAGGGAGGCGTCGGTGAAATTGGCCCCCTGCATGTCGGCCCCGAAGAAGCTGGCGTTGTCGAGCTTGGTCCCGACCAGTTTTGCTTCACCCAGCTGGGCGCCGGTGAAGTCGGCGTCGCAGAGGTTGCGCCCCGACAGATTCAGACCCGACAGATCGGCGAAGCTGAACACGGCGCGCGCGCCGCCGCCCCGGCCTGACCACAGTCGGTCATGGCGGGCGCAGATCAGGTCGACGTCGGATTGCGTCAGGCGCCTTGGCCCGGACGCCGGCGCGGCGTTCATGCGCGTGGACTCCTCATAGCGCCCACAGATGCCTGATCTTGCTTAACTTTCGCCTTACGCCGTTTGGCTCAGGAACCAGGCCCCATAGTCCAGCTCGACCAGGGCTTCGTCAGACAGCAGACCGATCTCGACAGGGATGCCCGCCTCCAGCAACCGCTCCGCCCCACGCCCGGCTGCGAACGGCGAGGGATCGTCACAGGCCACCACCACCCGCGCCACCCCGGCCTCGACCAGCAGCTGGGAACAGGACGTTCCGCCCGACGACCGCGCCCCACAGGGCTCGAGGGTGACATAGGCGGTGGCGCCCGGGCCTCGCCGGCCGCTTTCAGCGCCTGGTCTTCTGCATGTGGCCGCCCGCCGGGCGCCGTGGCTCCGCTGGCCAGGATCACGCCGTCCCGCACCAGCACGCAGCCAACCACCGGGTTTGGCGCGGTCAGCCCCAGATTGACCTTCGCCGCGGCGATGGCCGCCCGCATGAAGTCTTCATCCGACATGCGCACCCCTTCCCGGAGACAATCAGATCGCCGGCAAAGGCTGCGCGCGGTCCGCATCGAGATACCGGGCCGACGTCGGCTTGAGGCCTTCGTCCAGTTCGATGACCAGCGGATTGCCCGTCGGGATCTCCACCCCGACGATATCGCTGTCGGGCACCCCGAACAGCAGCTTGACGATCGCCCGCAGGGAATTGCCGTGCGCCGCCACCAGCACCGTCTCGCCGGCCTTCAGATGTGGCGCTATATCGCTGGTCCAGTAGGGTTCGACCCGGTCCAGGGTGGTCTTCAGGCTCTCGGTATCGGGAATGGCCTTGCCGGCGTACCGCGCGTCGGCCGAGAAATCCCACTCGCCACCGGCCGCCAGCGGCGGCGGCGGCACGTCATAGCTGCGCCGCCAGATGGTCACCTGGTCGTCGCCGTGTTTGGCCGCCGTCTCGGCCTTGTTCAGCCCGGTCAGCCCGCCGTAGTGGCGCTCGTTCAGACGCCAGTCGTTGGTGAAGGCGATGTCGCCCTGCCCCGCCGCCGCCATGGCCAGCGCGCCGGTCCGCTGCGCCCGCTTGAGCACCGAGGTGTAGGCCTTGTCGACGTGCAGGCCGGCCGCCTTGATCAGCGCGCCGCCCTTGCTCGCCTGGGCTTCGCCTTCGGCGGTGAGGTCCACATCCACCCAGCCGGTGAAGCGGTTTTCGAGGTTCCACTGGCTCTGGCCGTGGCGGAGAAGAATGAGGGTTGCCATGGGCCGGTGGGCTAAGGCGATGACAGCGCGGGGTCAAGGCTGGCGAGAGTTGAAAATCTGGTCTATATTCTGGTCAGAACGGAAAAGCGCATGACGACGGTCGGAATTCTTGAAGCGAAGACTCATCTGTCGGCCCTGGTCGATCAGGTGCAGGCCGGGCAGGAGGTGACGATCACACGTCATGGTCGGCCCGTGGTGCGGCTCGTTGCGGCGGTCAACGCCGTCAATACCGAACGATCGCGGGCGGCGTTCGCCAGGATCATGGAACGCCGGAAGGCGATGAAGTCGTCCGGTCTTTCCTGGCAAGAGCTCAAGGCCATGCGCGACGAAGGCCGGCCCTGAGCCGTGCTGGTCGTCGATTCCTCAATCGTCCTGAGCTGGCTGCTTAGTGACGAGGCCGCCAGGATCACGGATGCGCTTGCCGAGGACGTTCACCGGTCAGGGGCCGTGGCGCCCGCGCTTTTGCGCCTGGAAGTCGCCAATGTGCTGGTCGTTTCCGAGCGGCGGGGGCGCATCTCTTCCGCCACCATGATCGCCAGTCTTTCGGACTTCGAGGAGATGGCGATTCAACTCGAACCCGGACTGGACGCCGCCGCCACGCGCGCGGTGCTGCAACTGGCTCGCGCCGAGGGATTGACGGTTTACGACGCCAGCTATCTCGAACTGGCCCTTCGCCTGGGCGCCGAACTCTTCACGCTCGACAAGGAACTCGTGGCCGCCGCGCGCCGCCATGGCGTTCCGGTCCGCCCCTGACCCCCCTCCCCTTCGCCGCGAAATGGGCTAAACCCTCCCCATGCGTGACCGCTTCTTCTATCCCCTGGCCATCGCCCTGACCGTCGGCATGGTTCTGCTGGCCCTGGTCTGGCCGCAAGGACAGGGGGCCCGCTCGCCGGCCCCGTTCGGTCACGAGCCCACCTCGCCCGCCAAGACCGCAGGACTGCGCACCGCCAAATGAGCGACATCGATCCCGTGACCGCAGCCCCCATTGACGCGGGCAGACGCGTCCTGACGACAGAGGCCCGCGCCCTCGATCAACAGGCGGCTGAGCTGGGCGAAGACTTCGCCCGCGCCGTCGAAACCGTCTTCGCCGCCAAGGGCCGTGTCGTCTGCACCGGCATCGGCAAGAGCGGCCATGTGGCCCGCAAGATCGCCGCCACGCTGGCCTCCACCGGCACGCCTGCGATGTTCGTCCACGCCGCCGAGGCCAGCCACGGCGACCTGGGCATGATCGACAAGGGCGATGTCGTCCTGGCCCTCTCCAAGTCCGGCGAGGTGCGCGAGCTGTCGGACATCATCGCCTACTGCCACCGCTTCGCCATCCCGCTGCTCGGCATGACCGCCAACGCCACCAGCGCGCTGGGCAGCGCCTCGACCATCGTCCTCAAGCTGGCCGACGCCCCGGAAGCCACCGGCGATCTCAACGCCCCGACCACCTCGACCACCCTGCAGATCGCTCTCGGCGACGCCCTCGCCGTCGCCCTGCTCGAACGCCGCGGCTTCACGCCCAAGGACTTCCACGTCTTCCATCCGGGCGGCAAGCTGGGCGCCATGCTGCGCACGGTCGGTGACCTGATGCACAAGCTGGAGGAGGCCCCGCTGACGGGTCTCGACACCCCGATGCCGGAAGCTCTGACGGTGATGACCGCCCGCCGCCTCGGCATCGTCGGCGTTGTCGATGCCGACGGCGCCCTGGCCGGCGTCGTCACCGACGGCGACCTGCGCCGCAACTTCGAGGGCCTGGCCGGCAAGTCGGTCGCCGACGTCATGACCCGCAATCCGCAGTCGGTGACCCCCCAGACCCTGGCCGCCGACGCCGCCCGCATCATGAACGAGCGCCGCATCACCGTGCTGTTCGTCATCGACGACGGCAAGCCGGTCGGCGTCCTGCACGTCCACGACGTGCTCAGCGCCGGGGTCGTCTGACAATCAGCCGTCGCTGAAAGCAGCGATGCCCTGGTCTCGAGCGACTTCGCCAAGCCGCCGGTCCCGGGTCCACAGCCTGGCATCCGGGGTCAAATGTGTCGCCGAGAGCAGCTGGGCGTCCCCGTAGCCGATCCCCAGGCCCCATAGTCGGCGGCGCTCGATAAGCGCCATGACCTCGGCATGGGACGCCTCGGTCGCGGCCGGAAGCGCCTTTAGCAGACCCAGCAATCTCTCTCGATGGGCGAGATTTCCCAGCGCCAGTTCACCGATGACAACGGAATGGCAAAGCACCTGTCCGTTGTTGAGCAGAGTCTCGACCCTCGCGTTCCCGCTTCGGAGATGATCGACCCAAACGGAGGTGTCGAGCAGGATCATTCGCCCGCCGGTCGCCGACGTGGCGGCGCTTCAAGATCTGGCTCGCTGCCAGCCAGTCGCGCCAGGCGCCGCGCGCTTTCCCGCTCGATCAGCGCGGTTAGCGCCGCCCGCAACAGAGGCGCGGCATCCTTCAGGCCGGACATTTCCCGCGCCCGGGCCATCAGGTCATCATCAAGGGCGACGGTCGTGCGCATGGCAATTCCTCTTCGGCACGCTTTATAGCATCAATTGATGCGCCCTGCTACGCCCGCATCTACCCGCTGACCTAGCCGTCGCGGACGCGTATAGATCGCCGACGTCTGACCACACGAGTCTCCGATCCATGCCCTTTATTCCGCGCTCTGACCTCGTCCCCAACACCGTCGCCTACGAGACCGAACCCCTGGTCAAGGCGACCGGCTTTCGCGAGTACGACGCCCGCTGGCTGTTCGGCCCCGACATCAACCTGCTCGGCATCCAGGCGCTGGGCCTCGGCCTCGGCACCTACATCCAGTCGCTCGGCCACAGCCGCATCGTCGTCGGCCACGATTTCCGCAGCTATAGCCTGACCATCAAGCAGGCCCTCAGCCTCGGCCTCATCGAAGCCGGCTGCGAGGTGCTCGACATCGGCCTCGCCCTGTCGCCGACCGCCTACTACGCCCAGTTCGACCTCGACGCCCCCTGCGTCGCCATGGTCACCGCCAGCCATAACGAGAACGGCTGGACGGGCGTAAAGATGGGCGCCGCCCGCCCCCTGACCTTCGGCCCCGACGAAATGGGCGCCCTGAAGGACATCGTGCTCGGCGCGAAGTTCAAACCGCGCGACGGCGGCAAGCTGACCCGCATCGAAGGCATGCACGAACGCTACATCGCCGATGTCTCGCGCCGCGCCTCGATCACCCGCCCGCTGAAGGTCGTCGCCGCCTGCGGCAACGGCACGGCCGGCGCCTTCGTCCCGGACGCCCTGCGCCGCATGGGCGTGGCCGTGGTCTACGAGATGGACTGCGAGCTCGATTGGACCTTCCCCAAGTACAATCCCAACCCCGAAGACCACGAGATGCTCCAGGAGATGAGCAAGGCCGTGAAGGAATTCGGGGCGGATCTCGCGCTCGGCTTCGACGGGGATGGCGACCGCTGCGGCGTCGTCGACAACACCGGCGAGGAGATCTTCGCCGACAAGATCGGCCTGATGCTGGCCCGCGACCTCGCCCCTCTCAACCCGGGCGCCACCTTCGTCGTCGATGTGAAGTCGACCGGCCTCTACGCCACCGACCCCATCCTCGAGGCCAACGGCGCCACCACCGTCTACTGGAAGACCGGCCACAGCTACATCAAGCGCAAGTCGGCCGAGCTCGGCGCCCTGGCCGGCTTCGAGAAGAGCGGCCACTTCTTCCTCAACGAGCCGCTGGGCCGGGGCTACGACTGCGGCCTGACCGCCGCCGCCGCCATCCTCGCGATGCTCGACCGCAACCCGGACAAGACGCTCAGCCAGCTGAAGGACGCCCTGCCGGTCGCCTACACGTCACTGACCATGAGCCCCCACTGCGCCGACGAAGAAAAATACGGGGTCGTACAAAAGATGGTCGCCGAGTACGAAGGTCTCGCCGCCAGGGGCGCTCAAATCCTCGGCCGCAGGATAAAGGAAGTCATCACCGTCAACGGCGTCCGCGTGGCCCTGGAAGACGGCAGCTGGATCCTGGTCCGGGCCAGCTCCAACAAGCCGGAGATCGTCGTCGTGGTGGAGAGCACCCGCAGCGCCGACGACATGCGCGACCTGTTCCACAAGGAAATGAAGCCCCGCCTCGGCAAGCACCCGCAGGTCGGCGCGTACAACCAGGAAATCTGAGGGTTACGCCTTCATGTCCCCTCTCCCGGAGGGAGAGGGAGGGGCCCGCCCTGCGTAGCGTCAGCGAAGCAGGGTGGGAGGGTGAGGGGTTACGCTGCTTCAAGAGGTTCTCAGCGAACCCTGAACCGTCCCTACACCCTCATCCCCCCAACCACTACGCGGCGGGTCCCCCTTCTCCCCATGGGAGAAGGACCTGAGCAGGCGCCACCCAAAAGCCACCCTCCCCACATCCCGCGCCGACCCAGCCTTCCCAAGGTTGCCCTCTCCCCCCACGTCATGCTCAAAGCCGCCCATAAAAGCGGCCTCACCGCCCCAGACACAGAGACACTCCCATGCGTGTTGCGATGATCGGCACCGGCTACGTTGGCCTGGTGTCCGGAGCCTGCTTCGCCGACTTCGGCCACACCGTCTGCTGCATCGACAAGGACGCCGGCAAGATCGCGCGCCTGCACGACAACATCATGCCCATCTATGAGCCGGGCCTGGACGACCTGGTCGCCCGCAACGTCAAGGCCGGCCGCCTGTCCTTCGCGGTCGAGGCCAACGAGGCGGTCCGCAACGCCGACGCCGTCTTCATCGCCGTCGGCACCCCCTCGCGCCGCGGCGACGGCCACGCCGACCTGTCCTACGTCTACGCCGCCGCCGAGGAAATCGCCGGCCAGATGGATGGCTTCACCGTCATCGTCACCAAGTCGACCGTCCCCGTCGGCACCGGCGACGAGATCGAGCGCATCATCCGCGAGAAGCGCCCCGACGCCGACTTCGCCGTCGTCTCCAACCCCGAATTCCTGCGCGAAGGCGCGGCCATCGACGACTTCAAGCGCCCTGACCGCGTCGTCGTCGGCACCGACAACGACAAGGCGAAAGAGGTGATGCAGGAGCTGTATCGCCCGCTCTTCCTCAACGAGACGCCGATCGTCTTCACGGGGCGCCGCACCAGCGAGCTGATCAAGTACGCCGCCAACGCCTTCCTGGCCCTGAAGATCACCTTCATCAACGAGATCGCCGACCTCTGCGAGGCCGTCGGCGCCGACGTGCAGCAGGTGGCCAAGGGTATCGGCCTCGACAACCGCATCGGCTCGAAGTTCCTCAACGCCGGCCCCGGCTACGGCGGCAGCTGCTTCCCGAAGGACACGCTGGCCCTGGTCCGCACCGCCAGCGACGCCGGCTCGCCCATCGAGCTGGTCGAGGCCACCGTCCGCGTCAACGACCGCCGCAAGAAGGCCATGGCCAGCCGCGTCACCCAGGCCCTGGGCCTCGAGGACCTGACCGGCAAGACCATCGGCGTGCTGGGCCTGACCTTCAAACCCAACACCGACGACATGCGCGACGCCCCCAGCCTGGACATCGTCCCGGCCCTCCAGGCGCTGGGCGCCACGGTCCAGGCCTATGACCCCGAGGGCCACGAGGCCCGCCAGATGCTGAAGGACGTCGACTTCAAGGACGGCCCCTACGACGCCGTCGAGGGCGCCGATGCCGTCGTCATCATCACCGAATGGGACGAGTTCCGGGCCCTCGACCTCGACCGCGTCAAACTGCTGATGCACGCCCCCGTCGTCGTCGACCTGCGCAACATCTACCGCCCCGACGAGATGCGCCGGCGCGGGTTCGAGTATTCGAGCATCGGGCGGAGCTGACCTCTACCGTCATCCCGGCCGTAGCGCGCAGCGCGAAGAGCCGGGACCCAGGGGCCGCCGCCGATGCGCTTCCGCGGACGCAAGTGGCGGCGCAGTGACCCGGCCGTTTGGCCGGCGTCGGACCGCCGATCCGGGCATGCCTGCGCCCCGATGAATATGTCTAGACATATCCATTTTCGGCCTCTCCCGCCGCCGCGCGCCGACGCCGCACGGCGCCGCATCCATGGCCCACTTCGTCCCCCGCCTTGCCGCGAGCTCTCACCGTCCCTCCCCCACCGTTTCCCCACCTCTGCCCCACCCGTCCGCCGCCCCCGGCCCGCCACCGCCCTCTCGCGGCCCCTGTGAATTCGCCGCCGAAGGCCCCACGCTTCCCTTTTCCCCCGCCAATCACGTTATGATGGTAGGCCGCTTCGATAAGGCCCGTCGGCCCGGCCCAGATTCCGGAGACCGACTTGCCGCCGTCGACCACGACCCGCTTCCCTGCCTACCTGTTCACCCACGGCGCCTGGTTCCTCGCCTTCGGGGTCCAGCTGGTGCTGTTCCCCTACCTGGTCCGCGTCGTGCTGCAGGAGGACGAGATCCGCTTCGGCCTCGCCCAGATGTGCCTGCAGCTGCCGACCACCCTGCTCATCCTGGTCGGCGGCTTCACGGCCGACCGCATCCGCCCCCGCCGGATCGTCGTCATCTCCTGCGCCCTGTCGGTGCTGACCTTCGCGGCCCTGGGCCTGATGGTGACGAGCGGCCGGCTGACCTATGGCCTGATCATCTTCTACGCCCTGTCGGTGGGGACCATCGGCGCCTTCGCCATCCCGGCCCGCGACAGCCTGCTCAGCCTCGTCGCCCCGGGCCAGGGCCCGGCCGATGTCCATCGCGCGGTCAACTTCGCCTCCCTGGCCCAGTTCGGGGCCCAGATCCTCGGCATGGCCTATGCCACCGCCGCCCCCTTCATCGGCGTAGGCCCGATGCTGCTGAGCCTGTCGCTCATCATGGTCCTGGCCACCCTCGCCGCCCTCAGCCTGCGCCCCCGCCCGGCCCGACTGGCCGACGCCGGCGACGGCCACCTGCTGGCCCGCATGGCGGCCGACATCGGCGGCGGGCTGAAAGCCGTCG
>JBILYE010000235.1:0-5457 GCA_044377925.1 Caulobacter sp. | reverse complement strand
GGCGGCTGGAGACCATCATCGAGAAGGCGGCGGAGCTGGGCGCGGCCCGGGTGCAGCTGGTGCTGACCCGGCGGACCAACGCCGACAAGGCCAACGTTGATCGCCTGCAGGCCATCGCCATCGAGGCGGCCGAACAGACCGGGCGGCTGGACGTGCCGGAGATATTGGCGCCGGTGAAGCTGTCGAAGCTGCTCGACGGCTGGGACGGGCGGCGGCTGATGTTCTGCGACGAGACCGGCGGGGCGCCGGTGCTTCAGGCGCTGGACGGCGCGGAAGGCGGACCGTGGGCCATCCTGATCGGGCCGGAGGGCGGCTTCGACCCGGAGGAAGCCGGGCGGCTGCGGGCCATGGACTGCGCCAGCGTCGTCTCGCTGGGTCCGCGCATCCTGCGGGCAGACACGGCGGCGATCAGCGCCATGACCTTGTGGCAGTCGGCGCTGGGCGATTGGGCCCGGCCTCTGTCCGCCGACCCTGATGGGACCACCTCAGGCTAGAGCGCGTTCCGATCAGTGGGAACCGGTTATCGGATCAAACGCGCGACCACAAAGACGCTAGAGCGGGACCCGATTTGGTTCCATCAGATCAGGTCCGGCTCTAGGGCTTGCTGGCGATCTCCGCGTCGGCCGCCTTGACGGTATGGGCCAGCAGCCGATCGAACTGATCCCGGCTGAGCCGCAGGGTTGAGGGCATGCCGCCGCCCAGCAGTTCACTGGCCCGCAGCCCGGTCAGGTAACGCCCGCCGCCGGGCAGGCAGCGGACGGCCGCGTTCAGGTCGAAGTAGTCATCGGTGGTGAAGGTATCGGCCTTCTCTCCCGGCTGGGCCCCGTAGCGCTCCACCATCGACTGGATGGCGTCAAACTGGGGATGGTCCCGTTGGAGGTCCCTGTAGGCCGAAACGCTGGTGGTCAGGGACGGTCCGTCCAGATCGCATTCGCCGACGTCAAACAGCAGCCCCATCAGCCGATCCGCCCGTGCCGGATCGGCGCTGTGCCGCTCCATCAGCCCATTCAATGCCTCATTGATCTTCGCCACCGCCTCCCCGCGCCGGATCAGCGCCGGATTGCGGGGCGGGAGGGCGGCGGGCTGAGCGGCCAGCAGCAGCGAGGTCAGGGTCAGGGCGATGATCATGACGCGAGGCTAAGGCGCCTGAGCGGGGGTGGGCTACAACCGTTTGGGGGGATGTACGCACCGTCGAGGCCAGCTTTCACGGCCAAAGCGCCACAGGTCCCGGCTGCAACGGGGCGACGGCGAAGGCCGGAACTCTGCGGGTCACAGCGTTCTTGGCTTCCTGTCACACGACCTTGCGCAAAGTGCGATTGTCTCCCACCTGCTGAACAGCGTAAAGATCGCCGCCGGTTGGGGAAGGGCCTCCCCCGCCATCGGATTGTGAGAGCCTGGGGAGGCAGACATGGCGGATGCAGCGACGGACGATCGTCCGCTGACGCTCGAAGACCTGACGGGCTATTTCGCCGCCGGTTCAAAGCCGAAGAGCGAGTGGCGGGTCGGGGCCGAGCACGAGAAATTCGGGTTCAACCTCTCTGACCATTCGACCGTGCCCTATTACGGCGAGCGCGGCATCGAGGCCCTGCTCAAGGGGCTGATGCGATTCGGCTGGACGCCGGTGCTGGAAGACCGCGCCGACGGCGGCCAGACCATCATCGGGCTGGAGCGCAACGGCGCCAACGTCAGCCTGGAGCCGGGCGGCCAGTTCGAACTCAGTGGCGCGCCGCTGAAGACCATGCACGAGATCTGTTCGGAGACCGGCCAGCACCTGGACGAGGTGAAGACGGTCGCCGACGAACTGGGCCTGGGGTTCCTGGGCCTCGGATTCCACCCGACCATCCGCCGCGACCAGGCGGAGATCATGCCCAAGGGCCGCTATGTGATCATGCGGCGCTACATGCCGCTGGTCGGCAACCTCGGCCTCGACATGATGCTGCGCACCTGCACGGTTCAGGCCAACCTCGACTTCTCATCCGAAGCCGACATGGTCGCCAAGTTCCGCACCTCGCTGGCTCTGCAGCCGATCGCCACAGCCCTTTTCGCCAATTCGCCGTTTACAGAGGGCAAGCCGAACGGCTTCCTGTCCTCGCGGGCCAATGTCTGGACCGACACCGATCCGGACCGCACGGGCCTCCTGAACTTCGTCTTCGAGGACGGGTTCGGCTTCGAGACCTTCGCCCGCTGGGCGGTCAAGGTTCCGATGTACTTCGCCAAGCGCAAGGGCCTCTACATCGATCTGGCCGGCCAATCGTTCGAGAAATTCATCGACGGCAAGCTGGACGACATGCCGGGCCAGCGGGCCACCATGAAGGACTGGGCCGACCACACCACCACCATCTTCCCGGAGGTGCGACTGAAGTCCTATCTGGAGATGCGCGGCGCCGACGCCGGACCCTGGAGCCGGCTCTGTGCGCTGCCGGCCCTGTGGACGGGCATCTTCTACGACGAGGCGGCCCTGGCGGCGGCCTGGGACCTCTGCAAGCACTGGACGCCGGAGGACCGCGAGGGCCTGCGCCGCGACGTGCCGCGGCTGGGCCTGAAGGCGCAGGTGGCCGGGCGCTCGGCCCGCGACGTGGCGGTCGACATGGTCGCCATTGCCCGCCAGGGGCTGAAGAACCGCGCCGAGCTGGATGGCAGCTTCATCGACGAAACCACCTATCTGGGCGAACTCGAAGCCATCGCCGACAGCGGCCTGACCCCGGCGGATCGCCTGCTGGAGAAATTCCACGGCGAATGGCAGGGCGACATCAGCCGGGTGTTCACCGACTGCGCCTACTGAAGCGCCAAAGGCGCGCCCTTCTCCCGCTTGCCGGGAGAAGGAATGCGGTCGCTACGACAGCGGGTCGATGTCCGCGTAGGGCGGATCATGCGGCGGGACCTTGAGGGCCGGCGCGGCGTTCGCCTCGCCCATCTCGATCTCCACATGCTGCGGATAGAAGGCGATGTGCTCCCGGATCACCCCGGCGTCGTCGATCGGGTCTTCGTAGCTCCAGGCGGCGTTCTCGATCACCCTGGCGTCGCGGTAGATGGTGAAGTAGCTGGCGTCGCCCTTGTGCGGGCAACGGGTCGAGCGGTCGGTCTTGCGCAGCACCAGCATCTCGACGTCTTCGCGCGGAAAATAGACGACGGGGGCGTAGGAGCCTTCGTTGAGGATCAGGGCGTGGTCGCTGTCGGCGATCTGGTGGCCCTCGAACAGCGCGCGGACGCGCCCCGGGGCGGCGGCGAATTTCAGGTAGGGCTCGGTCATCGGCGCAGCTCCTTGTGCATGCCGTCTGGCTAACGCTTCAGATGGGGCGTCGGCTCCGCCTCGGCCAGCCGGCGACCACCGCACGGTAAACCGTTGCTTGTGAAACGATCCGCAGCGTGATTTTCTCCCGGCAAATCGGGGAGGTCGGGGTGGAATCCGTTTCCGCGCCCTGCCGCTAAGTTCACACAGGGTCTTTTCGTATGAATATTGTCATCGTGCTGGGGATCCTCGTGACCCTGGCGACCGGCATTCCGGTCTTCATGCAGATGCGAAAGCATCCGCCCGGCCTGAAGATCCTGTTCTTCGCCGAGATGTGGGAGCGGTTCTCCTACTACGGGATGCGCGGCATCCTTATCTTCTACCTCACCCAGCATTTCCTGTTCGACGACAAGTTCGCCGGCGGCCTCTACGGCTCCTACACCAGCCTGGTCTACCTGCTGCCGCTGATCGGCGGCATCCTCGCCGACCGCTTCATCGGCACTCGCAAGGCGATCGCCTTCGGTGCGCTGCTGCTGGTCGCCGGGCACGGCCTGATGGCCGTCGAAGGCAAGGCGGCGACACAGAACCTGATCTATCAGGGCGCCAGCTACGAGTTCGTGGTCGAGGGCCGCGGCGACGCGCGCGACGTCCGCATCAAGGTCGGCGACGCCACCTATGCCTTCAAGCCGTCCGAGACTGGCGGCCTGTCCATCGAGGGTCTGCCGGCCGACGCGCCGCTGCCGGCCACGCTGGCCAAGGGCAGCTTCACGCAGGAAGTGGTCAAGACCGACTCCACCTACGTGAACATCTTCTTCCTGGCCCTGTCGCTGATCATCATGGGCGTGGGCTTCCTGAAGCCCAACATCTCGACCATCGTCGGCCAGCTGTACCCACAGGGCGACCCGCGTCGCGACCCGGGCTTCACCCTCTACTACTACGGCATCAACCTCGGCGCCTTCTGGGCCTCGGTGCTCTGCGGCTACCTCGGCCAGACCTACGGCTGGGGCTGGGGCTTCGGCCTGGCCGGCATCGGCATGCTGGCCGGCTACATCGCCTTCGTGCTGGGCAAACCCCTGCTGGAAGGCAAGGGCGAGCCGCCGAACCCCGAAGCGCTGAAGAAGTCCATCTTCGGTCCGCTGAACCTCGAAGGCCTGATCTACCTGGGCGGTATCCTGGGCGTCGGCGTGGTCTGGTTCATGGTCCAGCGCAACGCCGTCGTCGGCTGGGTGCTGGGCATCAGCACCCTGCTGTCGCTGGCCTACATCGTCTTCTTCATGATCGCCCAGTGCACCAAGGTGCAGCGTGAGCGCATGATGCTGGCCATGGTGCTGATCTTCGGCGCCGTCGTCTTCTTCACCCTCTTCGAACAGGCCGGCACCTCGCTGAACCTGTTTGCGGACCGCAACGTCGATCTGTCGCTGATCGCCCAGCCGTTCACGCTGGACCTGTTCGGCCAGAGCTTCTTCTTCGGCACCCGTGAGCAGGTCATGGCGCCGGGGGTGCCGGACACCGTGCGCTGGATCGACATGGGCATCACCGCCGCCCAGACCCAGTCGTTCAACGCCGGCTTCATCCTCATCTTCGCGCCGATCTTCGCCGGCATGTGGCTGTGGCTCGGCCGGCACGGCAAGGACCCGAACCCGGTCATGAAGTTCGGCCTCGGCCTGCTGCAGGTCGGTCTGGGCTTCCTGGTCGTGGTCTGGGCCGGTGGCATGGCCGACTCGGCCTTCCGCCTGCCGCTGATCATGCTCGGCCTGCTCTACCTGCTGCACACCACCGGCGAGCTCTTCCTGTCGCCGGTCGGCCTGTCGGAGATCACCAAGCTGTCGGTGGCCAAGGTCGTCAGCTTCATGATGGCCGTCTGGTTCCTGTCCAGCTCGATCGCCCAGTTCGTCGGCGGCTGGATCGCCGGCCTGGCCGGCGCCGAGACGGTCGGTGGCCAGGTCCTCGACCCGGGCGCGGCCCTGGCGACGTCGCTCGACGTGTTCGGCAAGCTGGGTTGGGTCGGCGTCGGCGTCGGCGTGTTCTTCGTGCTGATCAGCTTCCTGATCAAGCATTGGGCCCATGGCGCCAATGACGCCGGCGGCCATGAGGACGAGGCCGCTATGGACCCCCGCGAGGGTCCGGCCCGCGACCCGGTCTAAAGCCGGGCCGCAAGCCGCAACATGACGAAGGGCCCCGGAGCGATCCGGGGCCCTTTTTCTGTGTCTGTGTCGGCAAGAAAAGGG
>JBILYE010000036.1:0-20335 GCA_044377925.1 Caulobacter sp. | reverse complement strand
TGAAGTGGATCGTGCCGCCGGTGCGGTAGCCCTTCAGGCCCGACAAAGCGAAGCATTCGGCCACCACGCCCTGGCCGGCGAAGGCGGCGTCGCCGTGCAGCAGCAGCGGCAGGACGTGCGTGCGGCCTGCGTCCGGCGTCTCGCGCAGGGTGAAGGCCTGCTTGGCGCGGGCCTTGCCCAGCACCACGGGGTTGACGATTTCCAGGTGCGACGGGTTGGCGGTCAGCGACAGGTGGACGTTGTTGCCGTCGAAGGACCGGTCCGAGCTGGCGCCCATGTGGTACTTCACGTCGCCCGATCCCTCGACGTCCGAGGGGAGCGAGGTGCCGCCCTGGAACTCGTGGAAGATGACGTGGTAGGGCTTGCCCATCACGGCGGCCAGGACGTTCAGGCGGCCGCGGTGCGGCATGCCGAGCACGATGTCCTTCACGCCCAGCGCGCCGCCGCGCTTGATGATCTGCTCGAGCGCCGGGATGCAGGCCTCGCCGCCGTCCAGGCCGAAGCGCTTGGTGCCGGGGAAGCGCTTGTGCAGGAAGCGCTCGAAGCCTTCGGCCTCGATCAGCTTCTTGAGGATGGCGACCTTGCCCTCCTTGCTGAAGGTGATCTCCTTGTCGCGGCCTTCGATGCGGGCCTGCAGCCAACCCTTCTCGTCGGGGTTGGAGATGTGCATGTACTGCACACCGACGTTGCCACAGTAGGTGCGGCGGACGATTTCGAGGATCTCGCGCAGGGTGGCGGTTTCCAGGCCCAGCACGAAGTCGAGGAAGATCGGACGGTCGAGGTCTGCGTCGGTGAAGCCGTAGTTCGACGGCTCCAATTCGCTGGCGTCGCCGGGGGTGATGGCGATGCCCAGCGGATCGAGGTTGGCCTTCAGGTGCCCCCGCATCCGGTAGGCGCGGATCATCATGATGGCGCGAAGGGAGTCGGTGGTGGCGGCGCGGATGGCCTCGGCGCTGGCCCCCGGGGACTTGGTCTCGATGGCCTTGCCGAGCTTGGCCTCGACCGCCGGCCACTGGCCGTCCAGGGCCGACAGCCATTCAGGACGCGCGGCGCTTGGGCGATTGGGTGTCCAGGCCGGCCGGGCTGCGTTGGCCTTGATGGTCTGGGCCTGGTCGGTGAGCGTGGCGAAGAAGGCTTGCCAGCTGCTGTCGACGGAGGCGGGGTTCTCGGCCCAGCGGGCGTGCAGGTCTTCGACATAATCGGCGTTGCCGCCGTAGAGGAACGAAGTTTCAGTCAGGATCTGATTGATGATGCCTGCGTCGTCGGCCATTGCACTCGCGCCAGATTGCGTCGCCCGCAGCGGGGCGGCTTTGGAATGGGGCCTCATATAGGCGCGTCACCCATGAATGGGGAGATAAACCAAGCGAATTTGTTGGGTTTTTTCGGGTTCTGGATACGACAACGCCGGCGATCGTCTCCGATCGCCGGCGTTGCCAGGCAAAAGCCTTAATGCTGCTTAGCCCTTGAGCACTTCCACCAGGGTCTCGCCCAGCTTGGCCGGCGAGGGCGAAACACGGATGCCGGCCGCTTCCATGGCGGCGGTCTTGTCGCCCGCGCCGCCCTTGCCGCCCGAGATGATGGCCCCGGCGTGGCCCATGCGCCGGCCGGGAGGGGCGGTGACGCCGGCGATAAAGCCGACCATCGGCTTCCAGCGGCCCTTCTTGCGCTCATCGGCGATGAACTGGGCGGCGTCCTCTTCGGCGCTACCGCCGATTTCGCCGATCATGATGATCGACTTGGTCGCCTCGTCGGCCAGGTACATCTCGAGGATGTCGATGAACTCGGTGCCCTTGACGGGGTCGCCGCCGATGCCGACGGCCGAGGTCTGGCCGAGGCCGACGTTGGTGGTCTGGAACACCGCCTCATAGGTCAGGGTGCCGGAGCGCGAGACGACGCCGACGCTGCCTTCGGAGAAGATGCCGCCCGGCATGATGCCGATCTTGCACTGGTTGGGCGTCAGCACGCCCGGGCAGTTGGGGCCGATCAGGCGCGACTTGCTGCCGGCCAGCGAGCGCTTCACCCGCACCATGTCCAGCACCGGGATGCCCTCGGTGATGCAGACGATCAGCGGGATTTCGGCGTCGATGGCTTCGCAGATCGAGTCGGCGGCGAAGGGCGGCGGAACGTAGATCACCGAGGCGTCGGCGCCGGTGCGGTCCTTGGCTTCGGCGACGGTGTCGTACACGGGCAGGCCGACGTGGGTCGTGCCGCCTTTGCCGGGCGTCACGCCGCCGACCATCTTGGTGCCGTAGGCGATGGCCTGTTCGGTGTGGAAGGTCCCCTGGCTGCCGGTGATCCCCTGGCAGATGACCTTGGTGTTCTTGTCGATCAGAATGGACATTAGGGCTCTCTAGCCTTGAATTTCAGGGTGAAGGCGAAGCGCGCGGGTCCTACCCGCGCACCGCCTTGACGATCTTCTCGGCGCCGTCGGACAGGTCGTTGGCGGCGATGACGTTCAGGCCGCTCTCGGCGATGATCTTCTTGCCGAGTTCGACGTTGGTGCCTTCCAGACGCACGACCAGCGGAACCTTCAGGCCCACTTCCTTCACCGCGGCGATGACGCCCTCGGCGATGATGTCGCAGCGCATGATGCCGCCGAAGATGTTGACCAGGATGCCTTTGACGTTCGGGTCGGCGGTGATGATCTTGAAGGCTGCGGTGACCTTCTCCTTGCCGGCGCCGCCGCCGACATCGAGGAAGTTGGCCGGCTCGGCGCCGTACAGCTTGATGATGTCCATGGTGGCCATGGCCAGGCCCGCGCCGTTGACCATGCAGCCGATTTCGCCGTCGAGGGCGATGTAGCTGAGGTCGTACTTGCTGGCCTCGATTTCCTTCTCGTCTTCCTCGGTCTCGTCACGCAGGGCGACGATGTCGGGATGGCGGAACAGGGCGTTGCCGTCGAAGCTGATCTTGGCGTCCAGCACCTTGAGGTGCTGGTCGGTGGTGATGATCAGCGGGTTGATCTCCAGCATCTCCATGTCCTTGCCCACGAAGGCGGCATAGAGCTGGCCGAGCAGGGCGCCGGCTTCCTTGGCGAGACCGCCGGTCAGGCCGAGGGTCTTGGCCAGGCTGCGGCCGTGGTGGGCCATGACGCCGGTAGCCGGGTCGATGCTGAAGGTGTGGATCTTCTCGGGGGTGTCGTGGGCGACCTCCTCGATGTTCATGCCGCCTTCGGTCGAGGCGACGACGCTGACGCGGCTGGTCTCACGATCGACCAGCAGCGACAGGTAGAATTCCTTTTCGATGTCCGAGCCGTCCTCGATGTAGAGGCGGTTGACCTGCTTGCCCTTGGGGCCGGTCTGATGGGTGACCAGCACCCGGCCGAGCATCTCCTCGGCATGCTGGCGGACTTCCTCGACCGACTTGGCGAGGCGCACACCGCCCTTGCTGTCGGGGCCGAGGCCCTCGAAACGGCCCTTGCCGCGGCCGCCGGCGTGGATCTGGCTCTTGACCACATAGAGCGGGCCGGGCAGCCGCTCGGCGGCGCTGGCGGCTTCGTCGGGGGTCATGGCCGCGAAGCCCTTTGACACGGGAGCGCCGAACTCGGCGAGGACGGCCTTGGCCTGATATTCGTGAATGTTCATCGCTGGAAAGGGCTCGCCTTGTGCGGTGGGGGACCGGGCGCGGTCGCAGACGGGGGCCTTATAGGCGCCGCACGTTAGGGCAGGCAACCCACGCAAATCGACGCGAAAAGACAAACCCCGCGAGACGGCCTCACGGGGTTGTCGATGCTTTACGTTCGCGGAAAGGGGGGTGGTTTAAGCCCCTTTAGTCCACCCAGTCCTTTGCCAGCCGCCGACTGGCGACGAAGAACAGGGCGGCGCTGACCAGGTAGAAGCATAGTCCGCTGTAGATCGAGTAGCGCAGCGCTTCGGCCCCGAAGTGCGGGGTGAGCAGGTCGGAGACGGCGCCAAAATAGTAGGTGCCGAGGCCCAGGCCGATCAGGTTGTTGATGAAGAGGAAGCAGGCCGAGGCCGTCGAGCGCATGCGGCCGGGGACCAGATGCTGGATCGAGGTGATGATCGGGCCCAGCCAGACCAGGTTCAAACCCTGGGGGATGAGGAACAGGAAGAAGGCCAGCCAGAGGTTGGAGACATTGATCGCCAGGAAGAAGCAGGGGAAGGCGATCAGGAAGGCGATGGCCGCCACCAGCGGATAGGCCCCCTTGTTCCGGCCGCCCAGTCGGTCGCCCAGCCAGCCGCCCAGCCATACCCCGGCGGTGCCGCCGATCAGGGCCAGGGCTCCAAGGAAGAGCGAGCGCTGGACCAGGTCCATCCCGAGGCTGCGTTCGAAGAAGCTGGGCAGCCAGAAGGCGACCCCATAGCCACAGACGCTGGAGGCCGCCGCGCCCAGCGAGAGCAGCCAGAAGCTGGGCTTGGGCAGCAGGGTCTTCATCACCTCGCCCATGCCGGGGGCCGCCTCCGGCGCTTTCAACGGCTCGTCCACTGCATGGCCGGCGGCGTCGAAATCGCCGCCGCGCTTGGGATCCTTGACCGTCAGCTTGAAGATCGGGGCGATGACAACGCCCGCCAGGCCGACGCAGATGAAGGCCGTACGCCAGTCGATGGCTGCCGCGATCAGGCCGCCGAACAGGATGCCCGAAGCCGTGCCGATGGGGATGCCGAAGCTGTAGGCGGCCAGGGCCCTGGCGCGCTGGCTGGGCGGAAAGTAGTCGGCGATCAGGCTGTAGGCCGGCGCCGTGCCGCCCGCCTCGCCGACCCCGACGCCCATGCGGCAGAGGAAGAGGCTCCAGAAGCCGGTCGCCAGGCCGCAGGCGGCGGTAAAGCCGCTCCAGACGGTCAGGGCCACGGTCATGATCCAGCTGCGGCTCGACCGGTCGGCCAGCCAGGCCACCGGGATGCCCAGCGCGGTGTAGAACAGGGCAAAGGCCAGCCCGCCCATCAGGCCCAGCTGGCTGTCGGTCAGCCCCAGGTCAGCCTTGATCGACCCGGCCAGGATGCCGAGGATCTGCCGGTCCAGGAAGTTGAAGGTGTAGACGACGATGAGGATGGCGAGGACGTAGACGCGGTAGCCTGATCCGGTCTTGGCGGGGTTGGCGGCATCGGTCATCGGCGTCTCCTGGGGTCTCTACAAAATGAAAAAGGGGCGGCCCGTTTCCAGGCCGCCCCAGGTTTTCAGTCTACAGGGAGATCAAAGCTTCCAGTCGATCCCGAGCGTCCAGGTCGACGGGTTGCCGTAGAAGCCGACCACCGAGTTGCCGAACAGAACGCCGGCCGACTGCGGGAAGTTGTAGCCGCCGATGCGGTAGCGCTCGTCGGTGATGTTCTTGCCGGTCAGGCTGACCTTCCAGTTACCACCCGGAGCGACCCACTGGGCGTTGAAGTCGTAGAGCCAGTAGCCTTCCTGGTCGATGGCCGGCGCAGCGAACTCGAACATCTGGGAGTCGCCGCGGAACGAGGCCGAGGGGGTCAGCGACAGGTCGCCGCCCGCCACTTCAAAGTTCCAGGTGGCGTTGTAGTTCATCGTCCATTCGGGCGTGTTCTGAAGCTTCGCCATGCTGGCGATGTTCAGGGTCACGCCGCCGACCGGCACCACGGCCCCGGTCAGCGGGTTGATCGAACCGGCCGGGTAGAAGCGGAAGAACTCGTTGAACTGGGCGTCGATGTAGCCCAGCGTCGCGCCGGCCGAGAAGTTGTCGGTGAAGCGGAACCGGCCTTCGAATTCCCAGCCCCACATTTCCGAGCTGCCGACGTTGTCGACGAAGCTGGCGATGCTGGCGCCCGACGGCACCTGGGTGGTGACCTGCTGGTCCTTGTATTCGGCCTTGAAGAGGTCGGTCGCGAAGGTGATGCGGCCGTCATAGAGGCTGCCCTTCAGGCCGATTTCGTAGCTGTCGACCGTTTCGGGGTCATAGCCGCCCACCGTCGCCGGCGTCAGGATGACGTCGCCACGCATGTCGAAGCCGCCCGACTTGAAGCCCTTGCTGTACGATACGTAGGTCGTCAGGTCTTCGGTCAGGTCGAAGCTCAGGCTGACCCGCGGGGTGAACTCCTCGAAGGTGTTGTCGTTGGTGTAGTCCGAGCGGACCAGCAGCGGGGCGCGGACCGTGCCGCCCAGAAGCGGGCTGCGGACGGCGCCCAGGTAGTTGGCGCGGAAGACGCTGCCTTCCTTCTCGTCACGGGTCCAGCGGCCGCCGATCGAGGCCTTGAAGCGGTCGGTGAAGTCGATGCTGACGTCGGCGAACAGGGCGATCGACTTGGTGTCGACGGCGCCGGCGGTGCCGATGACGATGCCGGCCTGGCTGAGAATGGTGTCAAAGGCGCCTTCAGCATGGCCGTCGAAGTAGTAGATGCCGGCCACGCCCTGGACCCGGTCGCCGGTGTAGGTCAGCTGGAATTCCTGGCTGAGCTGGTCGTCGGCGTAGAAGCCCGGGATGTCGAGGATGGCGGCGGGCAGGCCGTCGAAGTCGATGACGGTGGTGGTTTCACCTTCACGGTAGGCGGTGATCGACTTGAAGGTCAGGGTGTCGCTGATGTCCCAGGCGGCGGTCAGGGACAGGCCCTTGGTCTCGACGCTGTTGCTGTCGCCGATTCCGGCCAGGGTGTCATAGACATCGCCCAGCGGCGCGCCACCGGCGATCGGGACGCCGGCGCTGTTGAGCGCCTGCACTTCGCGATAGCCGTGACGCGGGTTGGAATCGTCCTTCACCCAGTCACCGGCGAGGCGGAACGACAGGGCTTCGGTCGGACGCCATTGCGCCGACACGCGGGCGGCGGTGACGTCCTTGTTGTAGTGATCGGCGCCGGTGGTCAGGTTCTCGCCGAAGCCTTCACGGTCGTACTTGGCGACGGCCGCGCCGATGGCGAAGGTGTCGCCGAGCGGAATCGAACCCGAGGCGATCAGGTCGATCTGGTTGTAGCTGCCGTAGGCGCCCTTGAGGGCCAGCTGAGGCTCGCTCGACAGGTCCTTGGTGACATACTTGATGGCGCCGCCGATGGTGTTGCGGCCGTAAAGCGTGCCTTGGGGGCCGCGCAGCACTTCGACGCGCTGGACGTCGAAGACGTCGAGCACGGCGGCCTGCGGCCGGGCGACGTAGACGTCGTCGATATAGAGGCCGACGCCGGGCTCGAAGCCCCACAGCGGGTCCTGCTGGCCGATGCCGCGGATGAAGCTGATCAGGGTCGAGTTGGAGCCGCGCGCCACCTGGACGGTGGCGTTGGGGGTGATCTGCTGCAGGATGGTGATGTCCGTGCCGCCCTGGCGCTCCAGGGCCGCTTCGCTGACCGCCGAGACGGAGACAGGCACGTCTTTCAGGTTTTCTTCGCGACGGCGGGCGGTGATGACGACTTCTTCGACGTCAGCGCCTTCAGTCGGAACGTCCTGCGCATAGGCGCCGGCGCTCGCGGCGCTCCAGGCCGCACCGGCCAGCAGCATGGCTTTCCACATGGTCTTCATAGTCGCCCTCCCTGGGAGCGTCGGCTTCGGACCTTCAACCTGGGTCCAGTGGTCCGTTGGCGGACGCTGTTGATTACAAGAAATTCACCGAAACGCGAATTATCACCGACCTTGAGTCAGGACGGCCGCGCGCGCAACGGCGCAGGTGGCCGGAAGGCGCTTGGCTCGCCGCTTTTTCACCACATGATGAATTGGCGCCACACCGGCCGTCAGCTTTTCGTGGTGGCGCCGGGAAGACCCCCGAAAGCGAGGATGCGGCCCACTGGAGCAGGACCCGATTTGATGGAATCAAATCGGCCGCTCCAGCTTGTTCGTCGTCGCGCGTTTGATCCGATAACCGGTTCCCACTTATCGGAGCGTGCTCTAGCTGATCAGGGCCCCGAACCCGGCCGCGCAGTAGCGATAGAGCCGGGCCCGCACTGCCTCCAGGTCGTGGCTGTGGCAAAGGCCTTCCGACAGCTGGTCGATACGTCCCGTCTCCGACAGGGCCAGCATCATCGCCCCGGTCAGGAACTGGTAGCCCCAGTAGAGATCGACCATCTCGGCGTCCGGCCTGGCGCGCTTGAGGGTGTCGACCAGCTGGTGGACAACCGGATCGAAGAAGCGGTGCATGGTCTCGCCGCCCCAGGCCGGGGTGTTGTTCACCTGGGCGACCAGGGCGAAATAGTTCTTCCAGCCGGCGCCGCCGGTCATCGACCGTTCGATCAGCGGGTCGATGAAGGCGGTAATCACGCCCAGCGGCGTCATGTTTCCGGCGTTGGCAGCCTCGTAGGCGTCCATGGAGGCCTTGCGGTCGCCGTTCAGAATCTCGGCCCGGCGCAGGAAGACGGCGTCGAACAGCTCGCGCTTGGCGCCGAAATAATAGTGGATCAGGGCGGTATCGACGCCTGCCTCGGCCGCCACCTGACGGGTGGTGACGCCATAGAAGCCGTGCCGTGCGAACAGCCCTTCGGCGGCGTCCAGGATGGCCTGGCGCATGTCGATGCCGGAAGATTTCGTCGGCCGCCCCCGCCCGTCCTTGCGTGGCCTGCCCCGTGTCGCGGTCATGGCAAACACCGATAGGCCGCGCCGGGATGACTGTGCAAGCGGCGGTCAGACCCAGCACCCATGAAATCCAACCGGCAGCGGCACATCGGCCCGCCAGCTGCAGACCGGCCCGGCCGACACCCGCGACGCCTCGAACACATGCCGCTCCGTCGCCCGCGCCTTCAGGTTCAGGGTCGTGCCGACCAGCCAGCCGTCCAGCTCCCGCGACGATCCGGGGCGGGGGACGAACTGATGCTCCTCGGCGCAATGATCGGGGCCGAAGTCGAAGACGTCCGCCTTGCCGGTCACCGGGGCCCGGCGAGGAGACGGACGCGCCACTCTGTCGCTCAAGGGCGGCGCCGACGCTCCGGTTTCCAGAGCCTACGCCGGCGCCTTGCGGGCCGCCGGCTGGTACTGAAGCTGCGCTTGCCATCCTGGCGACGTTGCAGCATCTAGGCCCCAGGCGGTCCCCCATAACGGGGGCCAAGAGGGAAGGGGGTGTGAATCCCCCGCTGTGCCCGCAACTGTCAGCGGCGAGGGCCGCATCGGTCTCTCCTCATCAGAGGAGGGCGTCACTGGGAAACCGGGAAGGCGACGATGCGAACCTGATGACCCGCAAGCCAGGAGACCTGCCGCCGTCGTCGTTCGTCCGTGGCCCGGGTCCAGGCTGTCGGCGCGGGGGCTCCCGTTGAAGCGACCGTCGGCCGGCGCGCCGACGTGTGTCGCTGGACCCTGATCCGCCACGCGGCGCCGCGCGGGCTCCTTGAAAGGAGAACGCGCCATGCGTTTGACCACCCTGTTGCTTGCCGCCAGTTCGCTGGCCCTGCTGTCGTCCCCGGTTCTCGCGGCTGAAGCCGATGAGGGCGACGTCGACGCCGTCATCGTCACCCGCCTGGCCAGCGAGCCCAAGGACGTGCTCGGTCTGACCGTCATCACCGAAGAGGACATCGACCGCCGCCAGGCCGTCTTCGCCGCCGACCTGCTGACCACCACGCCCGGCATCTCGCTCAGCCGCAATGGCGGCTTCGGCGGCGTCACCACGGTACGCACGCGCGGCGCGGCCGGCGACAAGACCCTCGTGCTGCTCGATGGCGTCGTCCAGAACGACCCCTCCAGCCCCAACGGCGGCTTCGACTTCGCCGCCTTCGACCTGGCCGATATCGAGCGCATCGAGATCCTCGAAGGACCGCAGGGCTCGCTCTGGGGTTCGGACGCCATCGGCGGGGTGATCAGCTTCACCAGCCGGGAGCTGGACGGCTATCGCCTGAACCTCGAGGGCGGCAGCTTCTCCACGGTCCGCGGCAGCGCCGCCGGCGGCATCGCCACCGACCGCTTCGCCGTCGGCGGCTCCGTCGCCGGCTACAAGAGCGACGGCGTCTCCAAGGCCGCCAATGGCTCGGAAGACGATGGCCTGGAAAGCTGGACGGCTTCGGTCAACGGCCGGTTCGACATCAGCGACACCGTCAGCCTGGATGGCCGCGTCCGCTACAACAGCTATGACGTGGATATCGACGGCTACGACGCCTTCTTTGCCTTCGGCGACACCACCGACCGCGCCAAGGCCGCGGCCTGGTCGGGCTTCGCCCGGCTGAAGGCCGAGAACGTCATCGGCCTCGACCACAGCCTGTCGGTCGATCTCTATGACATTCAGCGGGACAACATCTCGGCCTTCTCGTCTTCGTATGAGGCTGACCGCAGCACCCTTCGCTACACCGCCGGCCGGGGCGGGGCGGGCGATCCGCTGGCCTTTGTGGTCGGGGTCGAGCGTGACGACACCGAGGCTTCGGTCAGCACCGGGGCCAAGGCCGATCTGGGCTCCACCTCGGCCTTCGGGGTCGTTCGTTTCTCGCCGGTCGAGACGCTGACCCTGTCGGGCGCCCTGCGTTACGACAATCCCGATGAGTTCGAGGCCAGGACCACGGCCCGCGTCTCCGCCACCTGGGACATCGGGGCCGGCTTCGCGACCCAGATCAGCTGGGGTCAGGGCTACAAGACCCCGACCATCAGCCAGACGGTCTGCGACTTCTGCGGTCCCGGCGGCCCGTCGGTGGGCCTGAAGCCTGAAACGGCCGGGGGCTGGGACGTCGGCGCCAGCTGGCGCTCGGCGGACGACGCGATCTTCATCCAGGTCACGGGCTACAGCCTGGACGTCGAGGACCAGATCGCCTTCCGGGCCGGGCGCTATGTGAACATCACCAGGACCTCGTCGACGGGGGCGACAGTGTCCCTCGACGCGGCGTTGGGCCCGTTCACGGTCAAGGCCGGCTATGCCTACACCGACGCCATCAACGATGTGACCGGCGCCCGGTTGCTGCGGGTGCCGGAGCACAGCGGTTCGGCGAGCCTGGGCTGGAGCAACGACCGCTTCAACACCTTGCTGACCATCCGGGCCGAGGGCGAACAGGCCGACAGCAACCCTTCGACTTTCGCCAGCGAGGCCCGGGACGGCTTCGTCACCGCCGACCTGGCCGGCGGCTGGAAGCTGAACGACAGGGTGACCTTCACCGCGCGGATCGAGAACCTGGCCGACGAGGACTACCAGGAAACCCTCGGCTACGGCGAAGCCGGTCGCGCCGCCTATATCGGCGTACGTATCCGGAACTGATTTCGCCTGAAAAGAGTCCTGGATTCTGAACGCAATTGGCCGACCGGTGTTTATTCATCGAAGCCGCCCGATTGCGCCCCCCCCGATACCCAGGGCGGTTTCCAGGAGCCCGCCAACTTCCACCCCGTTGGCGGGCTCATTTCGTTCTGGAGCGGGTTCTAGATCTCGCTGAGCGAAACTGAGGCGTAGCGCAGGACGTAGGGTATCTGGCTCGGCCGTCCGGCCGGGATGCGGTCGCCAAAGAACGCGACATAGCAGTCGTACGACGCGATCTCTTCATCCCACCAGCAATGGACGACGACACCATCCTCATGGCCCTCCTTGCCGTGGCAAGTCAGCCTTACGGGCGTGCCGGGCGCGATGAAGCGATCCGGGCGAACATCATCCGTCGACATCAGGCCGCGTACTTGGCGAGATCCTGTCGTCCGCCGGTCAGGTCCAGCACGTCCCGCATGGCAAAGGACGGATCGGCGCTGTGCAGGGCCGCGTAAACGCCCCGCGCGAAGGTCATGTCGGCATGGGTCTTCACCCGCCAGTCCAGTCCCGACAGGTCACGCGGCGCGGCGAAGTTGGCATGCCGCCAGCGGACCGGGTCGGCGCGTAGGAAGGCGGTCGGTGAGGTGCGGGCCTGCGGGTCGCGCGGCGTGGCCGCGGCGGCGATCAGGGCCGGGGCGGCGATGACCTCGACCTCCATGCCCTTTGGAAAGCCGAACCAGCCGCGGTTGGCGACATAGTCGGCGCCGCTGTCCAGGGCGATACGCACCGCCTTGTCCACGATGGCCGGGTCGACGAAGGGCGCGTCGCCCTTGATCCGCACCACATGGCTGACACCGCCGATGCTTTCGGCGCAACGGGCGAAGCGGCCGAGCAGGTCGACCGGCGCGCCGCGATAGACGGCCTGCCTGTGCGAGACGAGGAAGGCGGCCAGCGAATCGTCGCTGGCCTCGACACTGGTGGCGACGACGATGCGCGACAGGGTGCGGGCGGCGCGCAGCCGCTCGATCTGTCGCTGGATCATCGGTTGGCCGGCCAGGCTGGCCAGGGCCTTGCCGGGCATGCGCTGACTGGCCATGCGGGCCTGCAGGATGGCGAGGATCATGGGGCGTTTGCTCCTTCTGAGCGGTGCGCCGGGCTCTTCTTCGCGTCGTCTACGCGGCGGCCCAGCTGCTCCCGGAATCGAGGGCGATCGGGTCATCGAGCGCCATCTCGTCCCAATCGAGGTCAGGGGGTGGGCTGGCGGCGGCGGCGATGATGGCCGACAGCTCGGCGGCGGTGGTCGGACTGACCAGAACAGCGGTGGCCTCCGGGCGCGACAGGGCAAAGCCCAGCGCCGCCTGGAGCGGATCACTGCGACCCTCGGCGATCATCCGGCGCACCCGAGACAGGCGACCGGCCGCGCCCTTGAGCGTCGCGGGCACCCGGTCGGGCGGCAGGAAGAGGAGGCCGTTGAGGAAGACCGAGCGCAGCTGCACCTCGATGCCCATGCCGGCGATCCGCGCCAGCGAGCCGTCGGCCAGCAGCCGCTGGTCAAGCAGCGAGGCCGGCGCCTGCACGAGGTCGGGCTTGAAGCGCCTGGCGACCCCGCAGGGATCATCCGAAGCATGCACCGCGATGCCGATGCGGGCGAACAATCCCTGACTTTTCAGCGCCTGCAGCCGGTCCCACAGGGCCATGCCGTGAGGGCCGAACAGTTCGCCGACGCTCGGCACGACGATGGCGTCGGCCCGCTCGACGGCCAGGCGGCGCAGGGAGGCGCGGGCCTCCTGCTCGACGAAGTCGGGCCCCCGGTCGGCGCGGACGCTGTTCAGGGTCAGGCGGAAGGAGGACGGGCGCGGGACCAGGTCGCCGAGAATCTGTTCGGCGCGGCCATAGACACCCGAGGCGTCCAGCACCGACAGCTGGCCGCGCGCGGCGATGTTCAGGATATCGCGCGCTTCCACCTCGGGCGGGCGCGAGCGGGGGCTGGGGCTTCCGCCAAGCCCGAACTGGGCGGCGGAAAGGCCAAGCTTGGTCAGGGGGAAACTCATGCGCGTCCTTCTGGAGCGGCCAGATGGCTGGGACTGGAATACAGGGGGTCATGGACCGGCCGGGGCCGGGCGAAGATTTCGGCCAGGTTGCGGGCCATCATGGCGGGCAGCACGGCGGCATAGGCGTCGACCAGGGCGGTCACCTCGACCTCTCCGTGAGCGGCGCTGAGGGCGTGAGGCCCGACGACGATCAGGCCACGGGACGTCATCTCCCGCATCCACAGCCCCTCGAGGACGGGGGCGGCGAACAGCGGGGTGGGCAGGGTGGGGTCACCGGCCAGCGTAAAGACGCGGGCCGCGCCGGCCCGCTTGATGAGGCTTTCGACCTCGGTCTGGATCTCGGCGCCCATCACCTGCAGGTGCGGCGCGACCGGGGCGATGCCGAGCGTCTCCAGGGTGGCCGTGGCGGCGGCGATGCTGTCGCCGCGCGGCGTGGGCAGGTCCTCGGGGTCGAGGGCGGCGATCAGGTCATCGCTGCCGGTGATGGCCCCGATCGGCCGGCCGTTGGCGATGCCGGCCCCGAATACGGAAAAGTCCGGCCGCACGTTGGAGAGGCCCTGCACGCCCTGGGCATGGACCCGAAAACCGCTGGAGCCCTCATCGAAGATCAGCAGGGCCCCGGCGGTGGTCGCCGCCTTGCGGGCCAGGCGCAGCTGGCCGGGCGTCATGCCGAGCGGATCGACCAGCACGGCAGCCAGGTCCGTCTCGCCGCCGCAGATCCCGCTCCTGGGGTCCCAGACGGCGACGCGTCGGCAGCCCGTGACCTTGCGGGCGGCGGCGACAGCGGCGGGCAGGGCCTGGCCCTCCTCGGCGCAGAGCGCGACGGCCGGACGGCGCGGCAGCAGGGAAGAGAGGG
This sequence comes from Caulobacter sp., assembly GCA_044377925.1. GTDB lineage: Bacteria > Pseudomonadota > Alphaproteobacteria > Caulobacterales > Caulobacteraceae > Caulobacter. Next base: position 6,405 of record JBILYE010000036.1, on the reverse strand, counting down.
CGACGGCGGCGTCGCTCAGGGTGGCCTTGCCGGCCGCGACGGCGGTCTCGACGCGCGGGTGGGCGTGGCCCAGCAGCACCGCGCCGCCGGCCATGTCGAAGTCGATGCGGGCGGTCCCGTCCTCGTCGGTCAGCCGGCAACCGGCAGCGACCGGCCGGCTGGGGGCGCGGCGGACAAAGCTGTCGGCGATGAAAGCGGCGTTGGGCATGGCTGCCTCGGCCTCATGGTGAAGTCAGTAGCAACCATGCGCGCCAACACCTTAAGGGAGGGTGCCTGAAGCCTTTCGCTGGGGTTAATGTAGCCCGTGACCCAGACCCTGCCTGCCCCCTCCTTGCCGGATTGGCCGACCTACGGCCTGACCGACGACCAGCGACCCGCCCTGCGCGCCTTGCGCGAAGCCGGCGAGTCCGCCGTGCTCGCCACCATCGTCGCGCTTGGCGGTGGCGGCCCCCGGCCGGTCGGGGCCCAGATGGTCTTCGGCCGCGATTTCGTCAGCGGCTTTCTGTCCGGCGGCTGTGTCGAAGGCGACGTCGCCTTGCACGCCGCCGCCTGCCTGACGGACGGCGAGCCGCGCCGGCTCGTCTACGGAGAGGGCAGCCCATGGCCCGACATCCGCCTGCTTTGCGGCGCACGGATCGAGATCGAGCTCCAGCGGCTGCTTCCCGACGATGCCCAGGTCGGCGCCGTCCTCGCTGCCATGGACGCCAGACGGCCCGCCGACCTCGCTACGCCCGGCGGCCTGGTCATGACCTATGCGCCGGTCTGGAAGCTGATCGTCATCGGCGCCGACCCGACGGCGCTGGCTACAGCGACGCTCGGCGCCCAATCCGGCTTCGAGACAACCCTCATTCGCCCGCGCGGCCCCATCGCCTGCCCCTTGGCGAACGTCGCCTACAGCCGCGCCGAGCCGGTCGAAGCCTTCGCCGCCATCGGTCTCGACGCCTGGACAGCGGTCGCCATCTGCGGCCACGACATGGACATTGACCACGCGGCGCTTGTGCTCGCCCTGCCGTCAGCCGCGCCCTACGTCGGCCTGCTCGGGGCCCGCCGCCGTCTGGGTGAGCGTCTGGATCGTCTGCGCGCGGTCGGCCTCAGCGAGGGGCAGCTGCAACGCCTCCGCGCGCCTATCGGCCTCGACCTGGGCGGCAAGGCGCCATGGGAGATCGCCATCGCTGTGATCGGCGAAGTCATCGCCGTGCGCCATGCGGGGGGACAGTTTGGCCGCGAAGCGACCTCCCTTTCCCCGGCCAGCGCCGGCCGCTGACCCATCCTCGATCCGAACGGTGCGCGCCCCTGCGTCTGGAGCGCGCCTGTCCCTGCCTAGAACCTCTGCGCCCCGTCCAGCCGGATGGTCGTGCCGTTCAGGAAGTCGTTGTCGCAGATGTGGCCGGCCAGGATGCCGTACTCGTCCGGATCGCCCATCCGTTTGGGGTTGGGCACCATCGGGCCCCAATGGGCCTGGGCCTGTTCGTCGGTCATCCGTGAGCTGTAGGCCAGGGTCAGGAAGGTGCCCGGGGCGATGGAGACGGCGCGGATGCCCAGCGGCGCGAGGTCCCGCGCCACGGTCAGGGTCATGCCGATGATGCCGCCCTTGGCCGCCGAATAGGCCGCCTGGCCGGGCTGGCCCTCATAGCCGGCGATCGAGGCGGTGTTGATCACCACGCCGCGCTGGTTGGACTCCAGCGGCTCGTTGGCGGCCATGGCCTCGGCCGCCTGGCTGGTCACCGCGAAGGCGCTGTTCAGATAGACGTTCACGGTGTGCATGAACTGCGACAGCGGCAGGCGCTTGCCCTCGCGGTTCACCGTCCGGGAAGGCCCGGTCGAGCCGGGCGCCGGCGGCCCGCCATGGACCACCACGGCGGCGCGCAGGGGCGCCAGCGACACGGCCTTGGCCACCGCCTCGGCGATGGAGTCCTCGCTCATGATGTCGGTGTGGACGAAGACGGCGCCGCCTCCGACTTCCCTGGCCAGCGCCTCGCCCCGGTCGGCGTGAACGTCGGCGATGACCACCCGCGCCCCGCGCTGGGCCAGCCTGCGCACCGTGGCGCTGCCGAAACCGCCGGCCCCGCCTGTGACGAGCGCCGAAGCATTGCTGAGATCCATGATGTCCTCCCTGTTTTGCGGGGAGGCCATCACGTTGAGCAGCCCTTGAAAAGATTCACGTGGCGTCAGGCGCCGCGCTTTTGGGGACGGGTTGGCCGCGCAAGCGGCCTACCTGTCCCCCCTAAAGCGCCACCTCGAACTCGGCCTCGGTCTTGGCCTTCACCTCGTCGAGCGTCACGCCCGGCGCCAGTTCCAGCAGCTTCACCCCGGCGCCACGGCCGATGGAGAAGACGCCGAGGTCAGTGATCAGGGTGTCGACCACCGCCTTGCCGGTCAGCGGTAGGGTGCATCGCCTGAGCAGCTTGGGCGCCCCGGTCTTTTCGCAGTGGTCCATGACCACCACCACGCGCTTGACGCCGGCCACAAGGTCCATGGCCCCGCCCATGCCCTTGACCATCTTGCCGGGCACCATCCAGTTGGCCAGGTCGCCATTGGCCGCCACCTGCATGGCGCCGAGGATGGACAGATCGATGTGCCCGCCCCGGATCATGGCGAAGCTGTCGGCGCTGCTGAAATAGCTGCTCGAGGCCAGCTCGGTGATCGTCTGCTTGCCGGCGTTGATCAGGTCGGCGTCGGCCTCGCCTTCATAGGGGAACGGCCCCATGCCCAGCATGCCGTTCTCGCTCTGCAGCGTCACATGCATCCCCTCGGGGATGTAGTTGGCGACAAGCGTCGGAATGCCGATGCCGAGGTTCACATAGAAGCCGTCCTGCAGCTCGCGGGCGGCGCGGGCGGCGGTCTCGTCGCGGGTCCAGGGCATTAGACAGACTCCTTAGGGCGGGTGGTGACGCGCTCGATCCGCTTCTCGAACACCGCGCCCTTGAAGACGCGGTCCACATAGATGCCGGGGGTGTGGATGTTATCCTTGTCCAGGCTGCCGACCGGCACGATCTCCTCGACCTCGACCAGGCAGACCTTGCCCGCCGTGGCCATCATCGGATTGAAGTTCCGCGCCGTCTTCCGGTAGATCAGGTTGCCCTCGGCGTCGGCCTTCCAGGCTTTGACAATGGAGAGGTCGGCGGTCAGCCCGCGCTCCATCACATACTCTTCGCCATCGAACTCGCGCACCTCCTTGCCCTCGGCGACCAGGGTGCCGACGCCGGTCCTGGTGAAGAAGGCGGGAATGCCCGCGCCGCCGGCACGGATGCGTTCAGCAAGCGTCCCCTGCGGATTGAATTCGAGCTCCAGCTCGCCGCTGAGATAAAGTTGTTCGAACAGCTTGTTCTCACCGACGTAGCTGCTCACCATCTTCTTGATCTGCCGGTTCTCCAGCAGGATGCCCAGGCCGAAGCCGTCGATGCCGCAGTTGTTGGAGACGACGGTCAGGTCCTTCACCCCGGTCTCGCGGATCGCCGCGATGAGGTTCTCAGGAATGCCGCAGAGACCAAAGCCCCCCGCCATGATGGTCATGCCGTCGAAAAGCACCCCTTCGAGGGCTGCGGCGGCGTCCTTGCGGACCTTGTCGGCCATGAAAGCTCCTGCGGCTGGAAAACCGGCGTCCTTTCGCCCATCTCCCGGGGAAATTCAACCGTTGGTGAATTATGGGTCGCTGACCTTAGAGCACGCCAGGCGGAAGTGTCTGCGGTTCCGCCGCCCGGCGCGCTCGAACGAAAGAACCGGTCATTCCGCGCAGCGGAATGACCTAGGGGGACATCTATCATGAGCAACGCAATGCGCGACAGTAAGGTCCTCCTGGTGATGGCCCACCCGGCCCTGGAAAAGAGCCGCGCCAATAGTCTCCTGTGGTCGGCCTCGGACGGACTCGACGGCGTCACCCGCCACGACCTCTACGAGACCTTCCCCGACTTCGTCATCGACGTGCCGGGCGAAAAGAAGAAGCTGAAAGAGCACGACGTCATCGCCCTGCAGTTCCCCTTCTACTGGTACGCCATGCCGGCCCTGATGAAGGAGTGGTTCGATCTCGTCTGGCTGCATGGCTTCGCCTACGGCAAGGGCGGCGACAAGCTGAAGGGCAAGAAGCTGTTCGTGGCCACGACCACCGGCGGCCCGACCTCGGCCTATCACAAGCTCGGCTACAACCACTTCACCATGGAGGAGTTCCTGCGCCCGCTGGAACAGACCGCCGACCTCTGCCAGATGCAGTGGGAGACGCCCTTCGTGGTTCACGGCGCGCGGATCAAGGACCCGGCGGCGCTTGAGGCCGAATCGCAACGCTACCGCGCCCGCCTGATGGGCCTTGTTGGTGAGAAGGTCGCCGCCGAATGACCGAGAACCTCCTCCTCCAGGCCCTAGTCTACCTGACCGCCGGCGTCGTCGCCGCCCCCATCGCCAAACGCCTCGGCCTCGGCTCGGTGCTCGGCTACCTGATCGCCGGCGTCATCGTCGGTCCCTTCGCCCTGTCGCTGGTCGGCGAGCAGGAAGACGTCATGAAGTTCGCCGAGTTCGGCGTCGTCATCCTGCTGTTCATGATCGGGCTGGAGGTCCGGCCGGCCCTGCTGTGGTCGATGCGCAAGACCATTTTCGGCCTCGGCGGGGCCCAGGTGATGTTCACCGCCATCGCCATCGCCGGCTTCTCCCTGGCCTTCGGGCTCAACTGGAAGACCGCCCTGGCCGTCGGCCTGGTGCTGGCCATGTCCTCCACCGCCATCGTCCTTCAGACCCTCGACGAGAAGGGCCTCAGACAAGGCCCGGTCGGCCGCGCCGCCTTCGGGGTTCTGCTGCTGCAGGATCTGGCCATCATCCCGCTGTTTGCTCTCCTGCCCCTGCTGGCCGAGGCTCCGGCCCAGCTGATCGCCCAGACGGCCCACGCGGCCGAAGGGGGCGGCCACGGCGGCGGCAGCCTGATCAGCGAGTTTCCCGGCTGGCTGCAGACGATCGCCGTTCTCGCCGCCGTCGCCGCCGTGGTCGGCGGCGGCCGCTATGTTGTCCAGCCCATCTTCCGTTTCATCGCCCAGACCCGCCTGCGCGAAATCTTCACCGCCACCGCCCTGCTCATCGTCGTCGCCGTCGCCGTGCTCATGCAGATGGTCGGCCTGTCGCCGGCCCTTGGCGCCTTCCTGGCCGGCGTCGTCCTGGCCGAGAGCGAATATCGCCGCGAGCTGGAGACCGACATCGAGCCCTTCCGCGGCCTGCTGCTCGGCCTCTTCTTCATCACCGTCGGGGCCGGCATCAACTTCAACATCATCCTCGCCCAGCCGCTGGTGCTGGTCGGCATCGTGCTTGGCCTGATGGTCCTGAAGTTCGCGGTGATGTTCGGCCTGGCCCTGATCAGCGGGGCCACCGGCCGCGCCGCCGCCGCCGTCGCCACCGCCCTGGCCCAGGGCGGCGAGTTCGCCTTCGTCCTGCTGACCTTCACCGTCGGGGCCGGCGTCATCGGCGCTGATCTGGCCGCCCTGCTGACCGCCGCCGTCGCCGTCTCCATGGCCCTCACCCCGCTGGCCATGATCGTCTACGAAAAGGTGTCGGCCATGCTGGACGCCGCCATCCCTGACGTGAAACCGGACGATCCCGACTTCGACGAGGCCGAGCCCGATATCATCATCGCCGGCTTCGGCCGCTTCGGTCAGATCACCGGCCGCCTCCTGCAGGCCAACGGCTTCAAGTCGGTGGTCCTGGACAGCGACATCGAACAGATCGAGGTCCTGCGCCGCTTCGGCCGCCGGGTGCACTATGGCGACGCCACCCGCCTCGACCTCCTGCGCGCCGCCGGGGCCGAGCGGGCCCGGATGCTGATCGTCGCCCTTGATGACAAGGAGAAGACCAGCGAACTGGTCGAAAAGGCCCGCCACGCCTTCCCCAACATCACCATCCTCGCCCGCGCTTTCGACCGCCGCCACGCCTACGACCTGCTGGCCAACGGCGCCGACGCGGTCGAACGCGAGACCTTCGAGGGCGCCCTGCACCTGGGGACCACAGCCCTGCGCTCCCTTGGCTTCCGCGCCCACCGGGCGCACCGGGCTGCCGACTACTTCCGAGGCCACGACCTGCGGGCCTTCGAGGAACTGCGTCCCATGTGGGGCCAGGAAGAAGCCTACATGCTGGCCAGCCGCGACGCCGCCAAGACCACCGAGCGCCTGCTGGCGGCCGACCTGGCGCGGATGAAACCCGGCGGCGAGGACAGCTGGGACGTCTCGGGTCGCGCCGAGGACGAGCTGGAGGCGGCGAAGGAGGACGAGCGGTAGTGCGTCCTTCGACACGCCCGCCTTCGACGGGCCACTCAGGATGACGACTGTATGCGAGCTTCAAAATCGTTCGTCATGCTGAGTAGCGACCGGAGGTCGCGTGTCGAAGCACGCACGATGCCTCAGCCCTTCACCAGATCGTCCGCATGCACCATCGGCC
>JBILYE010000234.1:0-5472 GCA_044377925.1 Caulobacter sp. | reverse complement strand
CTCAACGGCGCCTACGTTGTCCCGCCCTTCGGCGAGGCCCACAACCACAACATCGACGCGCCCCAGATGGCCCGGATGGTCAGCGACCAGTACCTGGCCAACGGCGTCTTCTATGTGAAGAACCCCAACAGCCGCAGCGCCTTCACCGCCCAGACCCGCGCCCTGATGAACCGGCAGGACACGGTCGATGCGACCTTCTCGATGGGCGGTCTGACCGGCGAAGGCGGCCATCCGATCCGCCTCTACGGCTTCCTGTCGCGCTTCACCGGCAAGGAGCAACCGGGCGAGGCCTTCGAGGGCGACGCCTTCCACACCGTGCGCACCGCGGCCGACATCGAGCCCGCCCTCGCGAAACTTGAGGCCCAGGGCGCGGAGTTCGTGAAGACCTATCTGCTGCATTCGGAGCATCACGAGCAGCGCAAGGCCGACAAGGGCCAGTACGGCATGCGCGGCCTGGATCCCAGGCTCTATCCGGCCATCATCAAGGCGGCCCACCGGCGCGGCCTGAAGGTCAGCGTCCACATCGAGACCGCCGCCGACTTCCGTCTGGCCGTGGCCAGCGGCGTCGACGAGATCAACCACCTGCCGGGCTACATGTGGGAGGCCGGCGACAACGGCGACGCCTATCGTCTGACGCCCCAGGATGCGCGCGATGCGGCCCGGTCCGGCGTGGTGGTGGTGACGACCACGGTGGTCACCGAGAACCTCAACATGCCCCGCGCCCGAAAGGCCCCGATCAAGGCCCTCCAGACCGCCAATCTGAGGCTGCTGCGGGCGGCCGGGGTCAAGCTGGCCATCGGTTCGGACAACTACATGCAGACCTCGCGCAGCGAGATCGACAACCTGGCCGCCATGAAGGTGTTCGATGCCCCGACCCTGTTGCGGCTGTGGATCGAGACGCCCAGGGTCTCCATCTTCCCAGGCCGGCGCCTGTCCTGCCTGACGGTCGGCTGCGAGGCCGACTTCCTGGCCCTTGCCGCCGATCCGACCAAGGATCTGGCCGCCACCCGGAACATCACCGTCGCCTGGAAGGACGGCAGGCCGCTGATCCTGGTTCCGGCCGGAAGCACGGTGATGCCCGGCGGACCGACCGGCGGCGGTCACATCCACTAGCAAGAGGGGACACATTGAATTCTGCGAATTCAATTTGTCCCCGTTTCCTTAAAACCCCCGGGCCACGCCCTCACGGCGAGGGTCGGCGCCGCCCTCCAGGCGGCCGCCCTCGCGGACGATCACCCCGTGCAGGCCGCTGTTCTCGCCGCCGCTCGATCTCAGGGTCAGGCCCTTCGCGGCCATCCCTTCGACCACGCCTGGAGCGAAGCGGTCGGCTTCGCCACTGACATTCGGGCCCCGGGCGATGAGGTTGGGCAGGTCGATCGCCTGTTGCATGGTCAGGTCCCAGTCGAGGACGCCGACCAGGACCTTGAGGTTGTAGGACAGGATCGACGGACCACCCGGGCTGCCCAGGGCGGCGACGAAGCGGCCCTGACGGTCCAGGACGATGACCGGGGCCATCGACGAGCGCGGCCGCTTTCCGGGGGCCACGGCGTTGGCGGCCGGAATGCCATCCGGGCCTTCCGGCGCGAAGTTGAAGTCGGTCATCTGGTTGTTCAGGAAAAAGCCGCCGACCATCCGGCCCGAGCCAAGGATGCTCTCGACCGTGGTGGTCATCGAGACCGCATCGCCCCTGGCGTCGACGATTACCAGGTGGGAGGTGCCGCTGGGCTCCTGGGTCCTGTCCGGCCCGCGCCTGGCGGCGCCCGGCGGAACGCCCGCCTCGGGCGGCGGCCCGAAGCGCTCGGTGATCAGCTTGGCGCGCTCGTCGACATACCCCTCATTCAAAAGGCCCTTCACCGGCACGGAGACGAAATCCGGATCGCCGATGTAGCGGTCCCGGTCGGCGTACATCAGCCGCTCGGCCTGGGCGATCTGCAGCCAGGCGACCGGATCGGTCGGCCCCCGGCTGGCGATGTCGGTGCGCTCGAGAAGCTCCAGCGCCTGCAGCAGCACCACGCCGCTCGAGGCCGGCTGGGCCGTGCAGACCTGATAGCCCCGGTAGTCGGTGCAGACCGGCTTCTTCTTCAGGGGCCTGTAGCCGGCCAGATCAGCGGTGGTCAGGGCGCCGGGGATCGGCCCCTCGGCCACCTTGGCGGCGATCGCCTGAGCCAGCGGGCCCTTGAGCAGGCCGTCCGGCCCCTCGGCGGCGATGCGGCGGACCGTGTCGGCGTAGGCCGGGTTCTTCAGGGTGTCACCGGCGACATAGCGCTTGCCGTCCGCCCGGGTGAAGTAGGCGGTGGCGTCCGGCGTCTTCGATTGCGGATAGACCGAGGTGATCATGCCGGCCAGCCGCGGGCTGACGGTGAAGCCGTCCGTCGCCAGCCGTTCGGCGTCACCGAACAGGCTGTTCCAGGGCAGGGCGCCGTGGTCCTTCTGGGCCTGGTGCAGCATGGCGATGGCGCCCGGCGCGCCGGTGGACCGGCCGCTGAGCACGGCCTGGATGAAGCTTATCGGCTTGCCGTCAGGACCCAGGAACATCTTCGCATCGGCGCCGGCCGGCGCGGTCTCCCGTCCGTCGTAGGTGGTCACCGCCCTGGTCCCGGCGTCGTAGTGGACCAGAAAGGCGCCGCCCCCCAGGCCGCTCGACTGCGGCTCGACCAGGCCGAGCACCGCCTGAACGGCCACGGCCGCATCGACGGCGCTGCCGCCGCGACGCAGCACATTCAGGCCCGCCTCGACCGCCAGCGGGTTGGCGGCGGCGACCATCACGTGACCACCTCCAGCCTGGGGAGGAGGGATCAGGGGCGGCAGGTCCACCGCAAAGGTCGAACAGCCCGACAGCAGGAGGGACAGGGCCGTGACGGCGGCGATCAGGGGACGCATGTCTTCTCCAGCAGCGGGAGGCTCACCATAACGGCGCCGCCATGGACAACAACGGTCCGGCAGGCGATTAAACCGCTTCAGCCCCCGGAGTTCCGATGACCGCTCGCCCCGGCCCGCGCAACAGCCTGACCGATGTGCCTGGCCTGAAAGTCGGACAGGCGCATGACGAGCGCGTCCGCACCGGCGTCACCGTCGTCCTGCCGGACGAGCGCGTCGTCTGCGCCGTCGATGTGCGCGGCGGCGGCCCGGGCACGCGGGAAACAGACGCTCTCAACCCCGAGAACCTGATCGGCGCCATGGTCGACGCCGTCGTTCTCTCGGGCGGCTCGATGTACGGCCTGGCCGCCGCCGACGGCGTCGCCGCCTGGCTGGGCGCCAACGGCCGGGGCTATCCCGTCTCCCAGAACCCAGACGTGCCCCGCGCGCCCATCGTTCCGGCCGCCATCCTGTTCGACATGGCCAACGGTGGGGACAAGGCCTGGGGACTGGAGCCGCCCTACCGGCGCCTCGGTATCGAGGCCGCCCAGGCCGTCGGCCTCGACATTGCGCTGGGCACGGCGGGCTGCGCCTACGGCGCCAAGGCCGGCGGCTGGAAGGGCGGCACGGGAAGCGCCAGCATCATCACCGACGACGGCCTCATCGTCGGGGCCATCGCCGGGGTCAACTCCTACGGCTCGGTCACCGCAGGCGACGACCGCACCTTCTGGGCGACCCCCTTTGAACTGGACGGCGAGTTCGGGGGCCTGGGTTCCGCCGGCCTGTCTTCCGCGCCTGACCACTGGAACATGGCCAAGGCCAATCCGGGACTGCGCCAGAACACCACCATTGCCGTTGTCGCCACGAACGCAGTCCTGACCCCGGGGGACGCGAAACGCGTCGCCATCATGGCTCAGGACGGTCTGGCCCGCGCCGTCCGCCCGGCCCATGCCCCTTTCGACGGCGACATCGTCTTCGCCCTGTCGACCGCGCGGCGCCCGCTGGACGAACCCGCCCCCATGGCCGTCGCCCGCATCGGCGCCCTGGCCGCCGACGTCCTGGCGCGGGCCATCGCCCGGGGCGTCCATGAGGCGACCAGCTGGCCGGGCAGCGACATTCCGGCCTGGAAAAACGGCCGGTAAAAAAACCGCATCGACCCGCTTGCCTTTCCAATCCCCCGCGACTAGGTTCCGCGCCCTCGCCGGACCCCTAGACGGGCCCAGCGAAGTGCGCGCCCGTAGCTCAGCTGGATAGAGCATCAGACTACGAATCTGAGGGTCGGACGTTCGAATCGTTCCGGGCGCGCCATTTTTCTTCAACAAAATCAGCCACTTGCACTGCGTCGCGGGACTGGTTGCTTCCTGGCCCGGACGATCTGGAAGTGCATGGGAAGCGAGTGGGTGTATTTCCGCTGAATGGGCAATGTTGCGCGGCAAGAGCCGCCCCCTTCAAAAACGAGAAGGGCGGGGGGCTCGAAAATCCCGCCTTGGCTGACCCCACCTACCCGGCACCCCCCCAGTTTCAGGAGATGGGACCCGCAGTTCCTACCTGCAGACTGATCTGCTCGGTCGAACCCATGGCCTAACGGCCATTGCAGCCCGCTGGAGCGCATGTATTGATTGGGCTAGGAAATTCTTGAGAGGGGGCAGGCGATGCGTACCAAGTTTGCGTTCCTATTGGCGTGCGCATTTTTCTCTGCCGGATCGGCATCGGCGCAAGCCCCCCAATCCCCCGACTTTAGTTATGAATATATCGGCGAGGGATGGAGAAATCTCCGCGCATTCCACTTAAACTACAATGGTGCTCGTGATCAGAATGCGAGCGTATACTACGCTTGCGGGGCTCGCGTTTTCATAGACATTGGAATTAGAGAGCCCGCAACAAGTTTTATGCCGATTACGCCCGCCGCTAGTGCGGACGAAATCAGACTGCGGGAGGGTGGTGTTTATCAAACGTCTGACTATATGATAATTAGCCAAAATCAACTTGTAGCAGCCTGCGCAAAACCACCACGTATATTGATGCCGCCGGAATATATAATATATGCAAGGGGAGGGGGGCAGGTTTTTGCTTTAAGTCCCGCCAGAATTGAATTATCGGGACTCTTGCGCGCAGTATGGGTTTCGACATTTTCTGTATCTAGTCGAAACTACGAAAATGCGGAGTCTAATAAACTCTTCGGTCCAGCTTACGTGGCTAAGTCAGCGCAATTTGATGATTTAACGAAGTATTCGATAGATTGTTCCAACAAAAAGATCCGAATAGATATTCTTGTTAATTATGCACAAGACGGAAACGTATTAAATAGTATAGAAGTTCCGCCTGGCGATAGGGAATGGTTCAGTGTAGTGCCAGATAGCGTTGGTGAAAGGATGGCGAATATAGCCTGCTTTATTCGCTAATGTGATATTAGTTTCTGACTCAAAGAAAAACCCCCGCTATTCGCCTCCAATGTCGAGTGTGACCGCTGCTCGGAAACGACCTTGGGCAAGGGATCTGGGGAGTTTGGCCCACACGGGGGGTGGGGGTATCGAAAATCCTGCCATGGCTGACCCCACCTACCCGGCACCCCCCCAGTTTCTGTCGATGGGACCCTCAGCATGTCTTACATGCTGA
>JBILYE010000233.1:0-5494 GCA_044377925.1 Caulobacter sp. | reverse complement strand
CGCGCTCTGCGTGCTCGAGCTGGCCTGAGGGCGGGTCCGGCACGGCCAGCAGGGTCTGGACGCGCGGATCGCGCAGCAGCTTGTAGCCGCTCCAGCGGGCGGCGGCGGGGGCATAGCCGGCCCGGCGGGCGGCGGCGCTGGCGCGGCCGTCGAGGCGGTACTCCTGGACGAACCGCTGCTGCAGCGCGGTCAGCGGGCGGGGGTCGGCGGGCGGCGCGGCAGGGTCGGTCACGCAGGAGCGCTCCTCTGGCGATGTCTGGGGGGAGCCGCCTTATCGAAGCGGCAGCACCATTATCCCACGCCGGGCCGCCGCAAGACCCCCTGGAAAACCCCCGCCTGCCGGGCGTTCTGGCAATATGTCTAGACATATTCATCGTCCCTGAGCGGTCTTTTGACCCCGCTCGCCCGGGCTGCGGCGCCGGCGTAGCCCGCACCGACGCTCTTTCGACCTACATTTGCGGGCAATCGACCTGCAGGGCGACCTACGCCCCGGGCTACGTTCACAGGCCCCCGGCCCACGCCGAAACCCACGCCCGCCGGGCTTTCGCCCCCTCGCCGGGCCTCCGGAAAGACGCCGCCTGTTTTTGTAGCCCGGGGTATAATGGTCCGCCGCTTCGATAACCGGCCGGCGCCCGCTCCCGCCTCTGGCGCTCGCCCGCCCCTCGCGCTACCAGCCCGCCCCATGATCCGCCTCGACAACATCACCAAGCAGAACGGCCACCAGCTCCTGTTCATCGAAGCCTCGATGGGCGTGCTGAAGGGCGAGAAGGTCGGCCTCGTCGGTCCCAACGGCGCCGGCAAGACCACCCTGTTCCGCATGATCACCGGCCAGGAGGCGCCCGACGACGGCCTGGTCGTCATCGATCCCGGCATGACCATCGGCTACTTCAGCCAGGACGTCGGCGAGATGTCGGGCCAGACCGCCGTCGCCGCGGTGATGGACGGCGTCGGTCCGGTCAGCGCCCTGGCTGCCGAGATGACCGCCCTCGAGGCCGACATGGTCGATCCGGACAAGGCCGACCAGCTGGACGCCGTCATGGACCGCTACGGCGAGGTGCAGGAGCGCTTCCAGGCGCTCGACGGCTACGCGATCGAGGCGCGGGCCCGCGAGGTGCTGGCGGGCCTGAGCTTCAGCCAGGAGCGGATGGACGGCGACGTCGGTCTGCTGTCCGGCGGCTGGAAGATGCGCGTGGCCCTCGCCCGGATCCTGTTGATGCGGCCGGACGCCATGCTGCTGGACGAGCCCAGCAACCACCTGGACCTGGAAAGCCTGATCTGGCTGGAAGCGTTCCTGAAGAACTACGACGGCGCCCTGTTGATGACCTCGCACGACCGCGCCTTCATGAACCGCATCATCGGCAAGGTGGTGGAGATCGACGCCGGCCAGTTGATCACCTACTCCGGCGATCTCGACTTCTACGATGGCCAGCGGGCCCTCGGCGAGGCCCAGCGCCAGGCCCAGTACGAGCGCCAGCAGGCCATGCTGGCCAAAGAAATCAAGTTCATCGAGAAGTTCAAGGCGCGGGCCAGCCACGCCGCCCAGGTACAGAGCCGGGTCAAGAAGCTCGACAAGATAGAGCGGGTCGAGGCCCCCCGCCGCCGCCAGTCGGTAGCCTTCGAATTCCGCAGCCCGCCCCGCTCGGGCGACGATGTCATCAGCCTGCGCGGTGTCCACAAGGGCTATGGCGCCCAGCCGATCTACCAGGACCTCGACTTCCTGGTTCGCCGCAAGGAGCGCTGGTGCGTGCTGGGGGCCAACGGGGCCGGCAAATCGACCCTGCTGAAGCTGGTGGCCGGCGCCACCACGCCGGACACGGGTGTGGGCAACATCGGGGCCGGGGTGCGGATGGGCTATTTCGCCCAGCACTCGATGGACCTGCTGGACGGCGACGAGACCATCTTCGAGTCCCTCGACCGCGCCTTCCCGCAGGCCGGCCAGGGGTCGTTGCGCACCCTGGCCGGCTGCTTCGGCTTCTCCGGCGACGATGTCGAAAAGCCCTGCCGCGTGCTGTCGGGTGGCGAGAAGGCCCGCCTGGTCATGGCCCGGATGCTGTTTGATCCGCCCAATCTGCTGGTCCTCGACGAGCCGACCAACCACCTGGACATGGTCACCAAGGAGATGCTGGTCGCCGCCCTCGCCGACTTCGAGGGCACCATGCTGTTCGTCAGCCACGACCGCCGCTTCCTGGCCGGCCTGTCCAACCGGGTGCTGGAGCTGACCCCCGAGGGCATCCACCAGTACGGCGGCGGCTATACCGAATACGTCGCCCGCACCGGCCAGGAGGCGCCCGGTCTGCACCCCGGGGGATAGGCCCCTCCGCCTCTCCCTTTGCTCCGCCCCGCGCCAGGCGCTAATATCCACCCTTCGAAACGGAAGAAGCCCATGAGTGACGCCGTCGGCCGTGGCGATCTTGTCCTGTGCGTCAACGCATCGCCCAACCATGTAACCGGAGAGCCCGTGCCCCTGGTGGCGGGGGAAACCTATCGCGTACACGAGGTGATGGGCTTTGCCTGTCCCTGCGGCCGCTCCGACGCCCTGATCGACGTCGGCGTCGATTTCGCCTGGTGCGAGACCCGCTTCCGCCTGCTGCCCAAGCCGAAGTTCCGCGCCCGTCCCAAACACGTCACCGCCCCCCGGGACAAGGAAACGGTGCGGTAGGGGCGCCGCGAGCCAGTTCCCCGAACGCCGCGACCTGATAAACGGGGCCATGGCCCAGACTGAAAATAGCTACGACCCGCTGATTCCCGTACCGCCGGAGCGCCGGGTGTTCGGCGCCCTCGACGCCTTTTCCCTGTGGTTCAGCCTGGGCATCGGCCTGCTGGTCCTGCAGGCCGGCGCCTTCCTGGTGCCGGGGCTCAGCCTTCCGGCGGCCTTGGGCGCCATCGTTGTCGGCTCCTTGCTGGGCGTGATGCTGCTGGCGTCGGCGGGCTTTGTCGGGGCCCGGACCGGGCTGTCGGCCATGGGCACGCTGCGGCCGGCGCTGGGGGCCAGGGGCGCGATCGTCCCGACCGTGCTCAACGTCATCGGCCTGGTCGGCTGGGGCGCGTTCGAGATCGTCGCCATGCGCGACGCCGCCGACGCCCTCGCACGCCAGACCTTCGGGGTCTCCAACGCCATCGTCTGGACCCTGTTGTTCGGGGCCATGGCGACCGGGCTGGCGGTGCTGGGGCCGGTGTCCTTCGTGCGCCGCTTCCTGAGGGCCTGGGGCCTGTGGCTGCTGCTGGCCGGGGCCGGCTGGCTGACCTGGCGGCTGCTGGCCGACTACGACCTGGCCGAGCTGATGGCCCGGCCCGGCACCGGCGAGATGAGCTTCGCCTCCGGGGTCGACCTGGTGGTGGCGATGCCGCTGTCCTGGCTGCCGCTGATCGCCGACTACACCCGTTTCGGCCGCAGCCCGGGCGCCATGTTTCGGGGCAGCGGCCTTGGCTACCTGCTGGCCAACATCTGGTTCATGGGCCTGGGCGCCGCCTATGCCCTGGCCTCCGGCGGCGGCGAGGGGATGCTGCTGGCGGCCCTGGCGGCGACCGGCGGCGGGGTCGCCCTCCTGCTGATCATCATCGACGAGACCGACAACACCTTCGCCGACATCCACTCCGCCGCCGTCTCCACCGCCACGGTGGTCAAGGCCCGCCCTGCCCGTCTGGCCATCGGCTTCGGCCTGCTGTGCACCGCCATCGCCCTGTTCGCGCCGCTGGCCCGGTACGAGCACTTCCTCTTGCTGATCGGCTCGGTGTTCGCGCCGCTGTTCGGGGTGCTGCTGGCCGACCACTTCATCGTCCGGCCCCGGCGCGCGGCGACGGAGGCGAGCGCGCCAGGGGTCAACCTGGCGGGCCTCGCCGCCTGGGTCATCGGCATCGCCGCCTACCAGGCCTTCAGCCGCCTGCTGCCCGACGTCGGCGCCACCCTGCCGGCCTTCCTGATCGCGGCATTGGCCTACATCCTCCTGCGGCTGCGCAAGACGGCTTGAGGTTTGCGGGTGAAGACGATCTCGGCCCCGTTCTGGCGCAGGGTGACCTTCGCCGGAGCCGGGCCCGCCGGGAACTCCGGCGAGGCGGGAACCTCGACCACCTCGAAGCTGTCGGGGGAAACGGGCCGCAGGTTGATCGCCGGCTGGCCGGATCGATCGCCTCGGCTCTCGCCGGGGCGCTGACCATGGTGTTGGCCGCGCGTCGCCGGCCGGTCGTCGCCAATCCGGATGCGGTCGACCTCTGAACGCACCGGCCCGGGACGCATGCTCCGCTCACACCCCCATTTCAGGGGCTTGTGAAACGCTGTTCGAAGGCTTCCGATGGCGTCCAACGAACAAAATGGGAGCTTGTCATGGCTGACGGATCGATCAACGCAACACGTCACCCGGTCTACGACATCCCGCTCGACAAGCTGGATCCGGCCCAGCCTGAACTGTTCCAGGCCGACGCCGTCCTGCCGATCTTCGAGCGCCTTCGCGCCGAGGATCCGGTCCACTGGTGCGCCGACAGCGAGCACGGCCCCTACTGGTCGATCACGAAGTACGACGACATCATGGCCGTCGACACCAACCACCAGGCCTTCAGCTCGGACTTCATGAAGGGCGGCATCACCATCGCCGGTGGGTCGTCCAACTTCGAGCCGCTGCCGATGTTCATCGCCATGGACCCGCCGCGCCACGATGTGCAGCGCAAGGCGGTCAGCCCGGCCGTCTCGCCCTCCAACCTGCAGGCCATGGCCCCGGTCATCCGCGAGCGCTGCGCCGCCATCCTCGACGGCCTGCCGATCGGCGAGGAGTTCGACTGGGTCGATCTGGTCTCGAAAGAGCTGACGGCCATGACCCTGGCCACCCTGTTCGACGCGCCCCAGGAAGACCGCCGCAAGATCACCTACTGGTCGGACGTGGTGACCGCCATCCCCGTGCCCGGCGGCCTGGTCGAGACCCTCGACGAGAAGCTGGCGATATTCGGTGAGTACCAGGCCTACTTCGCCAACCTGTGGAACCAGAAGGTCAACGCCCCCCCGGCCCCCGACATGATCTCCATGCTGGCCCACCACCCGGCGACGCGCGACATGGAACCGCGCGAGTTCTTCGGCAACGTCGTGCTGCTGACGGTCGGCGGCAACGACACCACCCGCAACACCATCTCCGGCTCGATCCTGGCCCTCAACCAGAACCCCGACCAGTACGCCAAGCTGCGCGCCAACCCGGAGCTGATCCCGTCCATGGTCTCCGAGACCATTCGCTGGCAGACCCCCCTGGCTCACATGCGCCGCACCTGCGTGGTCGACACCGAGGTCGGCGGCAAGATGATCCGCGAGGGCGACAAGGTGGTCATGTGGTACCTGTCGGGCAACCGCGACGACAGCGTGATCGAGCGGCCGAACGACTACATCATCGACCGCGCCCGTCCGCGCCAGCACATCTCCTTCGGCTTCGGCATCCACCGCTGCGTCGGCAACCGCCTGGCCGAACTTCAGCTGACCATCATCTGGGAAGAGATCCTCAAGCGCTTCCCGGAGGTC
>JBILYE010000232.1:0-5513 GCA_044377925.1 Caulobacter sp. | reverse complement strand
CAGGACAAGGCGGTGCTGTGGGGCTTCCTGTCGCGCTACATCCCGGGCGCGACGGCGGAGAGCCACCCGCTGCTCGACACCCTGGCCGGCTACGCGGTCGCCTACTACGAAGACCAGATCAAGCCGAACAAGGCCTTCCGCGCCCCGGATGAGAAGGAACGCGCGGCCATGCTGGACCTGCGGGCCCGGCTGGCCGCCATGCCGTCCGACTGCCAGGACGCCGAGCTGATCCAGAACGAGGTCTACTCGGCCGGCAACGACGCCGGGTTCGATCCGCTGCGCAGCTGGTTCCAGGCCCTTTACGAGGTTCTGCTCGGCCAGAGCCAGGGGCCGCGCTTCGGCAGCTTCGCGGCCATCTTCGGCCTGCCCCGCACGATCGCCCTGATGGACGAGAAATTGGCCGGGTAGGGCCAGGCCATACCGGGTAAGACCACCGACCATGCCGACAGCGCCGAAGAAAACAAACAAACAGTCTGTACGTAAACGTCTGTCCCCGAAGGAGCGGGCGCGGGTCGAGGCCCTGTTCGAACGCTTCTCGACGCTGTCGGACAACCCGAAGACCGAGCTGCACTTCGACAGCCCCTTCACCCTGGTTGTCGCCGTCGCCCTGTCCGCCCAGGCCACCGACGTTCAGGTCAACAAGGCGACCGACAAGCTCTTCGCCGCCTACAACACGCCGCAGGCGATCTACGACCTCGGCGTCGACGGCCTGATCCCCTGGATCAATTCCATCGGCCTGTTCCGCAACAAGGCCAAGAACGTCATCGAGCTGAGCCGCATCATCCTCGAGAAGCACGGCGGCCAGACCCCGCTGAACCGCGAGGACCTCCAGGCCCTGCCCGGTGTCGGCCGAAAGACCGCGTCTGTTGTCCTCAACGAACTCGACATCGAACCGGCCATTGCCGTCGACACCCACGTCTACCGCGTCTCGCACCGGCTGAAGCTGTCGGCCGGCAAAACGCCTGACGCCGTCGAAGCCGACCTCATGGCCATCGTGCCGCAGCCCTACCTGACCCGCGCCCACCACTGGCTGATCCTGCACGGCCGCTACGTCTGCCTGGCCCGCAAGCCCAAATGCGCGGAATGCCAGGTCGCCGACCTTTGCCCGTCGCGCGAACTCTTCATGGGCGGCTAGGCCTCGAGCGCCGCCTTCACCGCCGCCCCGAACCGTCCGCCGGCCTTGGGGGCGTATTGCAGGAAGAGGTCCGGTTCGATGGCTTCCAGCTCCATCAGCTTCAGCTGCCCATCCAGCCCGCGCAGCAGGTCGACCCGCGCATAGGCCAGCGGCGGCACGGCGGCGAGGATCTCCTGCGCCACGCCCTCGGCCCCCTCCCACGGCTTCACCCGCGAGATTTTGCCGCCGAATTGCGGCTGCACCCGGAAGTCGCCCCTGGCCGCGACCTTGGTCACCGCATGGCTGAACTTGCCGCCGAAATAGAGCAGGGAGATCTCGCCCTCCTTGCCGACCGAGGGCAGGAAGGGCTGGATCAGGGCCGGGCCATCGACCCCGTCGCCCAGGTCATCCCCGGGGCTGAGCTTGAGCGTCTGGTGCGAGCCGCCGCTGATCCGCGGTTTGGCCACCACCACCCCGCCGCCGAACGCTTCCCGCGCCGTCTCGACATCGTCTGCCGTCAGCGTCTCGACACTGATCGTCGGAACCACCGGCGCGCCCTTGGCGCCCAGTTCGGCCAGATAGGCCTTGTCGGTGTTCCAGCGCAGCACCGACAGGGGATTGATCATCCGCTGCCCGGCCGCCTCGAACTGGTCCAGTCGCGCCAGCCAGTCGGCTGGACGCTTGTGATAACCCCAGGCGATCATCGGCAGCACCGCGTCGAAGTCGCCCTCCAGCGGCTCGGTCCAGATCTGCGGCGTCGCCGTGATGCCGCTGGCCGCAAGTCCGGCTTCCAGCTTGGCGTACCACTCGGGCCAGAACGACTTGTAGAGCAGTTCTTCGACGGCAGGGGTGAGGATGGCGACGTTCATGCTTCGCTCTACCGGCCTTTGGGGATGCCCCACAACCCCGGCAGGGATTGGCCTTTGGCGCCCCTTCCTGTAACGACCCCAGCGTTTGCCAACTGAAAGCCTCTCCATGACCGCCACCTACGACGTCGCCGCCATCGGCAACGCCATCGTCGACGTTATCGCTCCGGCGGAGGAAGGTTTCCTGCATGCCGAGAGCCTGGTGAAGGGCTCGATGCAGCTGATCGACGAAGCGCGCGGCGTCGAGCTGTACGGCCGCATGGCGCCGGGCATGGAAACCAGCGGCGGTTCGGCCGGCAACACCATCGCCGGCATCGCCAGCCTGGGTGGCAAGGCGGCCTATCTCGGCAAGGTCGCGCCCGACCAGCTGGGTGACGTCTTCGCCCACGACATGCGCGCCATCGGCGTCCACTTCGACACCGCGCCCCTCGCAAACGGCCCGGCCACCGCCCGCTGCCTGATCAACGTCACCCCGGACGGCCAGCGGACCATGTGCACCTATCTGGGCGCCTCCACGGAACTGACGCCGGAAGACGTCCCCACCGATATCATCGAGCAATCGGCCATCGTCTATCTCGAAGGCTACCTGTTCGACCCCTCGGACGCCCGCCGCGCCTTCGCCAAGGCCGCCGGCATCGCTCACAGCTCCAATCGTCTGATCGGCATCACCCTGTCGGACAGCTTCGTGGTCGAGCGTCACCGGGGCGAGCTGATGGGCTTCATCGAGGGCCAGGCCGACATCGTCTTCGCCAACGAAGACGAGGTGAAGGCCCTGTTCCAGACCGACGACTTCGAGATCGCCGCCGCTAAACTGGGCGCCATCACCAACATCGCCGCCATCACCCGGGGCGAACAGGGATCCTTGATCCTGGCGGGCCAGAACAGCCATCGCATTCCGGCCGACCACGTGGACAAGGTGCTCGACACCACGGGCGCAGGCGACCAGTACGCCGCCGGCGTCCTCTATGGCCTGGCCAAGGGCCTGCCGTTCGACATCTGTGGCCAGTTGGGCTCGATGGCGGCGGCCGAGGTCATCGGCCACTACGGCCCGCGTCCGGAAAAGAACCTGCGTGACCTGGCCATCTCCAAAGGGCTGCTGAAATGAACCGCACGGCTGAAATCTCGCGCGATACGAAAGAGACCCAGATCAAGGTCTGGATCGACCTCGACGGCACGGGCGTCTCTACCGTTTCGACCGGCATCGGCTTCTACGACCACATGCTGGAAAGCTTCGCCCGCCACGGCGGCTTTGACCTGAAGATCGAGACCAGGGGCGACCTGCACATCGACATGCACCACACGGTCGAGGACACCGGCATCGTCCTGGGCCAGGCGGTGAAGCAGGCGCTGGACGGCTTCAAGGGCATCAAGCGTTTCGGCCACGCCTACATCCCGATGGACGAGACCCTGACGCGTTGCTCGCTCGACCTCTCCAACCGCCCGTACCTGATCTGGAAGGTCGACTTCTCGCGGCCCAAGGTCGGGGAAATGGACACCGAGCTGTTCAAGGAATTCCACCACGCCTTCGCCATGAACAGCGGCGCCTGCGTGCACCTGGAAACCCTCTACGGCGACAACACCCACCACATCGCCGAAAGTGGCTTCAAGGCCCTGGCGCGAGCGCTGCGGGCGGCGGTGGAAATCGATCCCAAGGCCGGCGGCCAGGCGGTGTCGACGAAAGGCGTACTCTAGGATCCCTTCTCCCCTTGGGGAGAAGGTGGCCCCGAAGGGGTCGAAGACTGCTTCCGCCTCGAGTCCCGACCGCCAATCTCGTCGTCCGGTGCGACCCCTCATCCGTCAGCTTCGCTGACACCTTCTCCCCCAGGGGGAGAAGGAGACCCTAACGCCCAAACAAGGAGGGCAAACATGACGACCGTCGCCCTCATCGACTACGGATCGGGCAACCTGCGCTCCGCCGAGAAGGCCCTGCTCAAGGCAGCGTCGAGCCTTGACCACGCGCCGACGATCCTCGTCACCGGCGACCCCGATGCCGTATCGAAAGCCGATCGCATCGTCCTGCCCGGAGTCGGCGCCTTCGCCGCCTGCATGGCCAACCTCCTTGCGCGCGATGGCCTGACGGAGGCGCTGAACAGCGCCGTCCGACATGGCGCCCCCTTCCTCGGCGTCTGCGTCGGCATGCAGCTGCTCGCCGATAGCGGGCTGGAGTTCGGCACGACCCCGGGCCTTGGCTGGATTCCCGGCCAGGTCCGCCGCCTCGAACCGCGCGACCCCACCGCCAAGGTGCCGCACATGGGCTGGAACACGGTGCGTCCCGCCAGCCCGCTGTTCGCCGGCCTCGGCTTCGCCCCGCACATGTACTTCACCCACAGCTTTGTCTTCGACCCGGCCGATCCGGGCGACATCGCCGCCACCTGCGATCACGGCGGCCCGTTCGTCGCCGCCGTGGCGCGGGACAACGTCATGGGCGTACAGTTCCACCCTGAAAAATCGCAAGCTGCCGGCCAGCGCCTGCTCGCCAACTTCCTGGAGCTCACGCTGTGATCCTCTACCCGGCCATCGATCTGAAGGACGGCCGCTGCGTCCGCCTGCTGCACGGCGACCTCAGCAAGGAGACGGTGTTCAATGCCTCTCCCGGCGACCAGGCCCTGTCGTTCCAGAGCCAGGGCTTCAACTGGCTGCACGTTGTCGATCTCAACGGGGCGGTCGAGGGCCGGGCGGTCAACATCGACGCGGTCGGGGCCATCCTCGAGGCCGTCTCCTTGCCGGTGCAACTGGGGGGCGGGATCCGCACCCTCGAACAGATCGAGACCTGGATCGAGGCCGGCATCTCCCGCGTGATTCTCGGCACCGTCGCCGTTCGTGACCCGGATCTGGTGAAGAAGGCCGCCCGTCTGTGGCCTGAACAGATCGCCGTCGGCATCGACGCCCGGGGCGGCATGGTCGCCACGCAGGGCTGGCTCGAAACCAGCGACATCGGCGTCGTCGACCTGGCCCGCAAGTTCGAGGATGCCGGGGTCGCCGCCCTGATCGTCACCGACATCGGCCGCGACGGGGCCATGACCGGCGTCAACGTCGAGCAGGTGGGCGAGGTGGCCGACGCCGTCTCCATCCCCGTCATCGCCTCGGGCGGCGTCGCCTCGATCCGCGACATCGAGATGCTGAAGACCCGCGAGGGCGTGCCCATCGCCGGCTGCATCCTCGGCCGCTCTCTCTACGAGGGCGCCATCGATCCGGCCCAGGCCCTGACGCTCGCCGCATGCTGAAAGTTCGCGTCATCCCCTGCCTGGACGTCAAGGACGGCCGCGTGGTCAAGGGCGTCAACTTCGTCGCCCTGCGCGATGCCGGTGATCCGGTGGAACAGGCGTCCGCCTATGACGCCGCCGGGGCCGATGAGCTGATGTTCCTCGACATCACCGCCAGTTCGGAAGGCCGGGGCCTGATCCTAGACGTCATCGCCCGCACCGCCGATGTCTGCTTCATGCCGGTCTCGGTCGGCGGCGGCGTGCGCACCGTCGAGGACGCTCGTCGTCTGCTCCGCGCCGGGGCCGACAAGGTCAGCGTCAACACCGCCG
>JBILYE010000231.1:0-5543 GCA_044377925.1 Caulobacter sp. | reverse complement strand
GAATATGTCTAGACATATCTATTTAGCCCCATTTTGGGCGCTATAGCCTGCGGCAAATTCTGTAGCCTGCACCGGGCGCAATTCGACCTACATTCGCTGCAGGCCGACCTACGCTGGACCTACGCCGCGACCTACATCCACAGAGCCTGAACCCACGGGAAAACCCACAGGGCCGGGCCTCAGGGCGTCCTGGCCCCGATTTCCACATTTGAATGTAGCCACGCCGGCGCGGCATAATGGTTTCGCCGCTTCGATAGCCGACGAACGAAAAAAGCCGGCTCCCAGGAGGAGCCGGCCCTTGTCCGTCCGCGCGAAAAGCGCAGCCGTTCTTATTTCTTGGTGAAGCCGCCGAACTTGGCGTTGAAGCGGCTGACGCGGCCACCGCGGTCGAGCAGCGTCTGGTTGCCGCCGGTCCAGGCCGGGTGGGTGTTCGGATCGATGTCCAGGTTCAGCGTGGCGCCTTCCTTACCCATCGTCGAACGGGTCTGGTAGGTGGTGCCATCAACCATCACCACGTTGATGAAGTGGTAGTCGGGGTGCGTGTCTTGTTTCATCGGACTGTCCAACCGACATAAATCGGAGAAAAGGTGGATCGCGGGGTCGCCCGCGGAGACCGGCGGCTATACAGAAGCAGCCGCAACAAGGCAAGACCGCGAATGACCGACACCCAAGGCGAACAGGCGATCCTCGATGGACGCCCCGGAGCAGGGGCCGCTCTGCTGACCTCTCTGCGCGAGGATGCGGCCAAGCGCGGCAAGTCGCGGGACATTCGCAATCTCGCCAATCTGCTGCCCTTTATGATGAAACACTGGGGTTTCGGGGCCGGCGCTTTCGCCTTTCTCATCGTCTCGGTCGGGGCCACCCTGGGCGTCACCGGCGCCGCACGGGCGGTGGTCGACGAAGGTTTCCTGTCCGGCGGCGCCAACCAGCTGAACTGGGCCTTCATCGGCCTGGGCGGCGTGGCCCTGACCCTGGCGGTCAGCACCGCCTTCCGATTCTATTTCATCAGCCGCCTGGGCGAGCGCGTCGTCGCCGATGTGCGCAAGGCGCTGTACCGCCACATCCTGACCCTCGATCCGACCTTCTTCCTGAAGACCCGCACCGGTGAGGTGCTGTCGCGGATGACCACCGACATCACCCTGATCGAGACCCTGGTCGGCTCGTCGATCTCCATCGCCCTGCGCAACCTGTTCATGCTGATCGGGGCCACCATCCTGCTGGCCCACGTCTCCTGGAAGCTGACCCTGTTCGTCATGCTGCTGGGCCCCATCGTCATCCTGCCGATGTTCATCATCGGCCGGCGCGTGCGCAAACTCTCGACCCAGGCCCAGGACAGCTTCGCCGAAGCCGTCGGCTATGCCGGCGAGAGCCTCGACGCCCTGGAGACCGTGCAAGCCTTCGGTCGGGAAAAGTACGCCACCGACCGCTTCGGCGCCGCCGTCGAGTTCGCCTTCGGCCGCTCCCTGGCCCGCATCCAGGCCCGCGCGACCATGACCCTGCTGGTCATGGGCCTGATCTTCGGCGGCATCACCCTGATCCTCTGGGTCGGCGCCAACGCCGTCGTCGCCGGCGACATGACCGCCGGCACCCTGCTGCAGTTCGTCATCCTCTCGGTCATGGCCGCCAGCAGTGTCGGCATGCTGGGGGAAACCTGGGGCGATGTGCAGAAGGCCAGCGGGGCCATGCAGCGGATCAGCGAACTCCTGGCCTCCAAACCCAACATCGCCGCCCCGCCCCTGCCGGTGGTGCTGCCCGCGCCGCGTGGCGAAGTCTCCTTCGAGGACGTCACCTTCGCCTACCCCGGCCGTCCGGACCTGCCGGCTCTCAAGGGCCTGACGCTGAATGTGAAGCCCGGCGAGACCGTCGCCTTGGTCGGCCCGTCAGGCGCCGGCAAGTCGACCGTCTTCCGCCTGCTGCTGCGCTTCTACGATCCCCAGAGCGGCGTCATTCGTCTGGACGGCGTCGACCTTCGCCAGGCCGACCCGACGGCGGTGCGGAACCGCATGGCCCTGGTCGCCCAGGACAGCTCGCTGTTCAGCGGCTCGGCCATGGACAACATCCGCTTTGGCCGCGAGGAAGCCACCGACGAGGAAGTCCTCGCCGCCGCCGCCCAGGCCGAGGCCCACGCCTTCATCACGGCCCTGCCCGAAGGCTACGCCAGCCCGGTCGGCGAGCGCGCCAAGACCCTGTCCGGGGGGCAGAAGCAGCGGCTGGCAATTGCCCGCGCCCTTGTCCGCGAAGCACCCATCCTGTTGCTCGATGAGGCCACCAGCGCCCTCGACGCCGAGAATGAGCGGCTGGTCCAGAAGGCCCTTGATGAGGCCATGGACGGACGGACCACCCTGGTCATCGCCCACCGCCTGGCCACCGTGCTGCGCGCTGACCGCATCGTGGTCATGGATGATGGCCGCGTCGTCGAGGAAGGCACCCACGAGCAACTGGTCGCCAAGGGCGGCCTCTACGCCAAGCTGGCCGGGCTGCAGTTCGCCGCCAACGCCGCCTAGAGCGGACCGGCGGACCGTCAATCTACGGAGTTTTCCTGAGTGGCGGGAACCAGGGCTGCGACGCACTTTCAGCGCCGGTAATCTTGGCGCCGACGCCTTAAAGGCGTTGACCGGCGTCGCTCGCTGACGGTGTCCAGCGACTTTTGGGATGTACTTTAAGTGGAACAGTTGGACGCACTGGTGCTGGCGAGGCTTCAGTTCGCTTTCACCATCGCCTTCCATATCATCTTCCCGAGCTTCTCGATCGGGCTGGCCAGTTTCCTGGCGGTCCTCGAAGGGCTCTGGCTGACCACCAGACGCGAGGTGTTCCGCAACCTCTACCTCTTCTGGGTCAAGATCTTCGCCTTGAGCTTCGGTATGGGCGTCGTCTCCGGCGTGGTCATGAGCTACCAGCTGGGCACCAACTGGAGCGTCTTCTCGCAGGCCGCGGCCCCGGTCATCGGCCCCGCCTTCGCCTTCGAGGTGCTGACCGCCTTCTTCCTGGAGGCCAGCTTCCTGGGGATCATGCTGTTCGGCTGGAAGAAGGTGGGCCCGGGCCTTCACTTCACCGCCACCGTCCTGGTCGCCATCGGCACCCTGATCAGCGCCTTCTGGATCCTCAGCGCCAACAGCTGGATGCAGGCCCCCGCCGGCTTCGCCATCCAGCCCGACGGCAGCCTGATCGCCACCGACTGGTGGGCGGTGATCTTCAACCCGACGTTCCCGACCCGCTTGGCCCACATGTCCCTGGCCGCCTTCCTGACCACCGCGCTGGCGGTCGGAGGGGCGAGCGCCTTTGTCCTGCTGCGCGACCGCGAGCAGCCGGAAAGTCGAGTGGCCCTGCGCATGGCCATCGGCATGTTCGCCATCGTCGCCCCGCTGCAGCTGGTCGTCGGCCATGCCTCCGGCGAGGTCGCCCGCCACCACCAGCCGCTAAAGGTCGCCGCCATCGAGGCCTACTGGAAAACCCGCGCTGACCAGCCCCAGAGCCTGATCGGCTGGCCGGACCGCAAGGCCGGCAAGACACACGGCGAAATCGCTATCCCCGGCATCGGCAACGCCATCCAGGGGGTGCCCAAGGACACGGTTATCCAGGGGCTGGAGGACTGGCCGAAAGAGGACTGGCCAGTGGTCGGCCTCGTCTACTGGGCCTTCCGGATCATGGTCGGGCTGGGCCTGGCGATGATTGGCCTGGGCGCCTGGGGGGTCTGGCGCTGCTATCGCGGCGGGCCTGAAGCCTCGCCCTGGTTCCTGCGGGCCAGCGTGCTGATGGGACCCATGGGCTTCGTCGCCGTGCTGACCGGCTGGATCGTCGCCGAGGTGGGCCGCCAACCCTGGGTCATCTATGGCGTGCTGCGCACCAGGGACGCGGTCGCGCCGGTCGGAGCCGGACAAGTGTCGGCGTCTTTGCTGGCCTTCATGGTCGTCTACGCGATCGTCTTCAGCGCCGGCGCCATCTACATCCTGCGCCTGATGAACCGCGGCCCCGCGCCGCACGAGGAAGCCCCGACGCCGGAGGACAGAGCCCCCGGCAGTCCCATGGCCGTGGCGGGAGAGGAACAATGACCCTTGACCTTCCCCTCATCTGGGCGGGGCTGATCGCCACGTCGGTTCTGCTCTACGTCATGCTGGACGGCTTCGATCTCGGCGTCGGCATCCTCTTCCCCTTCGCGCGAAGCCCGCGCGAACGCGATGCGATGATGAACTCCATCGCCCCCTACTGGGACGGCAACGAAACCTGGCTGGTGCTTGGCGGCGGCGGCCTGTTCGCGGCCTTCCCCATGGCCTACGCCATCATCGGCCCCGCCCTCTATGCGCCGATCATGCTGATGCTGCTGGCCCTGATCCTGCGCGGCGTCGCCTTCGAGTTCCGCAGCCATGGGCGCAAGCGCGGCAAGGCCTTCTGGACCGCGGCCTTTGCCGGTGGCTCGCTGGCCGCCACCCTGGCGCAAGGCCTGGTGCTCGGCGGCTTCATCCAGGGCATCGCGGTCAGAAACGGCGCCTTCGCCGGCGGTCCTTTCGACTGGCTGACCCCCTACAGCCTGCTGGTCGCCGTTGGCCTGGTGGCCGGTTACGCCCTGCTCGGCGCCACCTGGGTCATCTGGCGTTCGGAAGGTCTGCTGCACGATGACGCCCGCCGCTGGAGCCTGATCGCCGGCCTCACGACCGCCTCCCTGCTGGCCGTCGTTTCGCTGGCGACGCTGGTCGTTCATCCCCGCGTCGCCAAGGTCTGGGGCTTCACCGGCGAGGGCTTTAGCGCCGACGTCTTCCTGCCTCACCTGCCCATCCCGCTGCTTGGCCTGGCCGGCTTCGGCCTGCTGGCCTGGGGCCTGTGGAAGCGGTCGCACCACGCGCCGTTCCTGGGCAGCCTCCTGGTCTTCCTCTCCGGCTACATCGGCCTGGCCGCCAGTTTCTTCCCCAACATCGTCCCCTACGATGTCCACTTCCGGACGGCGGCGAACGAAAAGGGCGCCCTCGGCATCATGCTGGTCGGTATCTCGATCCTGCTGCCGGTGATCCTCGGCTACACCGCCTGGGTCTACTGGATCTTCCGCGGAAAGGTCGCCGCCGATGCGGGATATCATTGAAGGCCCTCCCGCAGAGGGCGATGCGCGCCCGCCATGGCGCACACGGCTGATCTGGTTCGTCGGCCTGGCCCTGGCCGGCAGCGGTGCAACAGCCGTCGTCGCCTATGCCTTGCGGGCGATGCTGAAGCTGTAAGGCTTGCCTGACCCTAGGGCCGGGTCTCCACTGTCGCCAAAACGACAAGGGAAACGACCATGGACCTCGACCTCAAGGACAAGGTGATCTTCGTCGCCGGCGCCAGTCGCGGCATCGGCCTTGGCGTCGTCGAGGCCTGCCTGGCCGAAGGCGCCAGGGTGGCCATCACCGCGCGGGGCGCCGAAGCTCTGGAAGAGACCCGCGCCGAGCTCGCCAGCCGCTATGGGGCCGACAAGCTATGGTCGATGGCTGGCGACCTTCGCGAGACCGCCGTCATCGAGAAGGCCCTGGCCGGGGCGGAAGAAGCGCTTGGCCCATTGCACGGCGCGGTCGCCAACG
>JBILYE010000035.1:0-20664 GCA_044377925.1 Caulobacter sp. | reverse complement strand
TGATGCCGCTGCTGCAGGTGGCCCCGGGCCAGAAGCTGCTGCTGGTCGGACAGTCCTACGGCGCCGCCATTTCAAGCCTGATGGCCGAGCGCCGTCCCAGGGGCCTGGCCGGCCTGGTGCTGCTCAGCGGCTTTCTGGGCGATCCGGGGCCGACGGCGCGCATGCTGGTCAATCTGGGTCAGGTCCTGCTGCGCTTCCTGCCCGTGCCGCGCGATCTGCGTAACGCGGTGCTGGAGGTGGCCGGCCAGCCCGGACAGCTGATCCATATGCGCCGGGCTCTGGAGCGGGTCGGCGCTCCCATCCACCTGATCCATGGCGACCTCGACGACTTCGCGCCGATCGAGACGGCCGAGAGGCTGGTCAAGGAGCTGCGCACGCTTCGTCCCATGCGGTTCCGCCGCGTGCCGGGCGGCAACCACTTCCTCAACGATGGCCCGACCGAGGACATGGTCGCCGAACTCGAGGCCTGCCTGCCGCAGCAGCGGCCCGTGCTGACGAGGCTGGGCGCCCGCCTGACCGACGCGGTCGATGCCGCCCGCTACGTGTGGGCCGACCTGTTCAGCCGCAGGCGCGCAGCGGCGGCATAGCGTCCGTCTCGATCTCGGGCTCAAGGACGTCGGCGGCGGCCACGGACCCCAGCAGCATCGCCAGCTCAGCGGGCGGCACGGGCCTGCTGATCAGATAGCCCTGGATTTCCTGGCAGCCCTGGCGGCGCAGCTGTTCGAGTTGTTCAACGGTCTCGACGCCCTCGGCGGTGGTGACGATGCCCAGGCTGGCGCCGAGGTCGGTCACCGCCTTGATGATGGCCAGGGCGTTCGGGTCATCGATGATGTCACGCACGAAAGTCTGGTCGATCTTGATCTTGTCGAAGGGGAAGCTGCGCAGGTAGCTCAGCGAGCTGTACCCTGTCCCGAAGTCGTCCATCGAGATGCGGACGCCCAGCGACTTGAGGTCATGGAGTACGGCCAGGTTGGCGGCGCTGTCCTGCAGCAGCACCGACTCGGTGATCTCAAGTTCCAGGCGGCGCGGGTCGAGGCCAGACGCCGCCAGCGAGGAAATCACAGACTCGACCAGATGCCGGCCGCGGAACTGCATCGGCGACAGGTTCACCGCCAGCCGAATGCCGGCAGGCCAGGATCCGGCCTCGCGGCAGGCATCCCGCAGCACCCAGTCGCCGATCGCGCCGATCAGGCCGATCTCCTCGGCCAGGGGCACGAACTCGGCCGGGGATATCATGCCGCGCTCGGGGTGACGCCAGCGGACCAGGGCCTCGCAACCGGTGATGCGATCCTCGGTCAGGCTGTACAGGGGCTGGTAGTGGAGGGTGAACTCGCCGGCGCCGAGGGCGCGGCGCAGGTCAAGCTCCAGCAGGCGGCGGGCCTGCAGGGTCTCGTCCATCGCCCGCTCGAAGAAATGGAAGGCGCCGCGCCCTTCGTTCTTGGCGCGATAGAGGGCCATGTCGGCCTTCTGCAACAGTTCGTCCGGCTCCAGACCGTCCTGAGGCGACATGGCGACACCGACGCTGGCCCCGGCCACCACCTGCTGGCCGTGGATGTCGAAGGGCTGGGCCATGGCCTCGACGATGCGCGTCGCCAAGCGGCTGGCGTCGGCGCCATGGACGACGCCGCATTGCACGACGGCGAACTCGTCGCCGCCGAGGCGGGCCACCGTGTCGCCTTCACGGGCACAGCCGCGCAGGCGTTCGGCAGCCGCCTTCAGCAGGGCGTCACCGGCCGGATGGCCGAGGGTGTCGTTGACCACCTTGAAGCGATCCAGGTCGATGCAGTGGACGGCCACCGGCTCGCCCTGGCGGGCGGAGCGGCTGAGCGCCTCGCGCAGCGATTGCTGAAACAGCACGCGGTTGGGCAGTTCGGTGAGGGGATCGTAATGGGCCAGGCGGGCGATCTGGGCCTCGGCCCGCTTGCGCTCCGAAATGTCTTCCGAAACGCCGATCAGGTATTCGGGCCGGCCATCGGCGTCGAGGATGGCGCGCTTCTTGGTGCGCAGGGTGACGACCGCGCCGTCGCGGCGGGGGATGTTGTCCTCCTCGACGATCTTGACCTCTCCGGAGGCGAAGACCTCGAGATCGCGGTCCCGGTAGGTGGCGGCAAGGTCGGATTGGTAGAAGTCGGCGTCGGTCTTGCCGATCATCTCCTCGCGGGAATAGCCCAGCATCTGTTCGCCGGCCCGGTTGAGCAGAACGTAGCTGAGGTCGCTCGCGCGTTTGACGAAAACCACGGCCGGCATCGATTCGACGATCTCGGTCATGAACTTGCGGGCCCGCTGGGCCTGGTCGTTTGCCTCGGCCAGCGCCTTGGCGACCCGGCGGTTGGCGTCGCTGGAGGCCTGCAGCAGCTCCAGGATGGTGCCCACGCCCTTGTAGAGACCGTTCTGGGTGACGATGAAGCCGGAGAGCAGTTCCGATGGCCGGGCAGACAGGCTGTCGGCGGTAAAGTCGGCCAGCGGCACGTCGACGTCGACCAGCAGCGGCTCGTGGTTCATCAGTTCCGAAATCGGTCGGCGGGCGTACAACGCCCGACCGTACTCCGCGGCCATGCGCAGGAAGAAGCTGTTGCGGTCGAGCAGGCCCACCGGCCGGTTCGCCTCGTCGACGACCGGGATGATCAGGGTGTCGGGTTCGTTCCGGAACCGCTCATACAGGACGCCGCCGTAGTCCTCTGCCCGCGCAGGGACCACAGGGTTGAAGGCGTCACGCAGTTTCAACATCAAAACACCTCCACTCGGCCGGAGAGGTGTGACGGTCTGGAACTAACGCTCGCCTAATTCGGGCGACCGAACGAGCGCCGTCATTGAAAATTCACCGCGGCGTCACAGTCGTGGACGGATTCCTAATCAGGAGATCCTGCCCGTATACTGTCCGACGACTGACGAACGCTGACTGCCTACTCGGCCGCCACCAGCCTGGGGCTGGCGACCATGCTCTCCAGGCGGCCGCGGATCAGATCCTCGGCCTCGCTGATGATGCGGTCGATCAGGTCCTTGCAGCTGGGGATGTCGTCGATGATCCCCTGGACCATGCCGGCCGACCAGATGCCGCCGTCGGTGTCGCCATTGGCCAGCGCGTCGCGGCCGCGGGTGCCAGCCACCAGGTGCATGACGTCCTCGAACTTGGCGCCGCCGGCGCGCTCGATCTGGACCACTTCCTGGCTGACCTGGTTGCGCATGACGCGGGCGGTGTTGTGCAGCGTGCGGAAGATAAGGTCGGTCTGGCGCTCATCATTGGCGACCATCTGGGCCTTGAAGCTGTCGGGGATCGGGGCCTCCTTGGTGACGCAGAAGCGGGTGCCCATGTTGATGCCGTCGGCGCCCAGCGCCAGGGCCGCGACCAGGCCGCGCGCGTCGCCGAAGCCGCCGGAGGCCAGCATCGGGATCTTCACCTTGTTGGCCGCGGCCGGGATCAGGATCAGGCCGGGGATGTCGTCTTCACCCGGGTGACCGGCGCATTCGAAGCCGTCGATGGAGATGGCGTCGACACCCATCCGCTCGGCCGACAGGGCGTGGCGGACGGCGGTGCATTTGTGGATGACCTTGATGCCGTGCTGCTTGAAGTGGTCGACGTGCTCCTGCGGCTTGTAGCCGGCGGTCTCGACCATGGTGATGCCGCTCTCGATGATGGCGGCGCGGTACTCGGCGTAGGGCGGCGGCTTGATGGCCGGCAGGATGGTCAGGTTCACGCCGAACGGCTTGTCCGTCAGATCCTTGGTGCGCTGGATCTCCTTGGCCAGCTCCTCGGGCGTCGGCTGGGTCAGGGCGGTGAGAAAGCCCAGCGCTCCGGCATTGGCGACGGCGGCGACCAGTTCGGCCTTGCCGACCCATTGCATGCCGCCCTGGGCGATGGGGTGTTCAACGCCGAACAGCTCGGTAAAGCGGGTGCGGATGGCCATGGTGCGTCTCCCAAACGTTTGTTGGGACGACTTTATCCGGGCGTCACCCCGCGTCAGGCAAGCGCGATTTCAGCCGCCCCCTCAGCTGCCCTTGGCGACCTCGCGCGACAGCAGGGCTTCCAGGCCCAGGAGCAGGGGCGCGGCCGCCTGAGGGTCGAGCCCCGTCTGGCCAAGGGTGCGGATGGCGTTGACATGGACGGCAATCGGCGCGGCCTCGAGCCGGCCGTTCCTGCGCTGGCGGTCAGTCAGGTCGCAAAGGCTCCAGGCCGCCTTGCCGAGCAGCGGCAGGTCAGGCGGGCAGATGTCGATAATGGCGGACGAAGCCCTGTAGATGGCTTCCAGCCAGGACTCGTTTTTCGCGTCGGCCTGGGCCGCTTCGAGCACAGCGATGGCCTCCATCAGCAGGACGCGGCCCTCGTCTCGCAGATCGGCGGTCTCGACTTCGGCCCCGCGCAGGGCTGCGAGGACAGTCCTGCCGCCGCTCTCGCCAACCATCTTCGAGAGGTTGGAGACGCGGCGGATGACAATGGCGGCGCTCACGGTTTGATCTCCATGGAAGCGGCAGAATCGCGCGAAGAGGTTGCCGGACCGCGAAGACGGTCGGCGCGGCGCTCTTCCTGCCCGGCAGGGAGGTCGCTGGCGTCGTTGAAGCGTCGATCCGGGCCGGCATAGGCGTCGGACTGGATGAAGGGCCGAGGATCACGGGCCAACCACAGGATGCGCTCGAGCAGGACGGCCGCGGTGATCGGCCGCGCGATGATGAAGTTGGCGCCGCAGTCCCGGGCCTTGGCGACCTCGGTGGCGCGGGTGTGGCCGGAGATCATCAGCACGGGGGTGAAGGCATTGGGCTCCAGATTGGACCGCCGCAGCCAGGAGACCAGGTCGTAGCCGTCGGGGCCCGGCATGTCACAATCGACGATCAGCAGGTCGACCGTGTGAGTCTTGAGGATTTCGACCGCAGACTTGGCGTCAATGCACTGGTAGCGGGCCTTGATGCCGAAGCCGAGCAGGGTCTGGGTCGTCAGGCGCAGGGAGAAGTTGTTGTCGTCGACAACCATGACGATGGCGCGCGACAGGTTGAAGATCGTGCCATTGGCCAGGCCCGTCTCGCCTGCCCCCGGCGTCGCCGCTCCGCTTGAAAGCGCCATTCGTCTCCCCGCCCGCAGGCAACCTGCCCAACCTGGATGACCGAACGGTAAACGAATGAACGGTTTCGCCACACGTGAGGGCGCAAAACTTCTACCTATGGTGCTCACGACCTCTTCGGAACCGTTCTGGAGCGTCGCTTCCCCGACCCATCAACGCGCCCCCGGAAACGGGGGTCGCCTCAAGCCGGCGCGGTGCGGCCGATCGCGTAGTAGCGTTCAGCCCTCTGGGCGAGCAGCTGTTCCGGCGTCAGGTTGAGCAGCAGCTTCAGCTCGTCGTCGATCACGTCGCCGACCAGTCGGATGGCCTCGGCCGGGTCGCTGTGGGCGCCGCCGGGCGGCTCGTCGATAATGCGGTCGACAACGCCGGTCTTGATCAGGTCCTGGGCGGTGATGTGCATCTGGGTGGCCGCGTCCTTGGCCCGGGCCCCGTCGCGCCACAGGATGGAAGCCGCGCCTTCCGGGCTGATCACCGAATAGATCCCGTGCTCCATGATCAGCACGCGGTTGGCGGCGGCGATGCCGATGGCCCCGCCGCTCATGCCTTCGCCGGTCACCGTGGCGATCATCGGAACCTTGAGAGTCAGGCATCGCTCGGTGCCGCGGGCAATGGCCTCGGCCTGACCGCGTTCCTCGGCCCCCAGGCCCGGATAGGCGCCGGCGGTATCGACAAAGCTGAGCACTGGAAGATTGAACTGCTCGGCCATGTCCATCAGCCGGACAGCCTTGCGGTAGCCCTCGGGCCTCGCCATGCCGAAGTTATGCTTCAGCCGGGTCGTGGTGTCGTGACCCTTCTCCTGACCGATCACCAGCACCGGCACGCCCCGGAACCGGCCCAGGCCGCCGAGAATGGCCTGGTCGTCGGCGAACTTGCGATCGCCGCGAAGTTCGACGAACTCCTCGATCAGGCCGCTGAGAAAGTCGACGAAATGCGGCCGCTGCGGATGGCGCGCCACCTGGGTCTTCTGCCAGGGGTCCAGCCTCGAGTAGGCCTCGCGGCGCAACTCGTCGAGGCGGCCCCGCAGGGACTCGATCTCGGTCTCGAAGGAACTGGCGCCGGCCGACTCCGAGAGCCTGGAGAGCTCCTCGATCTTGCCTTCCAGTTCGGCGATCGGCCGTTCGAAGTCGAGATAGTGGTGGACCATGGTTCGCCTAACGCACCCCGTAGGGAAAGGTCGCGAACCTAGTCGCTGTTCGCCGCCGATGGAACCCATATGCCATGATTCCGGCGCACGGAACCGATCGCTCAGGTCAGCAGGGCGAGCGCGAAGGGAAAGGCCGGCGCCGTCCACAGCCGGGAAATGGTCCAGCCGCCAGCCTGGGCCAGGGCCCGCAGACGGGTCTCGTCGAACTTGTAGCTGCTCTCGGTATGGATGGTTTCACCGGCCGCGAAGTCGAAACGATGGTCATCGACGGTGACCGACTGAGCCTGCCGCGAGACCAGATGCATCTCGATGCGCGCGGCTTCTGCATTCCAGACCGCCCGGTGCTCGAAGCCGGAGAGGTCGAAATCGGCGCCCAGTTCGCGATTGGCCCGTTCCAGAAGGTTGAGGTTGAAGCGGGCGGTGACACCGGCGGCGTCGTCATAGGCCGCCTCCAGCACGTCAGCGTCCTTGATCAGATCCGCGCCTAGCAGCAGCTGACCGCCTGGTCCCAGATGCTCGCGCATGGCGGCCAGCAGCGGACCGGCCTCCTCCGGCGGGAAATTGCCGATGGTCGAGCCGGGGAAGAAGCCGAGCCGCGGCCGGGAGCCTGCCGTCACCTCGCCCTCCAGATGGGTAAAGTCGCCGGCCACGCCGCGCACGGGCAGCTCCGGGAAGGCGGCCTGAACCTCCTGGGCGGTGGCGCGGGCGGCGCCGGGATCGATCTCGACGCACAGATAGCCGGCTGGCGCGTCCAGGGCCTCCAGCAGGGCGATGGCCTTGGCGGCCGAGCCCGAGCCGTACTCGACCACCGTCCGGCCAGGGCCGATGGAGGCGGCGATATCGCCACCCTGAGCGTCCAACAGGGCCATCTCGGTGCGGGTCGGGTAGTATTCCGGCAGGCGGGTGATCTCGCCAAACAGGGCCGAACCGGCGGCGTCGTAGAACCATTTGGGCGGCGTCGCCTTGGGGCATTGCGACAGGCCGGCGGTCATGTCCTCCGCGAACAGGGCTCGCTCGAGATCGGGATGCAGGCGGGTGAGCTGGTTCATGCGCGGTCTTTCGCAAGGCGCAGCCCGGAGAACATCCAGCGCTGGTGAGGTTCGAAGAAATTCCGGTAGCTGGCCCGCATGTGGGCCGCCGGCGTGACGCAGGCGCCGCCGCGCAGCACCTGGCGGCCGGACATGAACTTGCCGTTGTACTCGCCGACCGCGCCGGGCGCGGGGGCGAAGCCGCGGTAGGGGCTGTAGGCGCTGGACGTCCATTCCCAGACGTCGCCGTACAGCTGGTCGCCCGCGGAGGCCGCCGTGCGCAGAATGTCGCTTTCCAGGAAGTTGCCGCTGATGGGGCGGCCCTCCGCGACGGCTTCCCACTCGGCCTCGCCGGGCAGGCGGGCGCCGGCCCAGCGGGCGTAGGCGTCGGCCTCGTAGAAGCTGACATGGCAGACGGGGGCGGCCGGGTCGACGACCTCACGGCCCGCAAGCGTGCGCCGGGTCCAGACGCCGTCGTCCAGATCCCAGTAGGCGGGGCTGCGCCAGCCTTCGGCCCGGGCCCGGTCCCAGCCGTCGGACAGCCAGTGGGCCGGCGTGTCGTAGCCGCCATCGGCGATGAAGGCGAGCCAGTCGCCGCAGGTCACCAGCCGGTCGGCGAGCGCAAAGGGCTCCAGCCAGACCCTCTGGCGCGGACGCTCGCAATCGAAGGCGAAACCGCCCTGCCCTGCCCCGATCTCGACCAGGCCGCCCTCGTGGGTAGTCCAGCCGACAGGTTTTGGCGGCGGACCGGCGGCGGACTTCAGGTCGATGCGGTAGGCAGGCGCGCCCGGGTGCAGGGCGAAGAGGCTGAGGATATCCATCAGGAGGAGCTCCTGGTGCTGCTCCTCGTGGTTCAGGCCCAGTTCCAGCAGCGGCGCACGCTCATCGATCAGGTTGGCGGGCGCTTCAGCGAACATCCGCGCCAGGGCGTCATCGACGCGCAGGCGCCAGTCGATGATCGCCTGCACGCCGGGCCGGGTGACGAGGCCGCGATCGGGCCGCGGGTGTCGCTCGCCGACGGCCTCGTAGTAGCTGTTGAACAGGAAGCGGGCGTTCTCCGGGGCCTCCGGCGCATAGCCGTGCGGCCGCAGGATGAACTCGTCGAAGAACCAGGTCGTATGAGCCAGATGCCACTTGGTCGGGCTGGCGTCAGGCATGGCCTGGGGCTGCATGTCCTCGGCCGACAGGGGCGCGGCAAGATCAAGGGTCCGCTGCCGGACCCTTGCCAGCGACAGAGCCAGCGTCTCGCGATCGTCGGTGTCGAATGCCATCCCGCCTCTCCCAACGCGCAAGACGGCGCAAAGCTCCGCCAGGACTGCGTGAGAACATATAGAGATCAAACGCCATTCGGCTAGAGGCTGGTAGCCAAAGAAAACGGCCGGCCGCCTTTCAGCGACCGGCCGCATCTTTCGGTGTGTCGGCGCCTAGAGCAGGAAGCGCGCCGCCGTCAGGGTATGGGCGCCGTTGATCAGCACCTCGAAGTCGGCCGCGCCGTCGCCGTTCACGTCGCCGAAGACGTGGGTGTCGACGCCGTCAAACTCATAGCGCAGCTGGCCGGCGACGCTGGTGAAGGCGCCTGTGCCGATGAAGCTGAATGCCTGGTCAGCGGCGACGCCGGTGTTGGCGTCGATCGGACGAAGGTCGATCTGGTCGGTCGCGTCGAAGTCGGTGATGACATCGCGCACGCCGGCGCCCACACCGCTGTCTGACAGCGCCTGCAGGACGAAGAAGTCCTTGCCCGCGCCACCGGTCTGCGTATCGGCTCCGGCGCCACCGTAGAGGTAGTCGTTGCCGTCACCGCCCAGCAGGAAGTCGTCGCCGGCCTCGCCGTACAGCTTGTCATTGTCGGCGCCGCCGTCGAGGGTGTCGCCGCTCAGGCCACCCCGCAGGGTGTCGGCCCCGGCCACGCCGAAGATCGTATCGGCCCCGGCCCCACCATTGATGGTGTTGCCGAGCGCGTTGCCCGTGCCGGTGAACGAACCGGCGCCGGTGAAGAGCATGATCTCGACATTGTCGGCGAGGGTCAGGCTGGACAGCGCGGTCTTCACCGTGTCGGTCGTGCCCTCACCGACAGCTTCGACGACGACGTCGCCGACGCTGTCGACGATGTAGGTGTCGTTGCCGATGCCGCCGGTCATGGTGTCGTCGCCGCCCTGGCCGTCGAGGGTGTCAATGCCCTCGTTGCCGAACAGGCTGTCGGCGCCAAGGCCGCCGAACAGCTTGTCATCGCCGAGCCGTCCTTCCAGCACGTCGGCGTCCGAACCGCCGGTGATGCTGTTGGCCAGGTCGTTGCCGATCCCGGTCACGGCGCCCGCGAACGTGAAGCTCAGGTTCTCGACGTTGCTGGTCAGGGTGTAGCTGTTCAGCAGGCTGATGACGCTGTCGGTCCCGGCATTGAGCACTTCGGTGACGACGTCGCCGGCGTCGGTGACGAAGTAGGTGTCGTTGCCCGCCTCGCCCTGCATGGTGTCGGCGCCTTCACCGCCGCGCAGGGTATCAGCGCCCTGGCCGCCCAGCAGCAGATCGTCGCCCAGACCGCCGTTGAGCTGGTCGTCGCCGGCCAGACCACTGAGGGTGTCGGCGCCGGCCCCGCCGGTGATGACGTTGGCCAGCGACGTGCCGGCGCCGACGAAATCGCCCGTGCCGTTGAAGGTAAGGTTCTCGAAGACGCTGGAGAGGATGGTGTAGCTGTTCAGGCTGGTGACGATGGTGTCGACCCCGCCGCCCACGTCGCTGATCACGTCGCCGGCGCTGTCGACGTAGTAGGTATCGTTGCCGGCGCCGCCCTTGAGGTTGTCCTCGCCGCCGCCGCCGAACAGCTCATCGTTGCCGTCGTTGCCGTTCAGCGTGTCGTCTCCCGTGCCGCCGATCAGGACGTTGGCGAGGGTGTTGCCGTTGGCGGTGAAGCTGGTCGAACCGGAGAAGGTCATGTTCTCGACCATGGTCGCCAGGGTGTAGGCGCTGATGCCGCTGACGATGACGGTGTCGATGCCGACCCCGGACTCGGTGATCACGTCGCCGCTGTTGTCGACGTAGTAGGTGTCGGCGCCCAGACCGCCCTGCAGGGTGTCGGCCCCGGCCCCGCCGTCCAGGATGTTGTCCAGGGCATTGCCGACGATGGTGTTGGCAATGGCGTTGCCCGTGCCGCTGACCGCCGAGCCGACGAGGTTCAGCCGCTCGATCTCC
Source organism: Caulobacter sp. (assembly GCA_044377925.1). Taxonomy (GTDB): domain Bacteria; phylum Pseudomonadota; class Alphaproteobacteria; order Caulobacterales; family Caulobacteraceae; genus Caulobacter. The sequence continues at coordinate 10,255 of JBILYE010000035.1, read as the reverse complement.
TGGCCGGCGCCAAGGGTGTAGTTCACCGATGCGTTGACGATGTCGGAACCGCCGCCTACCGCTTCGACGATGACCTCGGTCCCGACCGATACGATGTAGGTGTCATTGCCCGCGCCGCCGATCAGGGTGTCGAGACCGCCGCCGCCGGTGAGGATGTTGTTGCCGACATTGCCGGTCAGGGTGTTGTCGCCGCTGTTGCCGGTCAGGTTGATGTTGCCGACGCCGGTCGCCGTCATGGTCTCGACGTTGGCCGACAGGATGTAGCTGACGCTGGTCTCGACAGTGTCGGTTCCACCATCTTCCAGTTCGGTCACGATGTCGGTGGTCTGGCCGACGACATAGGTGTCGTTGCCCGCGCCGCCGATCATGGTGTCGGCCCCGGCCAGACCGTCGATGCGGTCGTCGCCCGCGCCGCCGGTGATGATGTTGGCCAGCGAGGTGCCGGTGCCGTTGAAGTTGCCTGTTCCGCCGAAGGTCAGGTTCTCCAGCGTCGTCGAGGACAGGACATAGGTGTTCAGGGTGGTGACGATGGTTTCAACGCCGCCAGTGTCCTGGATCACATCGCCCACGTCATCGACATGGTAGGTGTCGTCGCCGAGACCGCCCCTCATCAGGTCGGCCCCGAGACCGCCGTCGATAGTGTTGGCCAACTCGTTGCCGGTGATGGTGTTGGCCAGGGCGTTGCCCGTGCCCACCTGCGCGGAACCCAGCAGGGTCAGGCGTTCGACATCCGACGTCAGGGTGTAGTCGATGGTGCTGTTGACCAGGTCATCGCCTTCGTTGAACGCCTCGGACACCACATCGTTTTCAGAGTCGACGAAGTAGGTGTCGTTCTGGGCGCCACCCTCCATGAGGTCGCCGCCGCCCCTGCCGTCCAGGATGTCATTGCCCGTGCCGCCGACCAGATGGTCGGCATTGTCAGTACCCGTCAGGGTGTCGTTGCCGACCTGGCCCTGGAAGTCGACCGCCGCGGGAGCATAGGCCACATCCGGGACCACGGTGTTGTTCGAGGCGTTGGTGACGACGCTGTTGACCAGCACACTGCCGGTGGCCGTGCCGTTGATCCCCTCGACCGTGTAGTCGAAGGAGCCCGTGACGCCGGACGCCAGGATGATCAGGCGGCCGTCTACCAGGCTCACGGTCAGGCCGGAGGCGCCGGAGACACTGATCACGAGGGGCGCTCCGTCCTCCGGCGAGAACTCGTCGTTGAGCAGCAGGACGGAAGCATCGATCGAAGAGGCGATCCCCTGGGTGACTTGCAGGATATCGTTCCGCGCATTGGGAACGGCGTTGTCGATCACGCCCAAGGGGACTGTGCTATCGGCGAACTGGAACATCTCCACACCGACCAGCTTGTCCGTTCCGTCCGGTGAATCGACGCGGGTATCGCGAATGTAGAGCTCACCGCCGTCATAGAAGGTGACGTAGTCGGACTGGTTGCCTGTGAAGACGGCCAGATCGTCGCCGTCGCCACCGTCGATGATGTCGTTGCCCGAACCGGCCTCGAGGATGTCGTCCCCGGCTTCGCCATACAGCTCGTCGGTCCCGCCACCCGCGACGATGCGGTCGTTGCCGTCGCCGCCGTACATCAGGTCGCCGCCGCTGAAGGCCGGGTTGTTCTCGGCCGCCGCGTTGTCTTCCTCGTAGGTGATCTCACCGCTGAAGCCATTCGTGCCGGTGATGCCGAAGAGGCCGTCACCGAGCAGGAGGTCGGCGCCCTCGCCGCCCTCCAGGGTGTCGCCGCCGGAGGCGCCGGCCAGGATGTTGTCCTGATCGTCGCCGGTCAGGAAGTCGTCCCCGTCGCGACCTGACAGGTTTTCGAACCCGCTGGCGATGACCGTGCCGGCTCCGAACGCCTGCTCCGAGCCCTGCAGGGCCAGGGAGAAGGTGATGTTGGTCGGGGTTTCGCTCTGGATGCTGAACAGCAGGGTGTCGTTGTCGACCCCGCCGTCGACGGTGTGGTTGCCGGTCCCGACCTCGATCAGGTCATCACCCGCGTTGCCGAGCAGAACGTCGTCGCCGTCCTGGCCCCACAGCCAGTTGTCTTCGGCGCTGCCGTCGATCGAGTCGTTGAAGATCGTGCCCGAGGCGTGCTCGATGCTGATCAGGGTGTCCATGCCGTGACCGGTGTCCTGGGCGATGCCCTGGATGTTCAGGTCGATGCTGGCGCCGACCTGGGTTTCTGTCGGCTGCAGCGAGAAGGCGATCCGGTCGAACCCGTCGCCGCCGTCAATGACGTCATCGCCCTCGCCGCCGTGGACATAGTCGTTGCCGGCATCGCCGGAGACCTGGTCATTGCCAAAGCCGCCACGGACGAAGTCGCCGTCGGCGCCGCCGCTGACGATGTCGTCGCCGGCCTCGCCGCGAACCGTGTCCGCGCCGTCGCCGCCGTAGAGTTTCTCGGCGCCGCCGCTGCCGCGGATGAAGTCGCCGTAGTTGGACCCCTCGACCGCCTCGATGGAGGTCAGGGTGTCGCTGAGGCTGCCGCCCCCGGTGCTGGCGAAGCCGTTGCCGCCGGTGTTGAGGATGACGGTGACGGCTTCCGTGGCGTCGCCATAGACCGCGCGGTCCTCGCCATCGCCGCCATCGACAATGTTGGTCCCGGAGCCGCCCGACAGTCGGTCATTGCCGCCGCCGCCGACAAGACGGTCGTTGCCGGCGCCGCCGTCGAGCGTGTCGTCGCCGATCAGGGTCGCATTGCTGAAGTGGGTGGCCAGGTTCTCGATCGTGGTGATCGGCCCTGAACCGCCCTGGGTGGAGACCATGCGGATATCACCGTCGCCGAGCAGCAGGTCGTTGCCGTCGCCACCTTCCAGCGTGTCCGCACCGGCGGCGCCCGCGAGGGTGTTGGCGCCGGCGTCGCCGGTGAGGGTGTCCGTCCCGGCCGTGCCGGTGACGTTCTCGATTCCGCTGAGCGTCATCAGGCCGGAACCGGTGTCCTGGGCCGCGCCCTGGAGGTTCAGGTTCACCGTGACGTTGAGAGGCGGGGTGACGTTGTCGGACAGACGGACCGTATCGACGCCATTGCCACCGGTCAGGATGTTGGCGCCGACGCCCGCTTCGAGCAGGTCATTGCCGTCGCGGCCATCCAGCGTGTCGCCGCCGCCCGTGCCCCACAGCCAGTTGTCACCACTGTTGCCGTAGAAGGTATCGGCGAAGGTCGTGCCCGACACATGTTCGATGTTCAAGAACGTGTCCATGCCATGGCCGGTGTCCTGGGCCGTGGTGATGGCGAGGTCGACGGTCGCGCCGGCCTGGATGTCGGTCGGAAGGGACAGGAACATGCTGACGCGGTCGAAACCGTCGCCGCCGTCCATCAGGTCGTTGCCTTCGCCGCCCGAGAAGAAGTCGTTACCGGCGTCGCCATAGGCGATGTCGTTGCCGTCGCGACCGCGCAGGAAGTCCTCGCCATTGCCGCCGATCAAGGTGTCGTCGCCGCCCTCGCCGATCAGCAGGTCGTCGCCGCCGAGGCCCGTAAGCACGTTGTTGCCGTGGTCACCGTCGAGCGTATCGGAGATCTGCGAGCCGATGACGTTCTCGACGCCGGTGATGATGTCAAAGCCGCCGTCGCCCTGGCTGCGGTTCACGTTTTCGGCCCGGAGCAGATAGACCCCGACCCCGATGCCGTTCACGACCGAGATGTCCTCGTAGGACACGGTGTCGATACCGTCGCCGCCGCGGATCGTGTCGTTGCCGATGCCGCCCAACAGCAGGTCATCGCCGCTGCCGCCTTCCAGGATGTCGACGCCGGCGCCGCCGCGCAGGGTGTCGTTGCCCGCGACCGCCCCGATGTTCAGGGCCACCAGATCGAGGGTGGTGGTGATCGGACCGGAGCCGCCAAAGGTGCTGTACATCCAGACGATGCCGTCGCCGTACAGGGTATCGTTGCCGTCCCCGCCGCTCAGGTCATCGGCGCCCTCGGCGCCGGCAAGGATGTTGTTGCCCGCATCCCCGGTGAGGGTGTCGTTGAAGGTCGAACCCGAGAGGTTCTCGAAACCCGACGCGGTGAAGCTGCCGCCACCCGTGATCGCCTGGGACGAGCCCTGGAGCAGAAGGGAGGCGACGATGCCGCTGGTGAAGTCGTTGTTGTTGAAGAACGAGAGGGTGTCGGTCCCGTTACCGCCGGAGACGATGTTCGAACCGGTCGACCCGATCTCGATCAGGTCGTTGCCGTCGCCGCCGCTGAGGGTGTCGCCGCCGCCCTGACCCCAAAGCCAGTTGGCGCCGGCATTGCCGGTGAAGGTGTCGGCGAAGGTGGTGCCCGAGACGTGCTCGATGCTGACCAGGGTATCCATGCCATGGCCGGTGTCCTGAGCCACGCCCTCGATGGTCAGGTCGACGGTCGCGCCGACCTGGGCGTCGGTCGGCAGGCTGAGGAAGAAGTTGGCGCGGTCATTGCCGTCGCCGCCGTCCATCAGGTCGTTGCCTTCCCCGCCCTGCAGGAAGTCGTCGCCCGCGTCGCCGTAGAGAAGGTCATTGTCATTGCGGCCGCGCAGGATGTCGTGGCCGTCGCCGCCGCGCAGGATGTCGTCGCCGTTCTGGCCGATGAGGATGTCCTGACCGCCACGACCCTCCAGGGTGTTGGCGCCCGTGCCGCCGACCAGCTGGTCGTTGAACTCTGAGCCGATCAGGTTCTCGATGCTGATCAGGGTGTCGATATCGCTGCCCGAGAGCGTTTGCACATTGAAGACGCTGCCCGTGACGCCCTCGGTGGAGTCGACATAGGTGGCGGTGTCCGTGCCATTGCCGCCGTCGAGGACATCGCTGCCGGCGCCGCCGTTCAGCGTGTCGTCGCCATCCTGCCCCTGAAGGGTGTCATTGCCGCCCAGACCGGTGATGGTGTCATCGTTCGGCGTGCCGGGCAGGGTGTTCGGATCGTTGTCACCGACGATGTCAGCCATTTGAAGTATCCCAGAGATGTGGATTTCGAGCGCTAGGGCAGTCCGGCCGTCGTCGGCAGTGCAAAAAACAAGGCCTGAAGCTTGGCAATCGGATGCTCGCCCCCTCGCATTCGAACAACCCTAGCGCCGCTCGGGAAGGGCGATAGGGGGCGTCGCTTGGCGGGCGAGTGGGCGTTCGCGCCCTGTTTCCGAAGGCCGAGTTGAAAAACCAGAGTTTTGTTGGTCAAACCCCGGGCGCCGGACCGGATATGTGCGACAATCCGCCACAGTCGTTAACCAGGGCCTCCAATGGCCTCCGCCCGCAAAGGGCGAAAATCACGGCGCATCCACAGCTTGCGGTGGCGCCGTCCGAACGGATCAGAACCCGTAGAGGTCCTTGAACGCCGGATCCCGCCCCGCGATCTGCCGCGCGCAATCGACCATCACCTTGGCCTGCTTCCAGGTGGCGTCGTCCTGCATCTTGCCGTCCAGCATGACCACGCCCGTGCCGTCCGGCATGGCGTCCAGAATGCGCACCGCGAACTTCACTTCGTCGGGGTCGGGGCTGAAGACGCGCTTGGCGATGTCGATCTGGCTGGGGTGCAGCGACCAGGCGCCGGCGCAGCCGAGCAGGAAGGCGTTGCGGAACTGCTGTTCGCAGGCTTCCGGATCGTCGATGGCGCCGAAGGGGCCGTAGAAGGCCTTGATGCCGTGGGCGGCGCAGGCGTCGACCATCTTCGCAAAGGTGTAGTGCCAGATGTCCTGCTGGGCGGCGACGCGGGCGGCGCCGTCGGCGCGGGGATCCTCGATCACCTTGTAGAAGGGATGGCCGCCGCCGACCCGGGTGGTCTTCATGCCGCGGCTGGCGGCGAGGTCGGCGGGGCCCAGGCTGATGCCGTGCATACGGGGCGAGGCGGCGCAGATGGCCTCGACGTTGTTCACGCCCTCCGCCGTCTCGAGGATGGCGTGCAGCAGGATGGGCTTCTTGAGGCCATGGCGGGCCTCAAGGATGGCCAGGAACTGGTCCATGTAATGGATGTCCCAGGGCCCCTCGACCTTGGGGATCATCATGACGTCGAGCCGGTCGCCGACGCCTTCGACGATTTGGGTGACGTCGTCGAAATGCCAGGGGCTGTTGAGGCAGTTGATGCGGGTCCAGAGGCCGACGCCGAGGGCGGCGAAGTCCGTTTCGTTGGCAAGCTGGATGAAGCCGGCGCGGGCGGCGTCCTTCTGGTCGGCGGGGATGGCGTCTTCCAGGTTGCCGAGGATGACGTCGGCCTGTTTGGCCATCTCCGGGACCTTGGCGCGCACCTTGTCGAGGTGCGGCGGCACGAAGTGGATCATCCGCTCGACCTGAACGGGCAGCTCGCGCGGCGGGGTCGGGGCGCCGATGGCCAGCGGTTTGAAAAATCCACGCGGCGTCTTCATGGCGCTGTCCCCTTCGCAGTTGCGAGAGGCTGTTTGCGGCGGGAGGTGCGGGGCGTCAAGGACGGGTCGGCTAGAGGCGGATGATGTAGCTTACCCGCAGAAGGGTTCTCTCGCCGCGACGGGTCACGGTCGCGACGTAACGGTGGGACTCATCCAGCTGCCCCTCAAGGCCATCGATCAGATCGACGCGCGAGGTTGCCGCCTCGCGGGCCAGGACCCGACTGAGCTGGGGAAGGCGGACAAAGCCATCTCTGTTCGCCGGCGCTACCTCGGCGATCAGGGCGCTGGCCCGGGTCAGCCAATGGCGGGTGTCGCTGAGGCGCGTCCGATCGCCGATCACCACGAACACATAGTGGTTCGAATAGTCTTCGCAGCCGCCCTGGGTGACGGACAGCTTTACGCCGCTCGCTAGTGTCGCCGTCTTCTGGCCATGGCGGCGCTTGAGGGTGACTTTCTCTCCGTTCTCGCGGCGCTCGAAACCGATCTCGGACTCGGCCATGCGGAACCGGGCGTCGGGCAGTTTGGCGCGGTCGAGGGTCGGGGCGTCGCGTTCCGAGAGGGTGCAGTCGTCTGCGTACTTTTCGCCCGCAGTTGCCGGGACCGCCAGCAGTAGAGGCACCGCCAGGGCGGCAAGCAAAAGACCGATCCTGTTCATTGAGCCCCCGTTAAACCGCCGTACCTTACCTCACGCGGCGAGCGGCCGGTCCAGCGCTTGAAGGCCCGGGAGAAAGACGCCGCCTCCGAGAAGCCGACCAGGTAGGCCGTCTCGTTGACCGACACCTTGCGGGCCGACAGGTAGTCGGTCGCCAGGCGGCGGCGCAGATCATCGAGCACCGCCTCGAAGGTAGCGCCTTCGGCCTTCAGCCGACGAAACAGGGTCTGGCGGCTCATGCCCAGGCCAGTGGCGATCTGCTCCACCCCGACCTCTCCGGTATGCAGGATCGGGATCAAAAAGGCCTCGACCCGGCCACGGACCGTGCGGGCGCCTTCCAGGCTCTGAAGCAGGGCCTCGGCCCGGTCGCTCAAGGGGCCGAAGGCGAAGCGCGGCAGCAGGGCCACCGGATGGTCGGCAAGAGTCATGTCGAGCCGCACGGCGTTCCAGTCGGCGCTGAAGGTGACCGGGACCTGGAAGATGCGGTCGTACTCTGCCGCGTGCGGCGGCCGGGGATGGGTGACCTGCACGGCGGTGACCATCGGCCTGGGCAGGAAGCGGCGCGGGCCGACCGCCAGCCGCACGAAGGTGGTCTCTGTCAGCTCGGGAAAATCGTTCGGCCGGGCGCGGTTGTCGACCATCCAGGTCTCGCCGCCACGCTGGACGATCGAGAACCGGTCCCCCTCGCCCACGCCATCGACCTCGACGACCAGCCGACCGAAACGGTTCAGTTGCAGGAAGGCATGCATCATCGTTTCTGACGCGTGGGTGATCAGCCCGACCAGGGACAGCTCCGACATGTCGACCGCTTCGGCATAGCGCAGGGCCAGGGCGCCATCGCCGATCGCCAGCTTGCCGGCGGCCATGATCTCTTCGTAGCGGCGCATGGGCAGGCGCGCGTCATGATCGGAGAGGTCAGACTCTTCCAGCCCCGCCGACGCCAGAAGAGCCTCGCGGTCGGCGCCGCGCGAGACGGCGTAGCCGATCAGCCCCTGCAGCATGCCGACGGCCACCGTCGGGCCCGCAGCCACGGGCGCGCTGCAACCGTCGGTCATGTGTTTGGCGTCAGGCGTCATGGTCTGGCGGCTCTCATCCGGAGAGGCTGAACGTCAATCGTCCAGCCTCCAAGTGACAAACAGGAAAGACTTCCTCTCCGTGCTCGAATTATCCCCGACCGCCCTGGTTCACGTCACCGGCGGCGCCGTCTCGCTGATCGCCGGGCCGATCTCCCTGCTGGCCCCCAAGGGCCGCTGGCTGCATCGCAAGGCGGGAACGGTGTTCTTTGTCGCCATGCTGGTGATGGCCAGCATCGCCTTCGTGATGGCCAGCATGAGGGTCGAGAAGGTCAACACCCTGGCCGCCGCCTTCACCCTCTATCTGGTGGCCACCGCCTGGGGCGTGGTCAAGACGCGGCCGGGAACGGTAGGCAGGATCGAGCGCATCGCACCCTGGGCGGCGGCGCTGATCGCGGCCGGTGGCCTGACGATCGGCGGCCTGGTCGCGGCGTTTCCAGGCCTGCTGTACGACGGCGATCCGGACTTCTCGGCCTCGCCGGTCCTGTTCCTGGTGTTCGGCGGCCTGGCGACGATGTCGGCCGGCCTCGACATCTGGACCCTGCGGCGCGGCGGGCTGACCGGCGCGGGGCGCGTTTCGCGTCATCTCTGGCGGATGTGCCTGGCGCTGTTCATCGCCGCCGGCTCCTATTTCCTGGGCCAGGCGGACACCATTCCAGCCTCCCTGCGCGGCGACCACCTCTACCTGCCGCCGCTGCTGGTGCTGGTCGCCCTGGTCTTCTGGATGGCCCGGGTGCGGATCGGGCCACGCTACAGGTCCGCCTAGCGCTTCCTGCCCAGCGGATGCTTGCTCTCGACCACCTGCTTGAGGCGGTCGCCGGCCACATGGGTGTAGATCTGGGTGGTGGCGATGTCGCTGTGGCCGAGCAGGGTCTGCACCACTCGCAAATCCGCGCCGCCCTCCAGCAGATGGGTGGCGAAGGCGTGGCGCAGGACGTGGGGGCTGACCCGGGCCGGGTCGATGCCGGCTGCGATGGCAGCCTCTTCGAGCAGTTGCGAGAACCGCCGGGGCGTCAGCCGGCCGGTCTTGCCGCGCGAGGGGAACAGCCAGGGGCTTTCCTTGACGCCCCCCTCCAAGGAAGTTCGAGGCAGGAAGGTCCCGCGCACCGCCAGCCAGGCCTTCACCGCGTCCCGCGCTGCGCCGTTCAGGGGCGCCAACCGCTCCTTGCCGCCCTTGCCCTTGACGATCAGGTAGGCCGGGTCCCGCGCCAGGGCAGCCATCGGCAGGCCGACAAGCTCGCTGACCCGCAGGCCCGAGGCGTAGGTCAGCTCGATCAGGCACGTCAGGCGCAGGCCCTGTCCCCCGTCGCGTGCCGAGGCGGCTGTCAGTAGCCGGTCGACCTCGTCCCGCGTCAGCACCTTGGGCAGCGGCCGGCCCTGTTTCGGCGCCTCAACCCGTCGCGAGGGATCGTCCGTCCGCCAGCCCTCGCCGAGCACGAAGCGATAGAACTGCCGGACCGCCGCACGACGCCTCGCCGCCGTCGAGGCGCTGAGGCCCCGATCGGACAGGTCGACGAACCAGGCCTCGATGTCCTCAGCCGTGGCGTCGGCGAAGCCCTTGCCCCGCTTGGCCAGGAAGTCGGCGACGTCCTCCAGGTCCTTGCCGTAGGCGGTCAGGGTGTTTCGCGCGGCGCCGCGCTCGGCCGCCATCATTTCAAGAAAGGCCTCGGGCCAGCCCCCTCCCTCTCTCGGGTCACTCACGGCTGCGCCAGGCCTTCGAAGGCCAAGGCGCGGGCGTCCTGCCTCAGGCCCACCTTTGCGAGCGCCCGGATGATCGCGGCGCGGTCGTGAGCGAGAAGCCCCGTCTTCGGGGCCTCCTGGGCGATAGCCAGGGCGATCAGGGCGGTTTCCCCGGCCAGGCCACGGTCGGCCGCCATTTGCAGCGCGGCCAGCCGGCCAGGGGCGGCGGTCGATTTTCCGGGTGCGGCGAACAAGGCGTCCCGGCCGGCCCCGTCCAGGGCTTCGCCCAGGGCGGCGGCAAACAGGTCGCCGGGCGGTCCAGCCTGCAGCAGGGCGTCCAGACCGGTAGCGTCGATCAGCGCCGGGACGGGCGCCGGCGACGGCAGGGCCAGCCCCAGCCGACGCGACAACGCGCTTTCCAGACCAGTGCGAACCGACGGCGCGCCGGGATCCGCCTGCACCAGCAGGGCAGTCATCAGGCGGCCGAAGGCAGCGTCCCGCGCCTTCTCCTGCGCCAGGGTCAGGGTCAGCTGCGCCGCATC
>JBILYE010000034.1:0-20753 GCA_044377925.1 Caulobacter sp. | reverse complement strand
GTCGGGGCTGAAGGCCGGCTCGCCGGTGTCCTTCTGTTCGGTGCGCTTCCTGGTCAGTTGAAGGCCGTCGCCGCCCGAGCGATGGTAGAGCCACATCTCGCCGGCGCCCAGCGAACGGCCGGAGGTGAAGTGCTTGCGGCCAACGACGTACTCGGAGTCGGGCGACCAGGCCGGCTGGCTGAGCAGGCGGAAGGTCTCTTTCGAGACGGCGCGCATGTCCGAGCCGTCTCGGTTCATCACCCAGATGTTGTCGCCGCCGCCGCGGTCCGAGGTGAAGGCGATCCAGCGGCCGTTGGGCGAATAGCGGGCCTGCATGTCCCAGGCGACGCCGCTGGTCAGGGACCTGGCCTCGCCGCCGCCGATCGGGATCGTATAGAGGTCTCCCAGCAGATCGAAGAGCACCTCCTTGCCGTCGGGACTGACGTCGACGCTCATCCAGGTGCCGGTGGTGGTGTCGATGGGCACGTCCTTGAAGGGACCGGGCGGGGCGTTGACGTCCCACTTGGCGGGGTCAGCCTTCCTGGGCGGGGCCGCGAAGGCCGGCGTGACGATGAAAGACGCGCTGACCAGCGCTGCAACCAGACCCCGAAGCATGACGCCCCCTGAACACATTTGAGGCGCGGACCCTAGCGGCAGTTTCGCGTGCGCGCTATCGGGATGCGATGAGCCAGGAGCCCCTGTTGATCGACGCCCGAGGCCATCGCTGCCCGGTGCCGACCTTGAAGCTGCGCAAGGCGCTGGAAGGGCTGGACGCCGGAGCGATGGTGCGGCTGATCGCCGACGATCCGATGGCGAAAGTGGACGTGCCGCACTTCGCTGCCCAGGGCGGACACCAGGTGATGGAACAGGTCGCGGCGGACGGCGCCGTGAGCTTTCTCATCCGCAAGACCTGACCGCCTCCCCAGCGACTGTTTCGAACAATCCCGGCAGGAACGGGCGTCTAGATCAGCGGCGCGTCTTCGAAATCCAAGGTCGGCTGGGCGATCGCCAGTTCGACCTCCGTGGCGATGGCGCCGCCCAGGAAGACGACGTTGACGTTCCAGCTGAGCCAGATGAGGAAGACGACCACGGCGGAGACCGAGCCGTAGGTCGCGCCCAGGTGGGCGATCTGTTCGACGTAGAAGGCCGAGGCCCAGCTGGCGCCGACCGCCAGGGCCGCAGCGGCCATGCCGCCGATGATCGAGGCGCGCCAGACGACGGGCTCACGAGACATGGCGTAGCGGTAGATCAGGGTCATCGCCAGGGTGATGCCCAGGCTGGTCCAGGTCCATTCGCTGAGGAAGACGGTTCCGGCCAGAGGTTTGAGGTTCAGCGCCGCTCCCATCAGCCTGAGCATCAGGAACATGGCCGAGACGACGCCCATCAGCACGAAGGCGCAGATCAGCACGATCAGGGCCATGAAGTTGAAGGTCCAGAAACCGCGCTGGTTCTCCTCGTCATGGATGAAGGAGAGACCGGCCAGCAGGGCCTTGAATCCCCGATGGGCGGCGTAGCCGCCGATGATGATGGCCAGGGCGCTCTGGGCCGACACGGCCTGCAGCGGCGCATGGGCCAGGCGAACCAGTTCGCTCTCGAACAGGTGCTGGGCGCCGGGCGGCATCAGGCCGGTCAGCGACTCGGCGCGCTGGGCGATCTTGTCGGGGTCCATCAACAGGCCGAACAGGCCCATGCCGATGGCGATGGCGGGAAAGGCCGCCAGCATGGCCCAGAAGCTGACCCCGCCGACGTAGAGCATGACGTCCCGGCCCCACAGCCGCGACAGCGACTTGCCCGCGACACTGACCGTCAGCCGCACCCAGTGGGCCGGATCGAGGTCTCGCCAACGGGAAAGCAGCGCGAACCGGGCGCGGGGGTCTGTCATCGCGGGAACCTGCCCGCAGTTGCTGCGCTGCGCAATACAAGACGGCGCGCCGCCCGGATAACCGTGCGGCGCGCCTCCAGGATGATCTTGCCTTCGTCCTGCATGCCCTTCGGCGCCGCTTTCGAGGGACGGGAGAGCGCGGCGCCTCCAGTCACGATGCCAAACTAGAGGCGCGCGGCTGAACCGCGGCTGAATGGAAGGCGTCGGCTCAGTGTCAGACTCTTTGCAGGACTGACACGGGGCCCCCGCCTACAGAGCCCCTGAATCCTGCAACGCCTTGATGGCGTCAGCCGAGAATCCCCAGTCGGTCAACGCGGCTTCGTTATGCGCACCGATCTTCGGCGGCGGAGCCTGGATCTTTCCCGGGGTGGCCGAGAATCGGGGAGCCGGCGCCGGCTGGATCACGCCCTCGACGGTGACGAACGTCTCACGCGCGACGTTGTGCGCGTGCTTGGGGGCCTCATCCAGGTCGAGGATGGGGGCGAAGCAGATGTCCGTGGCGTCCATGATCTCGCACCACTCTGCCTGGGTCTTGGTCTTGAGGACGTCGGCCAGCTTCTGGGTCAGCTCGGGCCAGGCCGAGCGGTCCATCTGGTTCTGGAAGGCCGGGTCGGTGATGCCGGTCTTTTCCAGCAGCAGGGCGTAGAACTGCGGCTCGATAGACCCGATCGAGATCCACTTGCCGTCGGCGCACTGATAGGTGTCGTAGAAGTGGGCCCCGCCGTCGAGCAGGTTGGAGCGGCGGGTTTCCTGCCAGGCGCCCATGGCCTTGAAGCCGTAGAACATGGCCATCAGCGAGGCCGCGCCATCGCTCATCGCGCAGTCGATGACCTGGCCTTCACCGGTGCTGCGGGCGTGGATCACCCCGGCCAGCAGGCCGAACGCCAGGTAGAGGGCGCCGCCGCCGAAGTCACCGACCAGGTTGAGCGGCGGGATCGGCTTCTCATCCGTACCGATGGCGTGCAGGGCGCCAGTGATGGCGATGTAGTTCATGTCGTGGCCGGCCGCCTTGGCGTAGGGACCGAACTGGCCCCAGCCGGTCATGCGGCCGTAGACGAGCTTGGGGTTGCGCTTCAGAGCGACGTCCGGGCCGAGGCCAAGGCGCTCCATGACGCCGGGACGGAAGCCCTCGATGATGCCGTCGGCCTCCTCCATCAGCTTGAGGCAGGTCTCGATGGCGTCCGGGTTCTTGAGATCCAGGGCCACCGAGCGGCGGCCACGCGCGGTGATGTCAGCGGGCGAACCGCGACCGGCGCCCTTGCGGTCGATGCGCACGACGTCGGCGCCCAGGTCCGACAGCAGCATGCCGCAGAACGGTCCCGGACCGATTCCGGCGAACTCGACGATCTTCAGACCGGACAGGGGGCCCTGGGCCATGTGCGTTTCTCCACAATGTGTTTGCCGCGATCTAGAAGCGGTGCCGCACGGTCAGGCAAGCCTTGCCTGCGCGACGATCTTCGACGGATATCGTCGCATGCTCAGACTCGGCGTGGACTTCGGCGGCACCAAGATCGAGGCGGCCGCCCTGGATGGCGAAGGCCGCTTCGTGTCGCGTATCCGTCTGCCTAACCCCCGGGTCTACGAGGCCTCGCTCGATGTAACGCGGCAGGTGGTCGAGGCGGTGGAGGCGGAGGTGGGTCAGCGATTCGAGCGGATCGGGGTCGGCATCCCCGGCTCGATCTCGCCGGCCACCGGTCTGGTGCGCAACGCCAACAGCTATTGGCTGAACGATGCGCCGCTGGAGACCGACATGGCCCGGGTGCTGGGCCGTCCGGTCCGGCTGCGCAACGACGCCGACTGCCTGATCATTTCCGAAGCCGTCGACGGGGCGGCGGTCGGCGCCAAGGTCGCCTTCGGGGTGATCATCGGCACTGGTTGCGGGGCCGGGGTCTGGCTGGGCGGTCAGGACTGGCCCGGCGCCTCCGGCTTCTCGGGCGAGTTCGGCCACACGCCCCTGCCCTGGCCCACTTCCGAGGAGCACGCGGCTCACACATGCTGGTGCGGCCGCGTGAACTGTCTGGAGACCTGGATCAGCGGGACGGCCTTCCTCGAGGACTATCGGGCCGAGACGGGCCAGGCCCTCGAAGGGCCGGAGATTGTCGCCAAGGCCCGGGCGGGCGTTCCAGCCGCCGCCCTGGTGCTCGACCGCTACATCGATCGGCTGGGCCGGGGCCTGGCCGTGGTCTGCGACATCATCGATCCGGACGTCATCGTGCTGGGCGGCGGCATGTCGAACATTGACGAGCTGTACGAGCGGCTGCCGGGGTTGACCGGTCATCATGTGTTCTCGGACACCTTCGAGACCCCGATCCGTCGGGCGGCGCATGGGGATTCGTCGGGGGTGCGCGGCGCGGCCTGGCTTTGGCCGGCAGAGTAGCCACTATCGAAGCGGCTCTATTGTAGCATGGCTACAAAACAGGCGGCGTTATCGCCCTGGCCCCGTAAGTCCCGGCGGGCGTGGGCTTTGCGTGGGTCAAACCGCTGCCGATGTAGGTCGGGGCGTAGGTCTGAAAGTGGTCGAACGGCGGGGAATTTAGCCCGGTTTGCGCCCGGCCCGACCTACCGCGCAGGGTGGCCTGGCCGTACGAGTCCGAAAGCCGCGATAATTTCTACCGGGTAAAATTGTCGCGGCCCTTCAGTCCGCCCTGGGGCGGCGACCGGAAGGTCGGGAATATGGTACTGACCGGCCATGAAGGCCTTTTGCCGCGACTGCTTCTGGACCGGAGACACGGCCCCGCGCCGCTGTCCGGCCTGCGGGTCGCCGCGGATGGTGGCGCATGATGAACTGGCGACCCTGAGCATCGCCCACATGGACTGTGACGCCTTCTACGCCTCGGTCGAGAAGCGCGACCGGCCGGAGTTGCGGGATGTGCCGGTGATCATCGGCGGCGGTGTGCGGGGGGTGGTCTCGACCTGTTGCTATATCGCCCGGATGAGCGGGGTTCGGTCGGCCATGCCGATGTTCACGGCCCGTAAGCTGTGCCCGCAGGCGGTGATCCTGAAGCCCGACTTCAGCAAGTATGTGCCCGAGAGCCAGCGGATCATGGAGATGATCCGGGACCTGACGCCGCTGGTGCAGACCCTGTCGCTCGACGAGTGCTGGATCGATCTGTCAGGGACCGAGCGGCTGCACGGCATGCCCCCTGCCCTGACCCTTGCGCGGCTGCAGGCGCGGATCGAGGCCGAGGTCGGGATCACGGTGTCCATCGGCCTGGCGCCGAACAAGTTCCTGGCCAAGATCGCCTCGGAGCTGGACAAGCCGCGCGGATTTTCGGTGCTGGGAGCCGAGGCGGCGTCCGTGCTGGCGCAGAAATCGGTGCGTATCCTGCCCGGCGTCGGGCCGGTGTTCGCAGCGACCCTGGAGAAGGCCGGGTACCGCACCGTCGGCGACCTGGCGCGGGCCGAACTCAAGGACCTGGCGACCGAGTTCGGCACTCATGGCATGAGCTTGCACAAGCTGGCCAACGGCCAGGACGCCCGCGTGGTCAACCCGCGCGAAGGCCGCAAGACGATCAGCGCCGAGACGACGTTCAACGACGACTATTCGGACCGCGAGACCCTGGAGAACATCCTCTGGCCGCTCTGCGAGAAGGTGGCGCGGCAACTGCGCAAGGAGGGCATCACCGGGCGGGTGGCGGTGCTGAAACTGCGGCGCACCGATTTCAAGATCATCACCCGTCGGCGCACCCTGCCCGCCCCGACCCAAACGGCCCGGACGCTCTTCAACGTTGTGCGCGAGCTGCTGGCGAACGAAACGGACGGGACGCTGTACCGGCTGATCGGGGCGGGATTGTCGGACTTCGAGGAGGCGGGGGCGTCGGGCGACGACTTCTTCGGCGGCGACGAGAAACGGGCGCTCAGCCATGAGACGGCGATGGACCGGATGGAGGCGAAATTCGGCAAGGGGGCGCTGGTGACGGGACGGGCGTTGAAGGTGACAAGAGACTAACCCTGCGGAGGGCATGCCTGGGCTCCGTCGTCGGTACGGTGGGAAGACGAACGCTCCGCATCGGTCCCGAAAAGGGCTGGCAGCTTCCAATGGGTCGAATATCCAGCGCTGAGGATGGACCGGGGCGCTGGCCGGCTATGGCGTCGTTCATGCCGCAGCGCCCTCAAAACGCCGTGAGCGAGGCCGCCTTGATCGATACCGTTGCTGGCCTGCGTCCCGCCCCCTCTGTGTCGGCCAATCTGGCGTGGCAGGACTTCCAAAAGCCAGCAGCGCTTACCATATCGACGGACGGACTTAGGCAACCGCACGTCGACGTGGATCACCACGGAAACCCTACGCGTTGGCTGGTCGATTAGGTCAGCGGCGCACCCAAAGCGTCGCAGGTCGCATCACGCCCCTTCCAATGAGCTGATGTTTCCATATCTAATCAGCAAGAACGGCGGCCGCCCTGGCGGACCGCTTCACGAGTCGAAGGTCGGTATGGCTGAACGGAAGTCAGGCACGGGTGCGGGTCCAGGTGGATCGGGAACGGCGGTGGTCACACAGACCAAGGCCAAGACCGCTAAGCCTTCGCTGTACCGCGTCCTGATTCTGAACGACGACTACACACCGATGGAGTTCGTCGTTTACGTGCTTGAGCGTTTTTTCAACAAGTCGCGCGAAGATGCGACCCGGATCATGCTTCATGTGCACCAGAACGGCGTGGGGGTCTGCGGTGTCTTCACCTACGAAGTGGCCGAGACAAAAGTCGCCCAGGTAATCGACGCAGCCAGACGGCATCAGCACCCGCTGCAGTGCACCATGGAAAAGGATTAGAGGAGCCACCTTTGCCCTCGTTTTCGCGCAATCTCGAAGAAACACTTCACCGCGCAGTCGCTTACGCCAACCAGCGAAAGCATGAGTACGCCACCCTGGAGCACCTGCTGCTCAGCCTCGCCGACGACGAGGACGCCGCCGGGGTGATGAAGGCCTGCGATGTCGATCTCGCGGAGCTGAAGAAGACTCTCGTCAACTACATCGACACCGAACTCCGCGCCCTGATCGTGGACGACGGCGAGGAAGCCAAGCCGACGGCCGGTTTCCAGCGCGTCATTCAGCGTGCGGTGATCCATGTGCAATCCTCCGGCCGCGACGACGTGACCGGCGCCAATGTGCTGGTCGCCGTGTTCAGCGAGCGCGAGAGCCATGCCGCCTACTTCCTGCAGGAGCAGGACATGACGCGGTATGACGCGGTCAACTACATCGCCCACGGCATCGCCAAGAAAGCCGGGGCTTCCGAGCCCAAGACCGTCAAGGGCGCGACCGATGAGGAAGAGAACGGCGGCAAGCCCAACGCCAAGACGGGCGGCGAGGCGCTGGAAGCCTACTGCGTCGATCTCAACGAGAAGGCGCGGCTGGGCAAGGTTGATCCCCTGATCGGGCGGCTGGCCGAGGTCGAGCGCTGTATCCAGATCCTCTGCCGGCGGACCAAGAACAACCCGCTGCTGGTCGGGGACCCGGGCGTCGGCAAGACCGCCATCGCCGAGGGCCTGGCCCGCAAGATCATCAACCACGAAGTGCCGGAGGTGCTTGAAGGCGCCACCATTTTCTCGCTCGACATGGGCGCGCTGCTGGCCGGAACCCGCTATCGCGGCGACTTCGAGGAGCGGATCAAGCAGGTCATCAAGGAACTGGAGAACCACCCCAACGCCATCCTGTTCGTCGACGAGATCCACACGGTGATCGGCGCCGGCGCGACCAGTGGCGGGGCGATGGACGCCTCAAACCTGCTCAAGCCGGCCCTGGCCTCGGGCAGCCTGCGCTGCATGGGCTCGACGACCTACAAGGAATTCCGGCAGCACTTCGAGAAGGATCGCGCCCTGGTCCGGCGCTTCCAGAAGATCGATGTCAACGAGCCGACGATCGACGACACCATCAAGATCCTGAAGGGTCTGAAGGTGTACTACGAAGAGTTCCACAAGCTGAAGTACACCAACGACGCCATCAAGACGGCGGTGGACCTGTCGGCCAAGTACATCACCGACCGAAAGCTGCCCGACAAGGCGATCGACGTGATCGACGAGGCGGGCGCCGGCCAGATGCTGCTGCCCGAGGGCAAGCGGAAGAAGGTCATCGGCGTGAAGGAGATCGAAGCGGTCGTCGCCAAGATCGCCCGCATCCCGCCGAAGTCGGTTTCCAAGACCGACACCGAGGCGCTGAAGGAACTGGAAACGGACCTGAAGCGGGCCGTCTTCGGTCAGGAAGAGGCGATCAAGCAGCTCAGCTCGGCCATGAAGATGGCCCGGGCCGGGCTGCGCGACGCCAACAAGCCGATCGGCAGCTACCTGTTCAGCGGCCCGACCGGCGTCGGCAAGACCGAAGCCGCACGGCAGCTGGCCTCTACGCTGGGCATCGAGCTGCTGCGCTTCGACATGTCGGAATACATGGAACGCCACACCGTCAGCCGCCTGATCGGGGCTCCTCCCGGCTATGTCGGCTACGATCAGGGCGGACAGCTGACCGACGCTGTCGACCAGCATCCGCATGCCGTGGTCCTGCTCGACGAAATCGAGAAGGCGCACCAGGACGTCTACAACATCCTGCTGCAGGTGATGGACAACGGCACGCTGACGGACTCGAACGGCAAGAAGGTCGATTTCCGCAACGTGGTCCTGATCATGACCACCAACGCGGGGGCCTCCGACGCCCAGAAGAACACCATCGGCTTTGGCCGTGGGCGCAATGACGGTGAGCAGGAAGAGGCGCTGAAACGCCTGTTCACGCCGGAGTTCCGCAACCGTCTGGACGCCGTCGTGGCCTTCAAGCCGCTGACCCAGGACATCATCCGCCAGGTGGTCCAGAAGTTCGTTCTGCAGCTGGAAGCCCAGCTCGCCGATCGCAACATCACCATCGAAACCACCGACGAGGCGGCCGACTGGCTGGCCAAGAACGGCTTCGACGAACTCTATGGGGCGCGGCCACTGGCCCGGGTCATCCAGGAGCACATCAAGAAGCCGCTGGCCGACGACATCCTGTTCGGCAAGCTGTCCAAGGGCGGCCACGTCAAGGTCGTGCTCAAGGACGGCAAGATCGCCTTCGAGTTCGAGATCGACACACCCAAGGCTCGCGAGCCTGGCGCGCCGGAGATCGAGGAACCGGCCCTGGCCGAATAAGGCCCGGGTAAAATTTGGGATTGAGGCCGGGCGGAAGTTTTCGCCCGGCCTTTTTCTTTGGCGCCTTGCCTCGGGGGGCGTTGAGACCCAATTGACTGATCGGGGTTCAGTCGAGGGGTAAATCCATGAAACGCAGCGTCGTCGTCACCGGCGTCTCCACCGGCATCGGCCATGGCGCGGTCCAGGTGCTGGCGGCCAACGGCTTCCATGTCTTCGGCAGCGTCCGCAAACAGGCCGACGCCGACCGGCTGAAGCAGGAATTCGGCGACGCCTTCACGCCGCTGATCTTCGATGTGACCGACGCGGCGGGCGCCCAGGCGGCGGCCGAGACCGTGCGCAAGGCGCTGAACGGCCAGACCCTGGCGGGCCTCGTCAACAACGCCGGCATTGCGGTGGCCGGCCCCCTGCTCCACCTCCCCATCGACGATTTCCGCCAGCAGATGGAGGTCAATGTCACCGGCGTGGTCATCGCCACCCAGGCCTTCGCCCCCCTGCTCGGAGCTGAGCCGGGCCTGACCGGGCCCAAGGGCAGGATCGTCAACATCAGTTCGGTCGGCGGCCGAAACGCCTCGCCGTTCATGGGCCCCTACAGCGCCTCCAAGTTCGCCCTCGAGGGCCTGTCGGAAGCCCTGCGCCGTGAGCTGCTGATCCACGGCATCGATGTGATCATCGTGGCCCCGGGCGCTGTGGCGACCCCGATCTGGGCCAAGGCCGACGAGGTCGATACCGGCCCCTACGCCGCGACCGTCTTCGGGCCGGCGCTGGAACGGATCAAGGGCTACATGCTGACCCTGGGCAAGAACGGCCTGCCGCCGGCCGCCATCGGCGACGCGATCTTCAAGGGGCTGACAGCGGTGAAGCCCAAGCACCGCTATGTGGTGTCGCCGACGCCGTTCGAGGTGCTGATGACCGAAATTCTGCCGCGCCGGACGATGGACCGGATTGTCGGCAAGCGGCTGGGCCTTTTGCCCTGACCGCTACAGGGCTGAAATCGCCCACCGCGCCGCCAGAAGGACGATGCCGATCACAATGATCGGTCCAAAAATCCGGAAGGTATGGCGGGTGATCCTGTCGGGCAGGAAGGTGTCGAAGGCGGCGCCGTCGATCGATGCGCCGTAGCGAACGGCAACGGCTGTCAGAGGGCATTTGAAGCCGAAGGCGGCAAAGACCAGGCTCTCGATCCCGACCAGCCCAAGCGCTACCCAGAGCCAGTCGCCCGTCCACCCCGTGATCCCGGCGAACAGCACCACTAACGAAGCGGAGGCCATCACCAGATAGATGGCCGAATGTAGGGCCCGGACGAAGAACAGGCGCTGGCGGTCGGTCATCGGTCAGCTTGCCAGCAAAAGGCCCGCCATCGCCGCGCTCATCAGGTTGGCCAGCGAACCGGCCAGCACCGCCAGAAAGCCAAGGCGGGCGATGGTCGGCCGCTTCTCCGGGATCAGACCGCCCAGTACGCCCATCTGGATGGCGATCGAGCTGATGTTGGCAAAGCCGCAAAGGGCGAAGGTGACCACCGCCTGGGTATGGGGGGACAAGGCCGCCTTGGCCTCGCTGTAGTGCAGGAAGGCGACGAACTCGTTGAGGATCAGCTTTTCGCCGAACAGCTCGCCGGCTTTGCGGGCCTCGTCCCAGGGCACGTTGAGCATGAACATGACCGGGGCGAAGACGTAGCCGAGGATCTGCTGGAAGCTCAGGTCAGGGTGACCGAACCAGCCACCGATGCCGCCAAGGATGCCGTTGGCGAGCGCGATCAGGGCGACGAAGACGATCAGCATGGCGCCAACCGCCACGGCCAGTTGCACCCCATCCTGGGCGCCGTTGAAGGCGGCCATGATGATGTTGGTGGCGCGCTCCTCTTCCTCCGGCTCGGGCGTGAGGGCGGCGACGGCCTGGACGTCCTCATCTGCCTCGGCGGGTGGCGGAGCCTTCTCGTCGGGCATGATGATCTTGGCCATCAGCAGACCGCCAGGGGCAGACATGAAGGCGGCGGCGAGCAGGTACTTCAGGTCGGCGCCCATCGAGGCGTAGGCGGCCAGGATCGAGCCGGCCACCCCGGCCATGCCGGTGACCATCAGGGCGAAGATCTGGGCGTCGGTCAGGCCGCGCAGGTAGCGCCGCACAACCAGTGGCGATTCCGACTGGCCGACGAGGACGTTGGCGGCGGCGTACAGCCCCTCGACCCGGTCGACGCCGAGCAGCCAGCGCAGCGCCCCGCCGCCCCACTTCACGACCAGCTGCATGATCCCGAGATAGTAGAGGATCGAGACCAGGGCGCTGAAGAAGATGATGATCGGCAGGATGTTGATGGCGAAGCTGGCGACGCCGTTCACCTGGGTCAGGCCGCCGAACACCATCTCGATGCCGACCTTGCTGTAGCCCAGCAGGCGCTCGACGGCCTGCGCCGTTGCCGCCATGGCGGCGCGTCCGGCCGGCAGATAGAGGACGAAGACGGCGATGGCCGCCTGCAGGGCGAAGGCGCTGGTGACGATGCGCAGGTTGATGCGGCTGCGCCCTCTGGACAGGGCGAAAGCCACCCCCAGAAGCAGCAGGATGCCGCCAAGGCCGATCAGGATGTGCTGCATGTCTCGCTCCCCAGGGGCGATCAGTAGCGCAACAGCGACTGTCCGGGAACGATCAGCAGGCCTTCAAGCCACGGATTGTGGCTTGAGCAATCAGCGACCGGGCGCGACCACCATGCAGGTTTGCCGCTTGGCGCTGAGCGCCTTGCAGGCCGCCCGGGCGTCGTCAGCGGTCAGACCGGTAAAACGCACGCGGAAGAAGCCATCGACCTTGCTGCCGATCACGCCTTCGGCGTCGTCGAAGACCTTGCCGAAGCGCTTCTGGATCGAGCCCAGCTGGGTCTTCGCCTGATCCTTGCTCTTGAAGGCGCCAGCCTGAACCGTCCACTGGCCCTTCGGCTTCTTCACCACCGCAGCCTTCTTGGGGGAAGCGGTCTTCTTGGCTTCAGCCATGCTGCTGGAGACCTTCACCTGCGCGACTTCCGGACCGGCGACGAAGTAGGCGCGCGGCAGGTCGGTGTCGCCCTGCGCCACGTCATACTGCAAAGGCGCGGGCGGCGGCGGCGGCTCGAAAAGGCTCTGGGCGACCAGGATACGCTCGCCACGATCGCGGCGACGCATGACGTCGAACCCGGTGGTCAGCAGCTCCTGCACATGGTTGTCGCGGGCGGCGTTGGAGGTGCCGCCGAGCATGACGACGATGAGACGGCGGCCGTCCTGCACGCCGGAGGCGGCAAGGTTGTAGCCCGAGGCGTTGGTGTATCCGGTCTTGAGGCCATCCACGCCCGGCATGCGGTTCAGCAGCCGGTTGTGGTTGTTCATGGTGATGCCCCGGTAGGTAAAGGAGCGCAGGTTGAACAGGCTGTAGTACTGCGGATAGTCGCGCATCACGGCGCGGGACAGGATGGCGATGTCACGGGCGCTGGACACCTGGCGGCTGTCCGGAAGGCCCGACGCATTCACGAATCGGGTGTTCAGCATGCCCAGTTCCTGGGCCCGCAGGGTCATCAGGGCGGCGAACTTGGCTTCCGAGCCATTGGCCATGTGCTCGGCCAGGGCGACGGCCATGTCGTTGGCGGACTTCACGGCCAGCGCCTTCATGGCGTCGTCGACGGTGATCACCTCGCCCGCCGACAGACCGAGCTTGGTCGGCGGCTGGGCGGCGGCCCTGGCCGAGACGGTGATCAGGTCGCTCGGATTGAGCCGTCCCTCGTTGATCGCCTCGAACGCGAGATAAAGGGTCATCACCTTGGTGATGGAAGCGGGGTAGCGCGGGCTGTCGGCGCGCTTGGCGTAAAGCACCTCGCCAGAGTTGGCGTCCACGACGACAGCGGCATACTTGGGTTGCGCGGCCGGGTTGGCGCGCGGGGCCGACTGAAGCTGAGCGTAGGGAACCTGGGCGGTCGCCAGACCGTTGACAATGGGCGCGAAAACCATCGCGACGGCGGCGAACGCTGAGAACACTACGCGGCGGGCGGGCTTGTACATGCTGCGTCCGTCGATGAATCAATGGGTTACGCCACCCCCTTTCGGCGGCGACTAGCACCATAGCATGCACACTGTCGCCTTACGCCAAAGTAAACACCTGTTGAGCGAGTTTGCCGCAATCGCCCGATTGGGCAGCAATCACGGTCACACAAGCGTCATTGTGCACTGCACAATAATTCGTTGACTGCTGCAGTGCAGCATGGGACAACACTGCTACGCCGAACCTCCCCATGCCTCGGCGATCCAGATCACCGCCAAGCGATTTCAAGGAGCCTCCCATGGCCGCCGCCGAAACCTTCAAAGCCACCGTCGAGCAGTTCACCGTCGCCGGCAACCAAGCCTTCAAGGACCAGGTCGAGAAGAATCTCGCCGGCCTGAACGAGATGAACGCCCACTCCAAGAAGAACCTGGAAGCCGTCGTCGCTTCGGTGACCGCCGTCACCAAGGGCGCCGAGTCGCTGGGCGCCCAGTACATGGCCTATTCCAAGACCGCCGTTGAAAACCAGGTCGCCGCCGCCAAGGCGCTGTCGGGCGCCAAGAGCGTGCAGGAAGCCGTCGAGCTGCAAACCACCTGGGCCAAGAGCGCCATGGAGCTCTACATGGCCGAAGTCGGCAAGATGGGTGAAACCGTCGCCGCCGCCGTCAAGGACAGCATGAAGCCGCTCAACGAACGCGTCACCGCGACCGTCGAGAAGCTGCAGTCGGTGAAGTAAGCTTCTTCTGGTCACCAGAACGTGAGGGCCCGGATCAGCAATGGTCCGGGCCTTTTGCGTTTCCGCCGGGGGCCGTGGCGGGATAGAAGCGGCGCATGTCAAACGCCGAACAACGCTTGGCCGCCGCCGGCATCACCCTGCCCGCCCCGGTCGCCCCGATCGCCAACTATGTGCCCTTCGTCCGGTCGGGCAATCTGCTGCACATTTCCGGCCAGGTGTCGCTGGACGCCTCGGGCGGGATTACCGGCATCGTCGGCGAGGACGTCGATGCGGCGACCGCCGTTCGGGCCGCCCGGCTTTGCGGCATCAACCTGATCGCCCAGATCAAGGCCGCGACCGGCGATCTCGACAAGGTTGTCAGGATCGTCAAGCTCGGCGGCTTCGTCCAGGCCGGGCCCGACTTCTACGACATCCCCAGCATCATCAACGGCGCCTCGGACCTGATGGTCGAGGTGTTCGGCGAAGCCGGCCGGCATGCCCGCTCGGCGGTCGGGGTCTATCGCCTGCCGCGCAACTTCGCCGTCGAGGTGGATGCGGTCGTGGAGCTGCTGCCATGAAGCACCACCCGCGCCCGCAGCCGGCCGAATTCGGCCAGGCCTGGGAGTTGCTGTTCAGCCCGCCGGTCGCGCACCGTGGCCTGTGGTCTCCGGATGGGCCGCCCGAGAACAGCCTGGGCGCCTTTCACGCGGCCTGCGCCGCCGGGTACGGCATTGAGCTGGATGTCCATCTGTCCGCCGACGGTGAGGCGGTCGTGTTCCATGACTACACCCTGGACCGCATGTGCGGCGTCCCGGGCAAGGTGAAGGATCGCAGCCTCGCCGATCTGCGCGATCTTCGCCTCAAGGGGACCGACGAGCCGATCCCGACCCTGGCCGAGGCGCTGGTGGAGATCGGCAGCAGGGCGCTGGTCCACATCGAGCTGAAGACACCGTTCGGAGAGGTCGGACCGCTTGAGAAGCGGGTCAGCGAGGTGCTCCTCGACCACCACGGCCCGACCTGTGTCATCGGCTTCAATCCCTACAGCCACGCCTGGTTCGCCGACCATCATCCGCAGATCCTGCGCGGCCTCGACAGCTACGCCTGGAACGACGACAACGCCCGTCACCTGGCCCCGGAAATGCGCAGGAGCTTCGCCAACCTCGAGCACGTCGAGATCGCCCGGCCCGATTTCCTGGCGCTCGATACCCGCATGCTGCCCAGCCCGCGGGCCGAAGTGTTCCGCAGCCGGGGCATGCCCATCATCGCCTGGACGGTGCGCACCCTGGAAGACGGCGAGCGCCTGGAGCCCTACTGCGACAACGTCATCTTCGAGGGCTTTCGCGCGTGAGTCTGAAGCCGGCGGTTCGTATCCACCGCCGTATCGCCGAGATCGGGAAAGCCGCCTGGACCGCCTGCGCCGGCGAGGGCAACCCGTTTGTCGCCTACGACTTCCTCGATATCTGCGAGGAGAGCGGCTGCGCCACGGACCGCACCGGCTGGGCCCCGCACCACCTGTCGATCGAGGACGAGGCGGGTCAGATCGCCGCGGTCATGCCGCTCTATCTGAAGAGCCACAGCCAGGGGGAGTACGTCTTCGACTGGTCCTGGGCCGACGCCTACGAGCGGGCCGGCGGGCGGTATTATCCCAAGCTCCAGTGCGCCTCGCCGTTCTCGCCGGTGACCGGACCTCGCCTGCTGGTGCGGCCGGACGTCGACCAGGCCGAGGGCCGCAACATGTTGCTGGGCGGGGCGCTGACCGTCGCCGAGAAGCTGGGCGCGTCCGGCCTGCACGTCACCTTTCCGGAGGAGCGCGACTGGCGGTTCCTGACCACGGCTGGCCTGCTGGCGCGGCAGGACCAGCAGTACCACTGGACCAACCAGGGCTATGCGACCTTCGACGACTTCCTGGCCGCCCTGTCCTCGAACCGCCGCAAGACGATCCGGCGGGAGCGACGCGACGCCCAGGACGGGGTGGAGATCGTCGGCCTGAGCGGCGCGGACCTGACCGAAGAGCACTGGGACGCCTTCTACGCCTTCTACCTGGACACCGGCTCCCGCAAGTGGGGCAGCCCCTACCTGAACCGGCGGTTCTTCTCGATGCTCGGCGAGCGGATGGCCGACCGGGTGCTGCTGGTCATGGCCCGGCGGGACGGCCGCTGGATCGCCGGGGCCCTGAACCTGATCGGCGACGACTGCCTCTACGGCCGCAACTGGGGCGCGCTGGAGGAGCGGCCGTTCCTGCATTTCGAGCTCTGCTACTATCAGGCCATCGAGCACGCCATCCGCCTGGGCCTGAGCCGGGTCGAGGCCGGGGCCCAGGGCCAGCACAAGATCGCCCGCGGCTACCTGCCCTCCCCGGTCTATTCCGCCCACTGGATCGCCGACCCGATGCTGCGCGAGCCGGTCGCCCGTTACCTCGACCAGGAACGGGCCAATGTGCAGGGCGAGATGGACTATCTGGCCGAGGAGTTTTCGCCGTTCCGTCAGGGGTAGCTGGCGCTCGGTGAGGTGTTCGGCCATCGTTGCAGGCCGACAGTTGGAGCAAGCCTGATGAGTCTGGACGGAACCTACGACGACGCCAACATTTTCGCGAAGATCGTCCGGGGCGAGATCCCCAGCGCCAAGGTCTTCGAGGATGACGACGTCCTGGCCTTCATGGACGCCTTTCCGCAGTCGAAGGGCCACTGCCTGGTGATCTCCAAGACCTCGAAGGCCCGGAACCTGCTTGAGGTCGAGGCCGACGTCCTGGTCAAGGTCATGGCCGCGGTGCAGCGGCTGACGCGGGCGGCGCGCAAGGCGTTGAACCCGGACGGTGTGGTCGTCACCCAGTTCAACGGTGCGCCGGCAGGACAGACCATCTTCCATCTCCATGTCCACGTCATCCCGAGGTTTGAGGGCGAGGCGCTGGGCCGGCACGGCGGCGGCATGGCCGATCCGGCCGAACTTCAGGCGCTGGCCGCGCAGATCCGGGCGGCGCTGGACTGATGCGCCTGGCCGCCCTCGCCCTGATCGCTGGCCTGCTGGCCACGCCGGTGGCGGCGGCCGATTTCCGCATCTTCGCGGACGACCGCGAGGGGCTGGGGGTGGTCGACCTGGACAGCATCGTCATGGCCGGGACCTATCAGAGCTTCGAGCTGGCGCTGATCTACGGCGAAGAGGGCCCGGTGCAGGTGGCGATGATGCCGATGCAGCTCTCCTGCGGGCGGCGGCAGTTCCGGGCCAACGGGCCGGCGCGGGGACTGGACGCCGAACTGAAGGTGGTCGAGACCAGCGCGGTGCCGACCGACTGGAAACCGACCGAGGGTAGCCAGATGGCGCGGGTCGCGGCCCACATCTGTGACGGCGTGCCGATGCCGCTGGCCCCGGGCAGCAGCGTCCGGGAGGTCATGGACAAGCGGCTTGCGCGGGTTCCGAACTAGCGCTTCAGCAGCTGGTCCCTGGCCGCGTTGAGTTGAGCCGCCAGGCCCGCCGTGCCGCCCCGGTCGGGGTGGGCCATGCGGATCAGGCGGCTGTAGGCGGCCTGGATCTCGGCCTCGTCGGCGCCCTCGGAGACTCCAAGAATGGCGCGGGCCTCGGTGTCGCCCGGACTCGGCAGGGTGGCCTTGCGCGGGAGATTCATGCGGGCGCCGAAGGCCAGGCCGATGCCGACCACCAGCAAGGCGCCGCCCAGCAGCAAGCTGCCGCGCATCACCGCAGCGACACCGCCAAGGGCGACCAAGGCCCCGAGCGCGCCACCGGCCACGCGCCACTCCCGCACTTTCAGGAGCTTCAGCAGGCTGCGGCGGTTGGTCCACACCAGCAGTCCGGCCGCGCCGGCCATCAACAGATAGATCATCAAGGGAAGCTCCCCGCCCTACTCGGCGGCGAGCAACACATCGCCCGAGAAGGCCGAAAGTCCAAGCGAATGCATCAGGGCCCGAAGCTCCTGGCGCGCCGCCACGTGGCTGAGGGCCACCGGGATCGGCCGAACCTTGGCCGACAGGTCGGCGATGGTCAGGCCGAAGGGGAAGAGCTCGCGGTAGATGACCCGGTCGCGCAGGCCGGGGCCGGTGCGGAAGCCGACCCGCTTGGCCAGGGCCATCAGGCGGTCATCGACCCGCTTGCGGTTGCGGGCGTCGGCCGAGGCCAGGCGGTTGCGCAGCACCACCCAGTCGAGCGGCTGGCGCTGGCCGGTCATGGCCCGGGCCTTGCGGGCCTCCCAGACGGTCTCGGAATAGAGGCTGGGCTTTTCCAGCTCGAGGGTCACCGGGTTGACGCTACCCAGCATGTCGAAGTCGACGAAGCTGTCGTTCATCGGGGTGACGATCAGGTCGGCGCGGGCGTGGGCGGCGCGGCTGAGCGGCGTATCGCCCCCGGGGGTGTCGATGACCAGGAAGTCGGCGTCCTGGTGGCCGGCGGCGAAGGCGATCTCGAAGGCGGCCATCTGCTCGGCGGCGTCGGCGCGATGCAGGGCGACGCCGTCTTCTGACGGGTTGCGGATCAGCGGCTCGGGCAGGCTGACCTCAGGCTGCGAGGCGAGCCAGGCGTGGCGGTTGCGGTAGAACTTGGCCAGCGACGACTGGCGCAGGTCCAGGTCCATGATCGCCACCTTGGCCCCGCCGTGCAGCAGGGCGGCGGTCAGGTGGATGGCGATGGTCGACTTGCCGGCCCCGCCCTTCTCGTTGCCGACGACGATGACGCGCGGCATCTGTGTGGGACGTTGGTTCATGGCGGTCTCCTTCGCCGATGTGGCCGCGACTCAGCGAGCCCGGGCCGTTAACGATTAACCCGCCAGGCCCCGAGGGCAATGTGACCGGACCGATTGTCCACAGCCGTATGGATAACCTTGGTCTTGCTGGACTTGGCGCGGCGGGACGGGCGATAAGCCGCCGCCCGTTGCCGTACAAAGGAGGCGACCTTGAGTCCCCGCCCCGCCATCGTCCGCACCGTCTCTGACCTGCGCCAACAGGTCGCGGCCTGGCGCGCCGCCGGAAAGCGCGTGGCCATGGTCCCGACCATGGGCGCCCTGCATGCGGGGCATCTGTCGCTGGTGAGGCTGGGGCTTGAGACCTGCGACCACGTGGTGGCCTCGATCTTCGTCAACCCGGCCCAGTTCGCGCCGCATGAGGACTTCGACGCCTATCCGCGCGGCGAGGGTCGCGACGCGGACCTGCTCGGCGAGGCCGGCTGTGAGCTCATCTTCGCGCCGGGCGTGGAGGTGATGTATCCGCCAGGCTTTGCGACAGCGGTGACGGTGGCCGGGGTTTCCGGACCGCTGGAGGGCGAGAAACGGCCGCAGTTCTTCGGCGGGGTCGCGACAGTGGTCTCCAAGCTGCTGATCCAGTGCGGGCCGGACGTCGCCCTGTTCGGCGAGAAGGACTATCAGCAGTTGCTGGTCATCAAGCGGATGGCGCGGGATCTGGACCTGCCCGTGGAGATTATCGGCGGGCCGACGGTGCGGGAGGCGGATGGCTTGGCCATGTCGTCGCGCAACGCCTACCTGAGCGCCGAAGAGCGAAAGACGGCGGCGGTCGTGCCGGCGGTGATGGCCGAGGCGGTCGAAGCCCTGCGTGGCGGGGCGGCTGTCGGCCAGGTCGAGGCGGCGGCGGTGGCGCGGCTCGAGGCGGCGGGGTTCGGGCCGGTCGACTATGTGCAGGCGCATGACGGGGACACCATGGAGCGGCTGGGGCCGGGGCCGGTGGGGACCGGAGCGCGGGTGTTCGTGGCGGCCTGGCTCGGTCGGACGCGGTTGATCGACAACTGGGCGGTCTAACGCTGAAAGAGGTCCTCCCCCATCGGGGGAGGTGGCCGGCGCGAAGCGGCGGTCGGAGGGGGTCACCGCTCACGCCTGCGGGTACGCCCCCTGCAGCTGAACAGCCGGTGCGGACCCCCTCCACCACCGCCTTTGGCGGCGGTCCCCCTCCCCCGATGGGGGAGGATCTAAATCACCACGCCCCCAGCTCGCGCAGCTGCTTGGCCAGTTCCTGGTCCATCGCCTCCCCTGCCCCGGTCGAGAGGTCCGGCGGGGCGTCCGAGGGGTCGAGGTAGCGCCAGCCCTGGAAGGGGCGGCGCGGTTGAGGGGCGGTCTCGATGAGGTCAGGGGCCAGCATGAAGCGCACGGGTTGCTGGCCCGGCAGGCCGGTCTGGATCTCGGTGATGGTCTGGCGCGCCAGGATGCTGCCCTTGATCACCCAGTAGAGCGAACCGCCGTCGAGAATCTCGGCGGCGCGTTTGGGGGCCATGCGGGTCGGGCAGTAAGACGGAAAACCCTGGGCCGCGCGCTGGGCCCGCCAGTCGCGGAGGTCCTGAAGGCTCTCGACGCCGACGCAGAGCTTGATGATGTGGAGCGGCATGGGGCGGGATTTAAGCCCTTGGGCTACGGATGGAAGCGCTATCGAAGCGCCAGACCATTGTACCGCAGGCCGGATCGGCTAGTGCGTTGTTTTCGCGTGCCTTTGGCGTGGGCCGAGGCGCGGGGAAAGTAGCCCGGCGTGTAGCCCGGACCGTAGGTCGGCGTCCTGCAAATGTATGTCGAAAAGAGCCCGGCCGGACCTACGGGTCGCGCAGCACGATCTCCGCCTGAAAATGATGCAAAAACTATATGTCTAGACATATTCATGTTGGGGAACTTCGGGTGCGGGGGTTTGCAAGCGGGTGGCGGCTTCCTACATGCCCGTCAACCTTCGGGGAGTAGCCGCCCGCGCCTTCAGCGGGGCCATCGTCACCAGTACCGGCCTTTGGCCCTGGCGATGGCGGCGGATCAGTGGATCCGGACTGGCGAGACCGACGACGCCGATCCCGGCATGGGCCGCGGGATCGTTCGTCGTCGTTTGGACTGGCCCGAGGATGACGCTGTTGAAACCCCAGATTCGAACCGGCCTTATGGCGGCCGGCCTCGCCGCTTCCGCCCTGCTCCTCGCCGCCTGTGGTGAAGACGGAGCCGCCGCCCTGCAGAAGGTCGAGGACGCCGCCGCGACGGCCCGCCAGGCCAGCGAGCAATTGAGCGAGAGCGCGGCCCTGGCCGAGGAAGCGGTGCGGGATCCGGCCGGCGCGGTCCGCAACAGCGCCCTGAGCGCGCGCTTCAACCGCGCCGAAACGGCGCAACCCAAC
>JBILYE010000230.1:0-5575 GCA_044377925.1 Caulobacter sp. | reverse complement strand
CGTCTCGGCCTACATCCCGACCAACGTGATCTCGATCACCGACGGCCAGATCTTCCTGGAAACCGACCTGTTCTTCCAGGGCATCCGCCCGGCCGTGAACGTCGGTATCTCGGTGTCGCGCGTCGGCTCCTCGGCCCAGATCAAGGCGATGAAGACCGTCGCTGGCCCGATCAAGGGCGAGCTGGCCCAATACCGTGAAATGGCCGCCTTCGCGAAGTTCGGCTCCGACCTCGACGCCGCCACCCAGCGCCAGCTGGCGCGCGGTGAGCGCCTGACCGAGCTGCTGAAGCAGCCGCAGTACGCGCCGCAGTCGGTTGAAGAGCAGGTCTGCGTGATCTACGCTGGCACCCGTGGCTACCTCGACCAGATCGCCACCGCCGACGTCCGCCGCTTCGAGACCGAGTTCCTGAGCCGCCTGCACAGCAAGCACCAGGACCTGCTGGACGCCATCCGCACCACCAAGGCGCTGTCGGGCGATCTGGAAGACAAGCTGAAGGCCGCCCTCGCGGACTTCACCGCGACCTTCGCCTAAAGCCGGCTGACCAGGAGAAAGTAGCCTTCGATGGCCAGCCTAAAGGAAATGCGCAATCGGATCTCGAGCGTGAAAGCCACGCAGAAGATCACGAAAGCCATGCAGATGGTCGCCGCCGCCAAGCTGCGCCGCAGCCAGGACGCGGCCCAGAACGCGCGCCCCTATGCCGAGCGCATGGCCTCGGTCATCGCCAACCTGGCGGCGGGGGTGTCCGGCGACGGCGCGCCCAAGCTGCTGGGCGGCACGGGTAGCGACAGGCGCCACCTGGTGGTCGTCGCCGCCGCTGATCGCGGTCTGGCCGGGGGGTTCACCTCCTCGATCGTCCGCGCCGCCCGCGCCCACATCGGCAAGCTGATCGCCGACGGCAAGGACGTGAAGATCATCACCATCGGCAAGAAGACCTTGCCGCCGCTTCGCCGGCTGTATGCCGACAAGATCATCGAAAGCTACGACCTGTCGGCCGAGCGGACCCTGACCCTGTCGGTTGCGGCCCCGATCGCCGAGCGGATCATCGAGATCTACGAAGCCGGTCAGACCGACGTCGTCACCCTGTTCTACAGCCGCTTCAAGTCGGTGGTCAGCCAGACCCCGGTCGGCCAGCAGCTGATCCCGGCCCAGGTGGCCGGCGGCGGCGCCCCCGCTGATCTGGGCGGCGCGGCCTACGAATACGAGCCGAGCGAGGAAGCCATCCTTGAAACCCTGCTGCCGCGTAACATCACGGTGCAGGTGCTTTCGGCGCTGCTCGAAAACATGGCCGGCTTCTACGCCAGCCAGATGACGGCCATGGACAACGCCACGCGCAACGCCGGCGACATGATCCGGGCCCTCAACATCCAGTACAACCGAACCCGCCAGGCGCAGATCACCAAGGAGCTGATCGAGATCATCTCCGGCGCCGAAGCCCTCTGACCGAATAAGACCGCACGGAAGACCAAGACATGGCCACCGCCCCCAAGAAGCCCGCCGCCGCCAAAGCCGCCGCCGCCCCGAAGGCCGCTGCTGCTCCGAAGGCTGCTCCCGCCGCCAAGAAGGCCGCCGCCCCCAAGGCAGCTGCTTCGAAGGCCGCTGTCGCCGGCGGCAAGGCCGCCCAGCTGTCGTTCAGCGGCGCGACCGGCCGTATCTCCCAGGTCATCGGCGCCGTCGTCGACGTCGAGTTCACCGGCGGCCTGCCGGCGATCATGAACGCCCTGGAAACCGAAAACCGCGACCAGCGCACCGGCGAGACCTTCCGCCTGGTTCTGGAAGTCGCCCAGCACCTGGGTGAAAACGCCGTCCGCTGCATCGCCATGGACACCACCGAGGGCCTGACCCGCGGTCAGCCGGTGCTCGACACCGGCGCCGGCATCCGCGTTCCGGTCGGTCCGGGCACGCTGGGCCGCATCATGAACGTCATCGGCGAGCCGATCGACGAAGCCGGCCCGATCCAGTCGGACATCTACAACGTCATCCACCGCGAAGCCCCGAGCTTCGAGGAGCAGTCCACCTCGGCGGAAGTCCTGGTCACCGGCATCAAGGTCATCGACCTGATGTGCCCCTACACCAAGGGCGGCAAGATCGGCCTGTTCGGCGGCGCCGGCGTCGGCAAGACCGTGACCATGCAGGAACTGATCAACAACATCGCCAAGGCTTACGGCGGTTATTCGGTTCTGGCCGGCGTCGGTGAACGCACCCGCGAAGGCAACGACCTCTACCACGAGATGATCGAGTCCAACGTCAACGTGGACCCGAAGAAGAACGGCGGCTCGACCGAAGGCTCCAAGTGCGCCCTGGTCTACGGCCAGATGAACGAGCCCCCCGGCGCCCGCGCCCGGGTCGCCCTGACCGGCCTGACGCAGGCCGAGTACTTCCGCGACGTGGAAGGCAAGGACGTTCTGCTGTTCGTCGACAACATCTTCCGCTTCACGCAGGCCGGCGCCGAAGTGTCCGCTCTGCTGGGCCGCATCCCCTCGGCCGTGGGTTATCAGCCCACCCTGGCCACCGAGATGGGTAACCTGCAGGAACGCATCACCTCGACCAACAAGGGTTCGATCACCTCGGTCCAGGCCATCTACGTTCCCGCCGACGACCTGACCGACCCCGCGCCCGCCGCCTCGTTCGCCCACCTGGACGCGACGACCGTGCTGAGCCGCGACATCGCCGCCCAGGCCATCTTCCCGGCCGTCGACCCGCTCGACAGCACCAGCCGGATCATGGACCCGCTGGTCATCGGTGAAGAACACTACGCCGTCGCCCGCCAGACCCAGGAAATCCTCCAGCAGTACAAGCAGCTGAAGGACATCATCGCCATCCTGGGCATGGACGAGCTGTCGGAAGAGGACAAGCTGACCGTGGCTCGCGCCCGGAAGATCCAGAAGTTCCTCAGCCAGCCCTTCTTCGTGGCCGAGCAGTTCACCAACACGCCCGGCGCCTTCGTCGAGCTGAAGGACACCATCCGCTCGTTCAAGGCCATCTGCGACGGCGAGTACGACCACCTTCCGGAAAGCGCCTTCTACATGGTCGGCCCGATCGAAGAAGCCGTGGCCAAGGCCGAGAAGATGGCTCAAGAGGCCTAAGCCTGATGGAAGACGACGACATCGCCGCGGGTTACTGCTGTGACGACTTGGAGGTCTGCCTTGGGGCGGGCCCCGACGCGGCGCTGTTCGAACACGACAGCGGTCTGATCCTGCTCAACGCAGGCCGGACCGAGCAGGACGGGGAAGAGGGCAACCTCCTCATCTCCGTCCAGTTCTGTCCCTTCTGCGGCACCGAGCTGCAGACGGACGAAGATATCGACGCCGCGCTGGAGGCGGTGGACTGATGGCCGACAAGCTGCACTTCTCCCTGGTCGCCCCCGAGCGCGAAGTCTTCGCCGGCGAGGTCGACCGCGTCGACGCCCCCGGCGTCGAAGGCGACTTCGGCGTGCTGGCCGGCCACGCGCCCTTCATGACCGCCCTGCGCGAAGGCAAGATCACCGTGGTCAACGGTTCGACCACCCGGGTGTTCGACGTCCAGGGCGGGTTCGCCGATGTGACCCCGGCCGGCCTGACGATTCTGGCCGAACATGCCGTCGAGGCCGCCTAAACTATTACCGGCGTCATTTTTTCGCCGGGATTCAATCGTTGGCAGGTTGCGAGGGATCGCAAGGCGGTCTTTGATGCTACCGCCTAATGTTCAAGAGGGTTGAAGTCCGATGCGTGTCGCCATCCTGTCCCTGCTCGCCGCGAGCGCTCTGACCACGGCCGTGGTTGCTCAGGAAGCTCCGGCTCCTGTGCCGACCGAAACGCCGGTCCCTGAGGCCACGGCGCCGGCGCCCGCGCCGGAAGCCGCGCCTGCGCCGGTCGCCGCTCCGGAGCCTCCGCCGCCGCCGGCCGCGCCGAGCGAGGCCACCTCGGTTCTGTTCAACGACGTGATCCGCCGCATCTGCATGCCGCTGGTCCAGGGTGGTGACATCACCAAGCTGGCCACCGGCTACGGCATGAAGCTCAAGAAGCGTGACATGATCTGGGAAAAGACCTGGGCCCCGGGCCTGAAGGTCACCCTGCGCGACCAGGGCGTGAACAAGAACGTCTGCAACGTCTCGATCCAGCATTCGATCAACGGCCTCGAGGCGACCATCACCGACGTCCACAACTGGGCCATCTACAACGGCTGGACCCTGGAAGATAACGCCAAGCGCACCACCGACATGGAGCGCACCAACCGCAAGTGGTCGCACATCACGCCCGAAAACAAGCGCGAGGACATCGTCCTGATCACCGTCCGCAAGGTCGGCGGCGCGCCGGTCAATTCCAAGTACGATCAGACCGACGTGCTCTACGCGATCACGCCGTAGCCTGCTTCGAGCCGGCGGGACGACCCGCCGGCTCTTCCTCTCATTCGGGACGGCCCGGCTTCATAAGGAAACCCCTATGGCCTGGATCATCCTCGTTTTCGCCGGACTGTTCGAGACCGGCTGGGCCGTCGGCCTGAAATACACCGAAGGCTTTACGCGCCTGTGGCCGACCGTCTGGACGGCCGTCGCCCTCGTCATCTCCATGGCCCTGCTCGGCTGGTCGATAAAGACCCTGCCGCTGGGCACGGCCTATGCGGTCTGGACCGGGATCGGCGCGGTCGGCACGGTCATCGTCGGCATCATCCTGTTCAAGGAACCGGCGACGGTGGCGCGCCTGGTCTGCGTCGGCCTGATCGTGGCGGGGATTGTCGGCTTGAAGATCTTCTCGCCGCCCTCGGCCTGACATGGCCTGGCGGCAACGGGGACAGGATGCAGCGCCCCCTTTCCCGCCTTGTCAGGCCGCTTTGGCCAGCTTTCCATCCAGCCAGGACAGGCAGCGGGCCGCAACGGCCTTCCAGCCGGGCTCGCCGGGCAGCCAGTGGCTCATCTCATCGAAGACCAGCGCTTCGCCGCCCATCTTCTGGGCGGTCTGGCGGACCGTCGCGGCCGGATGGATCACGTCACGGCCGCCGGCAATGGCGAGCACCGGCAGGCCGGGCCTGGCCGAAACCTGGGTGGTCATGAAGGGGTCCAGCCACCAGTTCAGGGTTTCCCACAGCGCTCGCCCGCTCTCGGGAACCATGCGGGCGAAGACGGCGGCGCGGGCGGCGGTGTCCATGCGGTCGAGGCTGTAGCTTCCCGCCAGGCCCCGGTCCGGTGCGATGGCCTGCAGCCAGAAGGGGCCCAGCGCATAGAGGCTGACCGCGCTCGCCCCTTCTTCCATGGTC
Source organism: Caulobacter sp. (assembly GCA_044377925.1). Classification (GTDB taxonomy): domain Bacteria; phylum Pseudomonadota; class Alphaproteobacteria; order Caulobacterales; family Caulobacteraceae; genus Caulobacter. Next base: position 345 of record JBILYE010000230.1, on the reverse strand, counting down.
GAGCCGTAGACGCCCCAGGGCGCCGACGGGGCCAGCAGCACCAGGGCTGACAGTCGCGCCTTGCCTGCCGCCATCTGGGCGACGAGCCCGCCCATCGAATGGCCGATCAGCACCGGCGGCGTCTCGCAGCCTGCGCAGACAGCGGCGACATAGGCGGCATAGTCGCTCATCGACTTGCCGGCCGGGTCGGTCCCCGGGGCATGGCCGGGCAGGTCGGGGGTCAGCACCAGATGGCCGGCCGCTTCGAAGGCGGTGCGGAAATCGTCCCAGATCCAGCCGCCGCAGAAGGCGCCGTGGACCATCACGATCGGCGTTTTGGCGTGGCTCAAGACTTCGGCTTCTTGG
>JBILYE010000033.1:0-20814 GCA_044377925.1 Caulobacter sp. | reverse complement strand
AGTGGGGCGGGCGGGGCACCTTTCCGAGACCGAACTTCAGGCCCATCTCGGCCACCCGCTTCTCCAGCGCGAAACGATCCGGCAGCGGCCGGGACTGGTCCGAGGCCCAGGCGCCCAGCTGGCTGTGGCGGGCCCGGGTGGCGTGATAGGCGTCGGCCTCGGCTTCGCTGACCTGCTCGATCGTTCCGCGAATACGCACCTGGCGGCGCATCGACTTCCAGTGGAACAGCAGCGCCGCCTTGGGATTGGCGGCCAGTTCGCGGCCCTTGGCGCTCTGCAGGTTGGTGAAGAAGGTGAAGCCGGCGGCGTCCACGCCCTTCAGCAGCACCATCCGGGCGTCGGGCAGGCCGGTTTCGTCAACCGTGGCCAGGGTCATGGCGTTGGCGTCGTTGGGCTCTGACTCCACAGCCGCCTTCAGCCAGGTCTCGAACAGGCCGATCGGATCGGCCTCCGGCAGCAGCGGGAGCGGAGCGGCGCTGGTCACCTGGGTGACGTAGTCGTTTTCGCTCGGCGAGGCGGGGATCAGGGTGTCATCGGCCATGGCGGCTATGTAGGCCGCTCATCCCCGTCCGTCACGCTTAACCCGGAATTGACTCCACGCGGTCCACAGTGAGCCCAACAAACAAAGGGGCCATGGTGGTGGCGACAAGGACGATGGACAGCCGCCGGGCGCGGGCGGTGCTGGGCGTGCGCGGGAAGCCCGATGAGGCCACCCTGCGCGCCGCATTCCGCAAAGCCGTCAAGGCGTCCCACCCCGACCGTCCGGGCGGCGACGCCGCGAGGCTGCGCGAGGTGGTCGAGGCCTATGGCCTGCTAAAGGCCGCCCCGGTTTCCCAACCCCCTGCGCCGCCCCCCCCGGCGCCGGTCATCGCGGACGGCATAGAGATCAGCCCGGCCCTCGCCGCGTCCGGCGGCCGCGCCTTCACCCGACTGGGCGATGGCCGCCGCCTGGCGCTCGATCTGCCGGCCGGCCTGCGCCCCGGCGATCAGGTCCGGGCCGGAGAGACCCTGCTGACCGTCTCGGTCAAGGCCGCCGCAGGCCTGACCCTGCGGGGCGACGACCTTTGGCTCAGCGCCGAACTTCCCCACAGCGCCGGCGGCCGCCTGCCGCTGGCCACCCCGGGCGGACCCCGCGAAATCTGGGTCGGTCGTCGTGACATCGCCCGGGGCCTGGTGCGCCTGACCGGTCAGGGCCTGCCGGCCCGGGGCCCGCACGCAGCCGGCGACCTGATCATCACCCTGAAGGCGCCGCCGGCTCCCGTCGAAAGCGGCGCCCGCAGTCGCCTGCGCGCCTTTCAGGCGGCCTGGATGCCGACCGGGGCGACCGCCCCGGCCTTGTAGCGCCGGCCCGATGCGCTAAGACGCCAGCACGATGTCGCACAACACCTTCGGTCATCTGTTCCGCGTCACCACCTGGGGCGAAAGCCACGGCCCGGCCCTGGGCTGTGTGGTCGACGGCTGTCCTCCGGGGATCGAACTGACCGAAGAGGACATCCAGGTCTTCCTCGACAAGCGCAAGCCCGGCACCAGCAAGCATGTCACCCAGCGGCGCGAGAGCGACACCGTGCGGATCCTGTCGGGCGTCTTCGAGGGCTTCACCACCGGCACGCCGATCTCGCTGATGATCGAGAACGAGGACCAGCGGTCCAAGGACTACGGCGAGATCGCCCACGCCTTCCGCCCCGGCCACGCCGACTACGCCTACATCGCCAAGTACGGCCGGCGCGACTATCGCGGCGGCGGCAGGTCCAGCGCCCGGGAAACCGCCGCCCGCGTCGCCGCCGGGGCCATCGCCCGCAAGGTGATCCCGCAGGTCAGCGTTCGCGCCGCCCTGGTGCAGATCGGCCCCCACGCCATCGACCGCAGCGCCTGGGACTGGGCCGAGACGGCCAACAATCCCTTCTTCTGTCCCGACGCCGCCGCCGCCGCCCACTGGGACCAGTACCTGGACGGCATCCGGAAGGCCGGCTCCTCGACCGGGGCCATCGTCGAGGTCGAGGCCGAGGGTGTGCCCGCCGGCTGGGGCGCGCCGATCTACGGCAAGATCGACGCCGAACTGGCCGCCGCCCTGATGTCGATCAACGCCGCCAAGGGCGTCGAGATCGGGGCCGGCTTTGCGTCGGCCGCCCTGACCGGCGAAGAGAACGCCGACGAGATGCGGGCCGGCAACAATGGTCCGACCTTTCTGTCCAACCACGCCGGCGGCGTTCTGGGCGGGATCAGCACCGGCCAGCCGGTGATCGCCCGCGTCGCTTTCAAGCCGACCAGCTCGATCCTCACCCCGCGCCAGACCCTCAACGAGGCCGGCGAGGAGGTCGAGCTGCGCACCAAGGGCCGCCATGACCCCTGCGTCGGGGTCCGCGCGCCGCCGGTGGTCGAGGCCATGACCGCCTGTGTGCTGGCCGACGCCTTCCTTCGCCATCGGGGCCAGGTCGGGTAGCCGCGCCGTCGTCGCCTATCGAAGCGGCGGACCATTGTACCGCGCCCGGCCCGTCCGGGTGAAACCTACATAAACAGCCGACGACATCCGATTGAGACCGGTTCAGCGCCGGAACGCCCGGCCCTGTGGGTTTTCCGGTAGCCTCGGCCTGTGAAGATGTAGGTCGCGGCGTAGGTCGGAGCGTAGGTCGCCGCTGCGTGTTTGCAGGTCTGATTGAGGTCGGCGCGACCTACAGGGTGCGGCAGGGCGACATCGCGACCAGCCAGCCGACATACCCGGAATTCAAATTTTCAGAGACAGGCGCCGCCCCTAGCCGCCGCTCCACCCGCCCGCTACCAATAACCCCATGAGCCAGTTTGATTTTGACGCGGTCGTGGTCGGCGCAGGCGCGGTTGGCCTCGCCTGCGGCTATGCGCTGAGCAAGCGCGGCCTGGTGGTCGCGGTGCTGGAGAAGGAAGCCGCCATCGGCCAGGGGGTCTCCTCGCGCAACAGCGAGGTGATCCACGGGGGGCTCTACTATCCGACCGGCTCGCTGAAGGCCCGGCTCTGCGTCGAAGGGCGGCGGATGCTCTACGCCTTCCTCGACCTGCATCACGTCGATTACCGGCGCAGCGGCAAGCTGGTGGTCGCCACCACGCCGGACGAGGTGTCGAGGCTGGACGCCATCTGGGACCAGGCGCTGGCCAACGATGTCGAGGGCATGGAGCGGCTGACCGGGGAGCAGGCGCGGGCGCTGGAGCCGGGCCTGAAGTGCGAGGCGGCGCTGCTGTCGCCGCAGTCGGGCGTGTTCGACAGCCATGGCTACATGCTGGCCCTGCAGGGCGAGATCGAGGCGGCCGGCGGGGCGGTGGTGACCTCGACCCCGTTCGAGGGCGCGAGCCCCCTGCCCGGCGGCGGCTTTCGGGTCAGGGCCGGCGGCGAGGAGGCGACCGAGCTGACCTGCCGTCTGCTGGTCACGGCGCCCGGCCTGTCGGCGCAGGGCGTGGCGGTACATGTCGACGGCTTCCCCGCCGACCAGATTCCCGCCGGCCACTACGGCAAGGGCGTCTATTTCCGGCTGCAGGCAAAGGCGCCGTTCGAGCGGTTGATCTATCCGCCGCCGATCCACGGGGCGTTGGGCACCCACTACCGCAAGGATCTGGGCGGCCAGGCGGTGTTCGGGCCTGATCTGGAGTATGTCGAGACCGAGGACTACAGCGTCGACCCGGCCCGCGCCCAGGCCTTCGCCGAGTATATCCGCAAGTTCTGGCCTGACCTGCCGGCCGAGGACCTCAGCCCCGACTACGCCGGCATCCGCCCCAAGCTGCACGGGCCGAACGAGCCGCAGCCCGATTTCCAGATCCGGGGGGCCGATACGCACGGCATCCCGGGCCTGGTCGCCCTTTTTGGAATCGAGAGCCCTGGCCTGACCAGTTCGCTGGCCATCGGCGAAGCGGTCGCCGTCAGGCTTTCGGCGCCAGCCTGATCAGCGAGCCCCCGTCGGTCAGCACATAGACCGCGCCATCCGGGCCGACGCGCACGTCGCGGATGCGCTGCTTGAGGTCGGCCAGCAGCCGCTCCTCACCGACCACCTTGTCGCCGTCGAGGGTCAGCCGCACCAGATCCCTGTCCCTGAGGCCGCCGACGAACAGGCTGCCCTTCCAGGCCGGGAAGAGGTCGGCGCTGTAGAAGGCCATGCCCGAAGGCGCAATGACCGGGTCCCAGTAGTAGGCCGGCTGCTCCATGCCGTCCCTGGCGGTGATGCCATCGCCGATCGGCTTGCCGCTGTATTCCAGGCCGTAGTTGATGGTCGGCCAGCCGTAGTCCTTGCCCCGGCGCGGAATATTGAGCTCGTCGCCGCCGCGCGGGCCGTGCTCGACGGTCCACAGCTCACCCGTCGCCGGGTTGATGGCCGCCGACTGGATGTTGCGATGGCCGGAAGACCAGATCTGCGGCAGGGCGCCGGCCACCGAGGTGAAGGGGTTATCCTTGGGGACGGCGCCGTCCGGACGGATACGGATCACCTTGCCGAAAGCGGAGTCCAGCTTCTGGGCCTGCATACGGCCGGCGAGGTCGGAGCGCTCGCCCGTGGTGATGAACAGGAAGCCGTCGGGGGAGAAGGCCAGGCGCGAGCCGTAGTGCTTGGTGCTGTCCAGGGTCGGGGTCATGCGCCAGATGACGGCGACGTCGCTGAGCGTCTCGCCGGCCAGCTTGCCGCGCGCCACGGCCGTGCCGTTGCCGTCTTCACGGGGTTCGGCGTAGCTGAGGTAGACCCAGCCATCATGCACGGCGACGTCGAGCAGACCGCCCTGGCCGCGCGCGTCGACGCTCGGCACGCCGGTCAGCGGGGCCGACACCTTGCCGTCCTTGCCGACGATGCGCAGGGCGCCGCTGCGCTCGGTGACCAGCATGCGGCCGTCGGGCAGGAAGGCGAGGCCCCAGGGTTTGTCGAGGCCCTGGGCCACGGTGACGACGTCGAAGGCGACGTTGGCGGTTTTGAGCGGCGCGCGCGTCTGGCCTGCGAAGGCGGGCGTGTAGGGCGCGTTGGCGGCCCGGGTTTCCAGCGATCCGCCGGCGGTCGGAGGCGTCTGCGCCCCGCTCGGCTGACCACCGCAGGCGGCGAGGACGGCGGCGATGGCGATCAGGGACAGGGTGCGCATCGAGGGGCTCCGAAGCTGTGAGATTGCGTCTCAGATAGGATCAAACGCCGCCGAGCAAAGCCCCCATCGCCGCTTTCGGGTCGGCGTCCTCGACATGGATCAGCGACCAGAGGGCGAAGAAGAGCAGCGGCCAGCGCCGGGCCTCATGCCGTTCGTCGGAGAAGACGGCGCGCACGGCGTCGCTGTCCAGCAGCCGGGCGACCGAAGCGACCGAAGCGATGCGGGGGCCCAGATCGCCGGCGCGGGGCCCGATCCAGGCGGCCACGGGCACGGTGAAGCCCTTCTTCCTGCCCCAGGGATCGGCCGCCGGGCAGTGGCGCTCCAGCCATTTGCGCAGGAGCCATTTGCCATACTTGCCGCGCAGCTTCATGCGGTCGGGCAGGTTGAAGGCGAAACGCGCCACCTCCGGGTCGAGGAAGGGCGTGCGCCCCTCCAGCCCGTTGGCCATCAGGCAGCGGTCGAGCTTCAAAAGCAGGTCGTCGGGCAGCCAGGTGGCGACATCGGCCGCCTGGGCCTGCTGCAGCCGGGTGCGGCCGGGAACGGCCACCTGGGCCGCCGCATCCCGCCAATCGTCGATCCAGGGCGACCCGGCCTGGGGCTCGGCCGGCCGCCCGCCCAGCCAGGCGGGGCGCATGGCGCGGCGATAGCGGCCGTAGCCGCCGAACAGCTCGTCGCCGCCCTCCCCCGTCAGCACCACGGTCAGGTCGGCCCGCGCCGCCTGGGCCAGCTTGAAGGTCGGCAGGGTGGCGTAGTCGGCGGTGGCGTCGTCCAGCGCCCAGGCGACCCTGGGGGCAATGTCCCAGAAGTCTTCCTCGGTGAAGGTGGTCTCGCGCCAGTCGAGGTTCAGGGCCCTCGCCACCCGCTCGGCCTGGGCCCGTTCGTCGCGGGCGCCGGGGGCGTCGAAGCCGCAGGTGTAGCCGATGACCGGCCGCTCATTGAGCCGCGCCATCAGGGTGGCGACCGTAGCGCTGTCGACCCCGCCCGACAGGAACAGACCGTAGGGGACATCGGAGCGCTGATGTACCCGGATGCTGTCCTCGAGCACGGCGTCCAGCTGCCTGAGCAACGAGGCTTCGTCGCCGGCTGTCACCCCGGCCGGCGGCAGGGCCGGCCGCACCCGCAGTTCCTCGACGAAGTCGCCCTTGACCTGTGCGACGGCGCCCGGCGGCAGGCGATGGCAGTCCCGCATCAGGATGGGGCTGAAGCTGTAGTTCAGCGCCAGCAGCTGGCCGGCCGCGTGTTCGTTGACCTGCACAGGCCGGTCGACCAGCGATCGGGGCTCGGAGGCGAAGATCACCCCCTCGCCTTCCCCGCGGCCGCTCGTTCCATCGCGGAAGTAGAGCGGCTTGATGCCGAAGGGGTCGCGGACCAGCCAGGTCTTGCCGTCGTGGCCGATCAGGCAGAAGGCGTACATGCCCCGCAGGCGGTCAAAGGCCTTCTCGCCCTCCATGGCATAGAGATGCAGGAGCGGTTCGAAGTCGGACCCGGTGGCCAGCCGGTCCTTGAGGCCGAACTGCTCGGTCAGCTCGAGATAGTTGTAGATCTCGCCGTTGCCGATGACCGTCGAGCCGGCGGCATGCAGCGGCTGCCAGCCGCCTTCCAGATCGATGATCGACAGCCGCGCGTGGCCGATCGACCAGCCGGGACCATGCTCGGTGCGGATGCCGTTGGGGCCCCGGTGGGCGATGCGCTGGATCAGGGGGGCGGCGGAGCGGGTGTCTCCCGCGCCTTCGGCCAGCACCCCGGCGATGCCGCACATCAGGTGGCTCCGAAGCGGGCGAAGAGCTGTTTCCACTCGGCGCAGACGGCGGTCTGGCTGAACTCGGCCTCAACGCGGGCGTGGCCGTTCTGGATCAGTCTGATGCGCTGCATGGGGTCGGCCAGCAGGGCGGCGGTCCGCGCCGCCAGGGCGTCCTCGTCGTCGATGGGGATCAGCAGGCCGTCCTGACCGTCGCGGATCAGGGCCTTGGGACCCTGGCTCTCGGCGGCGACCACCGGCAGGCCGTGGGCCCAGGCCTGGATGACGACATTGCCCAGCGGCTCGTAGCGCGACGGGAACAGGCAGACGTCAGCCGTGCGATAGAGGGCCGAGGCGTCGCCCCGCCAGCCGAGGAAGCGGACCCGGTCGAGGACGCCAAGGGAGCTGGCCAGGGCCTTGAGCTGCTCTTCCAGCGGCCCGACGCCGGCGATCCAGAGATAGGCCTCAGGCAGGGCTTTGAGGGCCTTGAGCGAGACGTCGTGGGCCTTGGACGTGTGCAGCCGGCCCATGCCGAGCAGCAGGGGGACGCCTTCGGGGGTGTCCAGACTGGCGCGGTCGACCGGGGTGACCTCGTCGGGGGCGGCGGCGAAGTTGGGAATGTAGCTGACCTTGTCGGCCGGCCAGCCCTGGCCGATGACCCAGTCGACGATGTCCTGGGTGTTGCCGACCAGGTGGTCGAAGCCCTGGTAGTTCTTGAGCTTGTAGTAGCCGCCCAGCCGCCCGATCCGGGTCCACGGCCCCCTCGGCGTATGGCGCGCCGCCCGGTTCATCCAGGCGACCAGCAGTTTCGCGTTCACGTCCCTGGCCAGGGCCGAGACGCCAAGGCGGGTCCAGAAGTCGATGGGGCCGCCGAAACCGAAGGTGCGGGCCGGAACGCCGGCGGCGGCCAGGGCCGTCTCGCGGCCCGGGTTCTTGCGGATGGCCGCAGCCTGGTCGGGTCCGCCGGCACGCAGGGCGCTGACCAGTTGCACGAAGTAGAGCTCCGCCCCGCCTTCGCCACCGGATCCCAGAAGATGCAGCACGCTCATGAGGCGGTGACCCTAGAGCGCGAGGGCGCGGAACGGAACCTCCGTTGGCCGCCTGGAACAAACTTTTGGAGGCCTGGGGTCAGCGGCGCTTGAAGAGAGGTTTCATCGCCACTATAAGGCCGCCTCCCTGGCGCGCAGGCCTATATGGCTGGGTAGCTCAGATGGTTAGAGCGGTGGATTCATAACCCACAGGTCGGCGGTTCGATCCCGCCCCCAGCTACCAGGGTTTCCTGAATGAATTTAGAGACTTAGGCAGCAGCCGAGCTTTGTGCCGCGGCAGCCTCGCGGTCGCCGTTCAGCACCTTGTCGAAGACGGTCAGCATGCGCTCGGCCTTGATCGGCTTTTCGACGACGTCGTTCATGCCGGCGGCGATATAGCCGCGAACGTCGGACGGATCGGCGTTGGCGGTCAGGGCGACGATCGGGACGATGCCGGCAGGGCCGGCAAGCGCACGGATGGCGCGGGTGGCGGCGACGCCGTCCATGCGCGGCATCTTGATGTCCATCAGGATCAGGTCGTAGCGGCCGATGGTGGCCATTTCCACGGCTTCAAGGCCGTCGACAGCCTGTTCGCTGGTGCAGTCGAACATCTCGCACAGGGCCTCGGCGACCATGCGGTTGGTGGCGTTGTCGTCGACAATCAGGATATGGGCGGCGCTGGCGGCGATCATGCCAGCGGCCGGGGCGGCGACCTGCTCCACCGCTTCGGGGGCCAGCAGGCTGAAGACCACGGTGGCGCCGGATCCGGGGTTGGTCTCGGCGCGGATGACGCCATTCATGGCCCCGGCCAGGCTGGCGGCGTGGGCCATGCCAAAGCCGATGGCCAGCGGCTTTTCGCCATCGAGGGCTTCGAAGATGCGGGCCAGACGGGCCGGGTCCGGAGTCTCGCCGGCGTCGCGGACGCGGGCTTCGAGGGACAGGCCCTCCAGGGCCGGGCGGGCGCTGAGGGTGACTTCGACGGCGCCGCGGCGGGTAGCGCTCAAAGCGCGTTCGACCACGCCGTCGAGCAGTTCGGCCAGGCGGTCGGAATCGAGGTCGGCGGCCAGTTCCGGGGCGCCGTCATAGGCGGTGAGCAGGGTGACGCCGGCGGTGGTGGCCCGGGCCGCCCAGCGGGCATCAAGACTGTCGATAACCTCGCGCAGGAGGGTCGGCCGGGGCGCGAGGGGAGCCAGGCCGGCCTCGGTCGCCTGAATGGCGCGGGCCCGATGCAGCAGGCGGCAAAGGTCGGCAAAGCTGTCGGCCAGAGCCTGGGCGCAGCTCTTGCTGTCGGCCGGCAGCGGCTGGCGGATCAGGGCGTCGACGAAGGTCTGGGCGTCATCCAGCTGGCGCAGGATCTCGGCGGCGAGGACCTGGGTTGTGGCGATGGTGGCGTCGTGCAGGGCCTGCGAGCGGTCGCCGCGCGCGGCCAGCAGGTTCACCGCCGTGCCGACGCCGAGGTACAGCCCGGCCTCGGTGACGATGAAGCCGGCGCTCAGCGCGCGGCGGTTTTCGGCCAGCATCTCGTCGCGAAACTGGGCCGGGCGGATGGCGCCGTCGACGAGCAGTGGGGCAAGGTCCATGACCGAAGCGACCGGGGCGGCGCCGTTAAGGCTGGCGGCCTCGAAGGCCTGGCGGCGCAGAAGACCGACGGGGCGGCCATCACTGTCGACCACGGCCAGGACCTGGGCGTCGGGATCGTTCTCGAAGGCCCGGCTGGCCGTCGCCACATCCGCGTCCAGGGACAGCGGGGCGCGTCGGTCGATCAGGCTGTCAAGGCGATCCATCAGGTCGGTCTCTTGGAGCCGCTGGCCGTTCTGACCTGCAGGCTTGGACCGTGATCCTGCACCATCTCGCTTTCGGACAGGTTAAGCCTGCGAGAGCGCAAAAAAAAAGCGGCGGAGACCGAGGTCTCCGCCGCCCTTACTTTAGATACCGGTGTTCGGCTTATTGACCGAAGGTCTTGGTCACCGAGATGCCGAAGGTTTGCGGCTCGGTGAAGAAGGCGTTCCGGAACAGGCCGGAGGAGTCGTCCGTCAGATAGGTGTCGGTGATCGACTCTTCGTCCGTCAGGTTCTTCACGTAGGCTTCGAAGATCCAGCCGGCGTCACGGTTGGCCACGGTGAAGGTGGCGTTGACGTTCTGCCAGCCTTCGATTTGATCCGGGGTGCTGTTGTAGATCCGCGAGAAGCTGTCGTCCTGACGGTAGTAGTCGCCGCGCAGGGTCGCATCCCAGTCACCCAGTTCCCAGGTGTACTGGGCCCCGAACGAGAAGGTGTACTTCGGCGCGTTGGGCAGTTCCTTGCCCTTCAGATTGACCGCAACGCCGTCGCTGACGGTGTTGATCTGGGTCCGGTACGGGCCAAGAGCCGGGTTCTGGAGGGGGTTGGTCGGGAAGGCGGCCGAAGCATAGGCGCCGCTGCAGACGCCCAGCAGGGTGTAGGGCGAAAGAACGCCGTCACGGATGCCGGACATGATCGGGGCCAGCTGCGAGGTCTGCACCACACAGTTGCTGGCGTTGCTGGCTTTCAGCAGCGTCAGGTTGGCGTCGCCCTGCGTGCGGTTAAACACGTCGATCGAGGTGCCGTCGGTGATCTCGGACTCGAGCAGACCGATCTGCATGTTGAGGCGCAGATTGTCGACCGGTTCCCAGATGGTCTCGAACTCGAGGCCCTGAAGCTTGGCGTCGATGTTCTCGTTGACCGACTGGCGGTTGGTGATCTTGGAGACCTGATAGCCGATGTAGTCATAGTTGAAGTAGGTGGCGTTCAGGACCATGCGGCCGTCGAACAGGGTGTTCTTGCTGCCGAACTCCCAGGCGTCGACGAACTCCGGATCGAAGGTCGGGGCGGCGCAGGCGACGCCCACGGCGCAGGGCGGGTTGACGCCCCCGGCCTTGTAGCCCCGCGAGTAGAAGGCATACAGCAGGTTGTTGTCGGCCCACTTCCAGTCCGCGCCGAAGCGGCCGGTCATTTCCTTGAAGTCGGCTTCCAGAACCGGCGGGGTGGCCGAGACGGTGCTCTCGTTACCCGGCGCGGCCACGTTGTTGGCCAGCAGAGCCGTCGTGCGGGCGGTCTGCAGCTTGCGGTCGTGGGTGTAACGCAGGCCGCCGGTCAGCTTGAAGGTATCGGTCAGCTGCCAGTAGACCTCACCGAACACCGCGCGCGACTTCAGGTGATAGTCGCCGGTGCTGTCGAAGTAGTTGCGGCCGGCGCCGGTCGGCGAGGAGGCCGGATCGATAACGATACAGCCCGGGGTCGCCGCCGTGCAGTTCGGGTTGCCCGTGGTCAGGGCGTTGGCGATGAACGCCTGGCCCGTCAGGGTGTTGCCGAACACATAGTAGTGGCCGTCGGTGCTCTTCAGGTCGAGGTAGATGCCGCCGATGTTGAAGTTGAACGGGCCATCGAAGTTCGAGGCCAGGCGCAGTTCCTGGGAGAACTGTTCCACATTGGCGCTGGAGATGTCGAAAGTGGTGAACTTGTTGGAGACGCCCACCTGCGGGTCGGCGACGTTGCCGCCCGGGAACACCGAGGCATAGAGGCCGGCGTAGGTCAGGGCCGGAACACCGACAGTGCCACAGCCGCCGGCGAAGTTGTTGCAGGCGCCGGGGGTGGTGTTGAAGGTATTGATCGGGACGACCCGGTTGTAGTCGGCCTGGGTGAACAGGCTGTTTTCGCTGTAGTTGGTCAGCGCGATGACCTGGAGCTCATCGGTGATGTCCCAGCTGACGCCGAACTGGAAGATGTCGGTTTCGGCCTGGTAGATCGGGTCAGCCGCCGACTCGATGTCGCGGATGTCCTTGGTCTGAACCTTGCCGGCGTAGGCGTCGCCGGTGATCAGGCCCGACAGGTTGCCGAGCAGACCGCCGAGGGTCGCCTGCGAGTTGGGCGTGCCCAGAACGTTGGCGGAGTAGAGCGACGTCGGCGAACAGCCCTGGCTGAACAGGCCGCGAGTGGCCTGGGCGCGAACCGGATCGGCGGAGTAGCCGACGCCGGCGACGGTGGCCGGACCATTGTCCTTGGTGCAGTACTGCTTGCCGATGCGCGAGCGCTTGTCGTCTTCCTCGAAGTGATCCCACAGCAGGTAGGTGCTGAAGGTGTCGGTCGGCTCGAAGCTGACCGTGATGCGGGTGTTCCACAGGTCGCGGTTGTCGATGTCGTTGCCGGTGACCAGGTTCTCACCGTAGCCATCGCGCTGCAGCAGGCTGCCGGCGGCGCGGACGGCGATCTTGTCGCCGATCGGGATGTTGATCATCCCGCGGGCCTTGATCGAGTTGTAGTTGCCGTACTCGCCCTTGACCATGGCTTCGAACGTGTCGGTCGGCTTGGCGGTGATGACGTTGACCACGCCGCCGGTGGCGTTGCGGCCGTACAGCGTGCCTTGCGGACCGCGCAGCACTTCCAGACGCTCAAGGTCGAAGAATTCCGACTCGAACAGGTTGTTGGCGGTGAGCGGGGCGTTGTTCAGGTGGATGCCGGTGCCGGCGTCGCCCGAGCCCGCCACCAGCTTGGAGCCGATGCCGCGGATCTGGAAGTTGTAGCCGGTGAAGTTCCCCTTGGAGAAGTTCACGTTCGGGATGGCCAGAACCAGGTTGGGACCGCCGTCGATCTTGGCTTTTTCCAGGGATTCCTGGTTGAAGGCCGAAACCGCGATCGGAACGTCCTGGATGGCTTCCTCGCGCTTCTGCGCCGTGACGATCAGTTCACCGACGGTGTTGCCTTCGGAGGCGCCCCCGTCCTGAGCGAAGGCCGGAGCGGCGACAGCCATGATGGCAAAGGCGGAAACGCCGACAGCCAGCGTCCTCCGCAGGCGCAGAGAATTGTGCATTCTAACCCTCCCCGGGCGCCGCCGGCCGCATTGGGCCTGAACAACGGTCGCCGTGATGTTTCCTCAAGTGTCGCGTCTTGATTGCCATCGGGGACGCGCGACAATTCCCCGTAGCTAGGTGCAATGACATACGTGCGTTAGAAGACTGTCAACGTCCAACAGCTAGGTGATCACTGATAGGTTACGGCTTTTCACCTGACTGTGGCCCAATAAACGCGCGGCTTTCCTGCCTTCAGGCGACTTCCTCCATCCACAGGAGAACTGACGCAACGGAAACTGACCCAACGACAGTCAAGAACGCTCTGACAACTTGAGTCGGCAGGTTACCGCTACGGGAGTTCCAGCCGGAGCCGGCTTCCTGTAGACCCCGCGCCATGACGTATGCGGTCAAGGAAATCTTCCTCACCCTGCAGGGCGAAGGCGGCCAGGCGGGCAAGGCGGCGGTATTCTGCCGCTTCGCCGGCTGCAATCTGTGGTCCGGCCGCGAGAAGGACCGTGCGAGCGCCGTCTGCACCTTCTGCGACACTGATTTCGTCGGCGTGAAGGGCCCGGGAGGCGGCCGCTTCAAGACCGCAGACAAGCTGGCGGAGGCGGTCGAGGCGGCCTGGACCGGCGGACCGGACGACCGGCTGGTCGTCTGCACGGGCGGCGAGCCGCTGCTGCAGATGGACGCCGCCGTCATCGACGCCCTGCACCGCCGGGGATTCTCGATCGCCGTCGAGACCAACGGCACGATCGAGGCGCCGGCCGGCATCGACTGGGTCTGCGTCAGCCCCAAGGCGGACGCTCCGGTCGTCCAGGTCCGCGGACAGGAACTGAAGCTGGTCTGGCCCCAGGCCGGGGTTGATCCGGAACGGTTCGCCGGGCTGGATTTCGAGCGCTTCTACCTGCAGCCGATGGATGGCCCGGACCGCGAGGGCGCCACCGCCGCCTGCATCGCCTATTGCCTTTCGCACCCCAAGTGGCGTTTAAGCACCCAAACCCACAAATATCTCGGCATCGCCTAGGCGTTTCAGCCCGCGAGCCCCTATTTTCCAGCACAGATGACCACGCCCCAGTTCGAGATCACGAAGGCCGCCACCTTCGACGCCGCCCACCATTTCCCCAACGGCCCGGCGGACAGCCCCTACACGCGGCTGCACGGCCACAGCTTTCGCGTCGAAGCCACCGTGCGCGGCGAGATCAGCGGCCCGATGGGCTGGGTGACGGACCTGGGCGAACTGGACACCGAGCTGAAGGCGGTGGCGGCCCAGCTCGACCACGGCCTGCTCAACGACAAGCCCGGGCTCGAGACGCCGACCCTGGAACACCTCTGCCTGTATTTCGCGGCCGCCTTGAAGGACCGCTTCCCCGGCCTTTGCCGGGTGGTCATCTCACGGCCGACAATCAACGAGAGCTGCGCGCTCTCGGTCTGAGCCGCTCACACCGCCCTTTACCTGTCCGTGCTCCGGCGCCTGGGCCCGGTGTATTCCGGATCAGCCCGGCGGCGGCGGTCAGGTCCGAAATAGTCCTCATTGCGGATGAAGGGCCGGGGGAACTCGACCACGCGCGTGATGCGGTCGATGATACCGCGCGCCGTCACCGGCTTGGCCAGGAACTCGGTCACCCCGGCGTCGCGGGCTTCCTTGACCCGCTTCTGGGTCGAGTGGCCGGTGATCATGATGACCGGGCACATCTGGTTGGGACTGTCGGGCGAGTTGCGCAGCAGGCGGGTGAAGTCGATGCCGTCCAGCGGCTGCATGGACAGGTCGGTAATGACGATATCGATGTTCTGCTGGCGCATTTTGCTCAGCGCCTCCGCCCCGTCGTTGGCTTCGAACACCTCCGTGACACCGATCGCCCGCATGATCTCGCCGATCAGCACACGCATGTGGTGGTTGTCATCCACCAGCAGGATTTTCAGAAGGTCGAAGCGCACGCTAGTCGCAGTCCTGAACACTGTTCAATCAGAGCGATACGAGGCTAACCCTTTGGCAGTCAACGAAAAAGGCCGGTCGCATCGCGACCGGCCCGCAAATTCCCGGCATACGATTGTCTAGTTAGCATCAACCAGAACAAGTTCGGCGTCGCTGAGGGCGGTGACGCGCAACACACCCTCGTCCCTGATGGCCGCCCCGTCCCGGGTCTTGAGCGAAACACCGTTGACCTCGACCTCTCCGGCAGCCGCGACCAGATAGCCGTGGCGGCCGTCAGCGAGATCATAGGTCGCGGTCTCACCGGCCTTGAGGGTCGCGCCCAGCACCCGGGCCCTGGCCCGGATCGGCAAGGCGTCCTTGTCGTCCAGGCCGCTGGCCAGGGCCACGAACTTCCCCGACCGGTCACCCTTGGGGAAGGGCTTGGCGCCCCAGCTGGGTTCACCGCCGCGGGTCTGCGGCTGGATCCACAGCTGGAAGATGCGGGTGGTTTCGTCTTCCAGATTGTACTCGGCGTGACGGATGCCCGAGCCGGCGCTCATCACCTGCACGTCGCCCGCTTCGGTGCGGCCGGTATTGCCCAGGCTGTCCTGGTGGGTGATGGCCCCGCTGCGGACATAGGTGATGATTTCCATGTCGGCGTGCGGATGCGGCGGGAAGCCGGACCTGGGCGCGATCTCGTCATCATTCCAGACACGCAGGTCGCCCCAGCCCATGCGGGTGGGCTCGTACCAGTTGGCGAAGGAGAAGTGGTGGCGGGCGTTCAGCCAGCCGTGATTGGCGTGGCCCAGCTTGTCGAAGGGGCGGTGATCAATCATGTGAACAGTCCTGTCTGGCGGGTTGTGTGCGCCATCTAGAGCCTAGATAGGAAGCGGTTTTCGAATTGCAACACCTTATGTGTCAGATGGCATGCGGCGCCCTGATCTGTGGGCGGCCGGCTGGAAATCCGCCGGCCACAGCTTGAGGCGGGGCGGCTTCGAAACCATTTCTGGTACACCGGGTTCATTCCGGTGGAGCCCCCGCATGACCGACACCGCCGCTGCCACTGACACTCTGGTTATCGCCTGCCCCGTCGATGCCGCGCTCAACCGTGTTCCGAAAGGCAAACTCTCGGCGGGCCCCAGGTGCGGCGTCTGCAAATCGTCGCTCTTCGCCGGCAAGCCGGTGGAGCTCACCGCGACGAATTTCGACCGTCATGCCAAGGCCTCCGATCTGCCGCTCCTGGTCGATTTCTGGGCCGCCTGGTGCGGGCCCTGCCAGGCCATGGCCCCGGCCTTCGCCAAGGCCGCCGGGCAGCTGGAACCCGCGATCCGCCTCGGCAAGCTCGACACCGAGGCCCATCAGGCCATCGCCGCCCG
This sequence comes from Caulobacter sp., assembly GCA_044377925.1. GTDB lineage: Bacteria > Pseudomonadota > Alphaproteobacteria > Caulobacterales > Caulobacteraceae > Caulobacter. The sequence continues at coordinate 4,874 of JBILYE010000033.1, read as the reverse complement.
CTACAACATCCGCTCCATCCCGACGATGATCCTCTTCCACAAGGGCCGCGAGGTTGCCCGCACCAGCGGCGCCATGCCGGCCGACGCCATCGTCCAGTGGGCGCGGGTCAATCTCCCGCGCTAGCAACTGACGCGGAACGGCGCCCTGCGGCGCGCGTACTCCTTGGCGACACCAAAGGAAGCCGATGACCGCCGAGCCACCGACTGAAGGCCAACCCCAACTTCTGCGCGCCATCGGCCCGGTGCAGATGATGCTCTATGGGGCCGGCAGCATGATGGGCGCCGGCATCTATGGCCTGGTCGGCAAGGCGGCCGGGCAGATCGGCTCGGCGGTCTGGCTTTCGTTCCTGGCCGCCCTGGTTGCGGCCCTGTTCACCGGCCTCAGCTATGCCGCTCTCGGATCGCGGTATCCGAGGGCCGGCGGCGCCGCCTTCATGACCCATCATGCGTTCGGCCGGCCGCTGCTCACCCATGTGGTCGGCATGGCCACCGCCTTCTCGGGGCTGACCTCCATCGCCACTGGCGCCCTGGTCATCGCCGAGAACCTGCAGCGGGCGCCGATCCTCAGCGACGCGCCCCTGGTCCTTCTGGGTATCGGCTACATCCTGCTGATGGCCGGCATCGTCTTTCGCGGCATCCGGGAGTCGATCTGGGTCAACACCGTCTGCACCCTGATCGAGGCCGGCGGCCTGATCCTGGTCATCGTCGTCGGCGCCCGCTTCTGGGGCCAGGCGAACCTGCTGGAATTCGCCCCTTCGGCCTCCGGCAACGCCGCCGTGTTCGCCCCCTTGCTGGTGCTGCAGGGCGCCGCCTTGACCTTCTTCGCCTTTGTCGGCTTCGAGGACAGCCTGAACGTCGCCGAAGAGGTCAAGAACCCGCGCGTAACCCTGCCGCTGGGCATGATCCTGGCCATGGGCATCACAGCCATTCTCTACATCGGCGTGGCCATCACCGCCGTCTCGGTCATTCCCTGGCAGACGCTGGGCGAGGCCAAGGCCCCGCTGGCCGACGTCATGCAGAAGGCCGCCCCCTGGTTTCCGGCCTGGACCTTCATCATCATCACCATCGCCGCCGTCGCCAACAGCGCCCTGGTCAACTACGTGACCGCCTCCCGCCTGCTGTTCGGCATGGCCCGCGACGGCCGCCTGCCCTCGGCCCTGGCCAGGGTCCACAAGGCCCGGCGCACGCCCCACGTCGCCATCGGCCTGCTGCTGGCCATCCTGATCGTGCTGGTGCTGTCGGGCGGCGTCACCCGGCTGGCAGAGGCGACGGTGCTGCTGCTGCTGACCGTCTTCGTGGTCGTCAACACCGCCTACCTGGTCCTCAAGCACCGCAAGGGCGAGCCGAGGGGCGCCTTCGAGCCGCCGGTCATCGTGCCGCTCTTGGGCGTTCTCAGCTGCGGCGCCCTGCTGGTCGTACGGGTGAGCACAGGGAACTGGCAGGCCCCCGCCATCGCCGGCGGCATGATCCTGCTGGCGCTGGCGCTGTATGGGTTTACGCGGGTGAAGGTGGCTAAGGCGGCTTAGGCAGATTCAAGTTGAGAACATGCCCCTTGAAGGGTCGGCCCCTTCAGTCAGTGAAACCGCTGGCGCAGATCGGCGATGACCGTCTCCGCATCGACGTAGTCGTCAGCCGCGCGAGACGCCTCGATAGATTGTCGAATAGCCTCGACGTCGTCCCGGGCATCAAACTCCACCTGATCGGCCAGCGCGCTCCCGGCGACAAACTCGGCTTCCGAGATCTTCTTCATGCCGAAAGCCTAGTCCCGAAATCGTAAACCGGCGAGACCCTAGGCCGCCGCCCGCTTCTCCCACTGCGCCCACAGCGCCGCTTCCTCGCGCTCTGCGACCTTGACGCTGGCTTCCTTCACATGGCCGAAGCCGCGGATCTTGTCCGGGATGGCGGCGATGCGGGCGGCGAGCGACAGGTGGTCGGCGTCAAGGCCGGCCAGCAGGCGGTCGAGGTTGGCTTCGTAGGACGCGATCAGGCCACGCTCCATGCGCCGCTCCTCGGTCTTGCCGAAGATGTCCAGGGCGCCGCCGCGCAGGCCCTTCATCTTCGCCAGCATCGGCAGGACGGTGGTCAGCATCCAGCCGCCCAGCGCGATCTTCTGCGGCTTGCCGTCCGGACCCTTGGGAGCGATCAGCGGCGGCGACATCCAGATCTTGGCCTTGCCGCCCTTGAAGACACCGGCCAGCTCCTTGGCGAAGCGACCGTCGGTGTAGAGGCGGGCGACCTCGTACTCGTCCTTGTAGGCCATCAGCTTGTAGAGGTTGGTCGCCACCGCCCGGGTAAGAGCCTCGGCCCCGCCGACGGCCTGCTCGGCGGCCTTCACCTGCGCGACGCGGCTGGCGTAGCGGTCGGCGTAGGCCTGGTTCTGGTAGCCGACCAGTTCGGCCGTGCGGTGGGCGATCAGCTCGTCCAGCGGCATGGTTTCGGGGGTCGGGGTGACGTCTTCGGGCAGGCCCTTGAAGGCCTCGTCGACGGCGGCTTTGCGGCCGACCTCGAAGGCCTGCATGTTGGCCTCGGCGTCGACGCCGTTCAGCTTGATGGCCCGGTACATGGCGCGGCTGGAAACGGGGATCACACCCTTCTGCCAGGCGAAGCCCAGCATGATCATGTTGGCGTAGATCTCGTCGCCCAGCTTGTGCAGGGACAGGGCCTGGGACGGACAGGCCTGGTAGTCCTTGGTCGCGCCCTTGATCCGACGGGCCATGCCGGCGGTGTCATAGCGGACGTCGCGGTTGCTCACGAAGTCGGCGGTCGGCGAGAAGTCGGCGTTGCCGAAGGCCACGGTCTTCTGCTTCGAGAACAGGGCGAGGGCTTCAGGGGAAGCAGCGACCAGAAGGTCGCAGGCGATCAGCACATCGGCGCTGGCGGCCGGCACGCGGCCGCCGACGATGGTGGTTTCAGTCTCGCCGATCTTCACATGGCTGAACACCGAGCCGCCCTTCTGGGCGAGACCGGTCATGTCGACGACGCTGGCGCTGCGGCCATCGACGTGGGCGGCCATGGCCAGGATCGAGGCGACGGTGGTGACGCCCGTGCCGCCGATGCCGGTGAACAGGATGCGGCGCACGCCGTCCACGGGTTCAAACTCCGGCAAGGGCGTGGAGTCGGCGGTGAGGGCCGGCATTTTCTTGCCCTGCGGGTTCTCGGCCCCGTCGAGGGTGATGAAGCTGGGGCAGAAGCCGTCGACGCAGCTGTAGTCCTGGTTACAGGTCGACTGGTTGATCGCCCGCTTGCGGCCGAACTCTGTGTTCTTGGGCTCCACCGAGACGCAGTTGGACTTCCTGGAGCAGTCGCCGCAGCCCTCGCAGACCAGCGGGTTGATGAACACCCGCGTCGTCGCCTTGGGCATCAGGCCGCGCTTGCGGCGGCGGCGCTTTTCGGTGGCGCAGGTCTGGTCGTAGAGGAGGACGGTCACCCCCTCCGTCTCCCGCAGCGACTTCTGGACCGCGTCCAGTTCCTTGCGCGGGAAGATCTGGACGTTGGGGGCCAGGTCGGTGACGCCCTCGTAGCGCTCGATCTCGTCGACGACGATGACGGTCCTGGTCACGCCCTCGGCGGCCAGCTGGCGGGTGATCTGGGCCGGGGTGAAGCCGCTTTCGGCGGTCTGGCCGCCGGTCATGGCCACGGCGTCGTTGAACAGGAGCTTGTAGGTAATGTTGGCCTTGGCCGCGATCGCGCCCCGGATCGCCAGCGAGCCGGAGTGGTTGTAGGTGCCGTCGCCCAGGTTCTGGAAGACGTGCTTTTCGGTGGTGAAGGGGGATGCCCCCACCCAGGTCAGCCCCTCGCCGCCCATGTGGGTGTTGAGGTCGGTCATCGGGTCGTTGAACCCGGCCATGTAGTGACAGCCGATGCCGGCCAGAGCCCGGCTGCCGTCCGGCACGCGGGTCGAGGTGTTGTGCGGGCAGCCCGAGCAGAAGAAGGGCTTGCGCTGCTGGTCGCTGGCCAGGCTGATGGCGGCGACGCCGGCGGCCGAGACGCGGTCGAGGTAGGCGGAGGCGCGCTCCCGGGCCGGACCGGCCGGCAGGCGGCTGTACAGATCGAGCGCGATGGCGGCCACGGTCAGGCTGCCGGTGTCCTCCATGAGGTGGTCACCCTGCTCGTTGAACTTGCCGACGATGGTCGGACGGGCGTGGGCGGGCAGGTCGTAGAGGGCAGCCCTGGCCTGGGGCTCGATCAGGGCCCGCTTGTGCTCGATGACCATGAGGGTCTCGAGACCGGCGGCGAAGGCGCGCAGGCCCTGCGGCTCCAGCGGCCAGGGCATGCCGACCTTGTAGATCGAGATGCCCATGGCGGCGGCTTCATCGAGGGTGATGTTCATCGCCTGGAAGGCTTCGAGCACATCCTTGTAGGCCTGGCCCTGGCAGACGATGCCGAGGCGCGGCTGGCGGGCGGCCAGCACCACCTTGTCGATGTTGTTGGCGCGGGCGAAGGCCAGGGCCGCCGGGATCTTGTGATTGCGGAGACGGGTCTCCTTCTCCAGCGGCTGGTCCTTGGTGCGGATGTGCAGCCCGCCCGGAGGCATGGGGAACTCGGGGAAGACGTGGTGGTGGCGGTCCAGCGAGACGTCGATGGTCACACCGCTGTCCATGGTGTCGGCCAGGGCGATCATGCCGACCCAGAGGCCGCTGAAGCGCGACATCGAAATGCCGAGCAGGCCGTAGTCGAGCACCTCCTGCACGTCGGCCGGCGACAGCACCGGCATCTCGAAGTCCTGGAAGGCGAACTCCGACTGGCTGGGCAGGGTCGAGGATTTGCAGTTGTGGTCGTCGCCGGCGATGGCCAGGACGCCGCCCCTGGGCATGACGCCGGCGAAGTTGGCGTGCTTGAAGACATCGCCCGTCCGGTCGACGCCCGGCGCCTTG
>JBILYE010000229.1:0-5600 GCA_044377925.1 Caulobacter sp. | reverse complement strand
CCTTGTCCTGGCGCAAGGTCACGGTCCAGCGCGGGTTGGGAACCTTGCGGGCCTGCCCGACGGGTTGATTGGGGTTGAGGAAGCGGAAGGGCAGATTGACCAGCCCACCCTTTACCTTGGCCGCCTCTTCGGGCGCCAGGAAGAGTTGGAACCGGCCGGCAAGGCTCATCGCCGCGTCGCCGAAGCCCTTGTTCACGGGCAGCTGGGCCAGCCGGACGCAGTCCTTGAGATAGCCCGTCGTCATCACGGTGCAGCGCAGGTTGGCCGAACCCTCGGCGATATCGCCCGCTCCTTTGGGCCAGGCGGCGGCCATGTCGGCGAAGCTGGGGGCCTTGATCCAGACCGGCTCGTTGATGCCGGCGCGGGTCGGGCCACTCGCTCTGTAGCCGCCCGCGAAGCTCAGCGGGATGCGCACGGTCGAGCCCTCCACCGGTTTGCCATCCACCGTTCTGGGCTTCATCTGGAACGAACCGGCCAGCATCAGGGCGGCCGGGCCGAAGCCCAGCCCTTCGGGGGTTTCGCTGACCACCTTGCAGTCGCGCAAGGCGCCGGTGACGTTGACGGTGCAGAGGATCACCGCCTTGCCGCCGACGCCCTTTTGGGCGGCTTTGGCCGGCCAGACATTGCTGATGTCATCGCCGCTCGGCTTGCGCAGCCATTCGGGCTTGGTGATGACGGGTTCCCGCTTGGCCGGCTCTGCCGTTGGCGGTGTCTGGGCCATGGCCGGGGCGCCCCCCAGCACGACGAGACCGGCCACCAGAACAACGCTACGCACGGTAAAATCCTCCCCCAACTCGCGCCGCAACCTGCCAATTTCTGCGTCGCTTGCAAAGGGGCGCTGACCCGGCGCGCGGTAGCCCCTATTCTGCATCCATGAGCGATGCAGCCACCACCCAAGACAGCCGCCCCCTGACCCAGGACGGCCCGCCGATCCGGCTCTACCTGATCGATGGCTCCGCCTACATCTTCCGGGCCTATCACGCCCTGCCGCCGCTGACCCGCAAGTCGGATGGCCTGCCGGTCGGGGCCGTGGCCGGTTTCTGCAACATGCTCTTCAAGCTGCTGCGCGACACCAAGGAAGACGCGCCGACCCATTTCGCGGTCATCTTCGACCATTCGGAGAAGACCTTCCGCAACAAGATGTATGACCTCTACAAGGCCCACCGGCCGCCGCCGCCGGAGGACCTCGTCCCGCAGTTCGCCCTGGTTCGCGACGCAACGCGCGCCTTCGGGGTGCCGGGCATCGAACTGCCCGGCTATGAGGCCGACGACCTGATCGCCGCCTATGCCTGCCGGGTGCGGGAGATGGGCGGCGAGGCCATCATCGTCTCGTCCGACAAGGACCTGATGCAGCTGGTCGGCAACGGGGTGACCATGCTGGACACCATGAAGAACGTCCGCATCGGCCCCGATCAGGTGTTCGAGAAGTTCGGCGTCATGCCGGACAAGGTGGTCGATGTTCAGGCCCTGTGCGGCGACAGCGTCGACAATGTGCCCGGCGCCCCCGGCATCGGCGTCAAGACCGCCGCCCTGCTGATCAACGAGTTCGGCGACCTCGACACGCTGCTGGCCCGGGCCGGAGAGATCAAGCAGGACAAGCGCCGCCAGACGCTGATCGACTTCGCCGACCAGATCCGCCTGTCGCGGGCCCTGGTGCAGCTCGATTGCGACACGCCCCTGCCCGAGCCCATCGCCGACCTCACGGTCCGCGACCCCGACAAGGACACCCTGGCCGCCTTCCTGTCCGAGATGGGTTTCAACACCCTGCTTCGCCGTATAGGCGTCGCCGCCGAGGGCGGCGGCATGGCGCCCCGGCCGCTGCCGGGTTTCGGCAAGCCTCCGGAAGCGGCGCCCGCGCCGGCCACGCCCGAGCCGGTGGCCATCGAGATCGACGTCACCAAGTACGAATGTGTCCGCGACCTGGAGACCCTCGACCGCTGGATCGCCGAGGCCTACGAGGCCGGCGTCATCGCCTTTGACACCGAGACCGACGCGCTGGGGTCGGCCACGGCCGGCCTCTGCGGCGTGTCGCTGGCCACGGCGCCGGGCCGCGCCTGCTACATCCCCCTGACCCATGAGGCGGTGGGCGGCGATCTCCTGACCGAGGCCGCCCCGGTCGAGTCCCAGATCGACAAGGCGACGGCCCTGGCCCGCCTCAAGCCGTTGCTGGAATCGCCGGCCGTGCTGAAGGTGGCGCAGAACGCCAAGTACGACATCGCTGTCATGGCCCTGCGCGGCATCGATGTGGCCCCCATCGACGACACCATGCTGATCTCCTACGTGCTGGAGGCGGGCCTGCATAACCACGGCATGGACGAGCTTTCGGAGCTCTGGCTCGGTCACAAGCCGATCCCGTTCAAGCAGGTGGCCGGGAGCGGCAAGGCGCAGATCAGCTTCAAGCATGTGCCGCTGAACGAGGCGACCTGCTACGCCGCAGAGGACGCCGACGTCACCCTGCGCCTCTGGCGCAAGCTGAAGCCGCGCCTGGCCCGCGAGGGCATGCTGACCGTCTACGAGACCCTCGAGCGGCCGCTGCCGCCGGTCATCGCGGCCATGGAGAACGCCGGGGTCAAGGTCGACACTGACGAGCTGCGCCGGCTTTCCCACGACTTCTCCCTGCGTATGGCCGACTTCGAGACCAGGGCCCATGAGCTGCTCGGCCGGCCGTTCAACCTCGGCAGCCCCAAGCAGATCGGCGAGGTGCTGTTCGGCGAAATGGGCCTGGAGGGCGGCAAGAAGACCGCCACCGGCCAGTGGGCGACCGACGTCGACGTGCTGGAAAGCCTGGCCGCCCAGGGCCACGACCTGCCCCGCCTGATCCTCGACTGGCGCCAGCTGTCGAAGCTGAAGGGCACCTATACCGACAACCTGATCGCCGCCATCTCGCCCAGGACCGGCCGCATCCACACCGCCTACGCCATGGCCTCGACGACGACGGGGCGCCTCTCCTCCTCCGATCCCAACCTGCAGAACATCCCGATCCGCACCGAGGAAGGCCGCAAGATCCGCAAGGCCTTCATCGCCGAGCCGGGCCATGTGCTGATCAGCGCCGACTACAGCCAGATCGAACTGCGCCTGCTGGCCCATGTCGGCGACATCCCGCAGCTGAAGAGCGCCTTCAAGGAGGGGCTCGACATCCACGCGATGACGGCGTCGGAGATGTTCGACACCCCCATCGAGGGCATGCCCGCCGAGGTCCGCCGCCGGGCCAAGGCCATCAACTTCGGCATCGTCTACGGCATCAGCGCCTTTGGCCTGGCCAACCAGCTGTCGATCCCGCAGGGCGAGGCGGCGGACTACATCAAGACCTACTTCCGCCGCTTCCCCGGTATCGGCGATTACATGGAGGAGATGCGGGCCCAGGTGCGCCAGAACGGCTTCGTCACCACCATCTTCGGCCGCAAGATCAATATCCCGGAGATCAACGGCAAGAGCGTCGCCCAACGCCAGTTCGCCGAACGGGCCGCCATCAACGCCCCGCTGCAGGGCGCCGCCGCCGACATCATCCGCCGCGCCATGGCCCGCATGCCGGACGCGCTGCGCGAGGCCGGGCTGTCATCGCGCATGCTGCTGCAGGTGCACGACGAACTGGTCTTCGAGGCCAGCGAAGCCGAGGCCGAGGCGACCATCGTCGTCGCCAAGCGGGTGATGGAGGGCGCGCCCTTCCCGGCCGTGCAGATCAGCGTGCCGCTGGTCGTCGAGGCGCGGGCGGCGAAGAACTGGGACGAGGCGCACTAGCGGCGGTCAGCCCCGCGGCAGATGCGGGGTGACCTTGGCCTTGAGCAGCCGCACCAGCGCCTCATCCATGAACGCGTAGTCGTCCGGGATATCCAGACAGATCACCCGGCCCCGCAGCGCCTTACGGTACTTCTGCTGCAGCTTGGCCCGGTGCGGCCGCTCCATGACGAAGATCAGGTCGGCCCAGGCCACCAGTTCGGCGTCCAGCGGCGTCTCGGCGTCGTTGTTGGTGCCGGCCGAGGCGGTTTCCACCCCGGGCCAGGTCGCGAAGACCTGTTCGGCCGTAGGGCTGCGCAGACGGTTCTGGCTGCAGATGAACAGCACCGTCTTCATCAGTCGAAGACGCTGTCCTGTGAGTGGGCCCACTGGTTCCGGGCGATCGGGTTGATCAGCCCCAGGAAGCCGATGTAGACCATCGCCGTCAGCGAGAAGATCATCTGGCCGAGCGTCGGATCGAGCGTCTCGTCCAGCGGCATGACCTGGGCCATCCCGGAGGCCTCGGCCAGCATCATCAGGCCAAGAGCCGCCGAAAAGGCGATATCCACCCAGACGAAGCCGCTGACCCACCGCGTCAATGGCCGCGAGTCCCGGAAGTTGGCGATATCCGGCCCTGGCCCGGCCGGCCCGGCGGGCGCGAACGGTCGCCCGTCGCTCACCTCCGGTTCGGCCTTGAACAGGTTGGGATCAATCAGGCTCACGGCCCGACCTGGACCAGCACCCAGATCGCCTTGGCGAGAGCGCCCAGCAGCAGGACGACGATGGCCAGGCCCTGGATCAGGAAGCCCAGCGAGCGGGCCCCCGGATCCTTCACATAACCGGTGGCGTACAGCAGCCGCCCGATGATCCAGACCAGGCCGAGGCCCGCGGCGGTGAAGTCGCTGAACGGGAAGGTCGGATAGATCAGGGTGAACAGCCACAGGCTGGTCAGATAGATGGGCAGGCTTTCCAGGGTGTTCAGATGCACCCGGACGTGGCGCTCCAGATCCGGATGGCCGGTCATGGCGGGCGCGGCGATGCCGGTGCGGCCACGGGCCCCGCCGACCCGCATCATCATCCAGATGACGACGAGCAGTGAAACGCAGGTGACGATCGCCACCAGGGCGTGTTGGTCTCTCATGATCTTGCCTCCCCGCCGGCGCTGTTGTCCGATTGGACGGGCCGGCTCCCTGAGGAACAGGCTGTCACGGTTCGCCGGTGTTGAAAACCGGCCGGCGGGTCATCGCGGGCCGATCCTCTGCTGTGGGCCCGGGGAAACGTTTGGCATTCGGGGCGTTACCAGCAGTCCACGGACGAACCCTGGAGGCCTCCATGCCGGATCAGTCCACCGCCATCGACCGCATCCGCTACCGGGAAACCCACGGCAAGCTGTTCGTGAAGTTCCGCAGCGGCGACGAATACGTCTACGTCGGCGTGCCGGGCGAGGTGCACCGCAGCTTCGTCGAGGCAGAGTCGCAGGGGCAGTTCTTCCACAGCGAAATCCGCGATCGCTATCCCTACAACCGCATCGACGACGCCCCGTAGCGACCCATCAGCCTTCGCGCTTGGCCCGCTTGGCCAGGCCGCGCAGGCGCAGGGCGTTCAGCTTGATGAAGCCGGCCGCATCGCGCTGGTCGTAGGCCACCTTGCCCTCTTCAAAGGTCACCAGCTCCTGGTCGTACAGGCTGTAACGGCTGGTCCGGCCGATGATGCTGACGTTGCCCTTGTAGAGCTTGACCCGCACCTGGCCGGTCACCTTTTCCTGGCTGAAGTCGATGGCCGCCTGCAGCATCATCCGCTCGGGGGCGAACCAGAAGCCGTTGTAGATGAGCGATGCATAGCGCGGCATCAGCTCGTCCTTCAGGTGCATGGCGCCCCGGTCCAGC
>JBILYE010000032.1:0-20889 GCA_044377925.1 Caulobacter sp. | reverse complement strand
CTGGTCTTCCTGATCTGCGGCATCGCTTTCAAGGTCTCGGCCGCGCCGTTCCACATGTGGACGCCGGACGTCTACGAAGGCGCCCCGACCCCCATCGTCGCCTTCTTCTCGGCGGCGCCGAAGCTGGCCGCCATGGTCCTGCTCGCCCGCGTGCTCAACGACGCCTTTGGCAGCGCGGTGGACGAGTGGCGGCAGGTGATCGTCGCCCTGGCCATGATCTCGATCTTCGTCGGCGCCTTCGCCGGCCTGGTCCAGCGCAACCTGAAACGCCTCTGGGCCTATAGCTCCATCGCCAACATCGGCTACGCCCTGCTGGGTCTGGCCGCGGGCGGTGAGGCGGGCACCCAGGCCATGCTGCTGTTCATGGTCCTCTACATGGTCGACGTGACCGGCTTCTTCGCCATCCTTTGCGCCCTGCAGCGCGACGGGCGGCCGATGGAGACCATCGACGACATGGCGGGCCTGGTGAAGGAACGCCCGGGCATGGCCCTGGCCATCACGGTCTTCTCGCTGTCGGCGCTCGGCCTGCCGCCCTTCGCCGGCTTCTGGGCCAAGATCTACGTCTTCAAGGCCGCCATCGGCGCCTCGGGCGGGATCCCGTTCATCGACGCCGGGGCCAATGGTTACATGGCCTGGGCCGCCGTGCTCGGCCTGGTCGGCAGTGTCGTGGCCGCCTTCTACTACCTGCGCCTGATCAAGGTGATGTGGATGGACGCGTCCCCCGGAGCGACCGAGAAGCCGCCGATCGAGGCTCGCACCATCGGCATCATCGGGGCCCTGTTCAGCTTCCCGCTCTGCATCCTGGCGCTGATCTGGCTGGACCCGCTGGCCAAGGCCGCCGCGGCCGCGCTGGGCTGAGCATGCCCGCACCCGATTTCCTTCTCCCCGTGGGGGAGAAGGTGTCGGCAAAGCCGACGGACAAGGGGGCGCACCGGAGCCAGGCGAGTGTGCTGTCTGCCTCGCGGCCCTTCCTGAACGGCTGGCGCGCCCGCTCATCCGACTCCTTCGGGGCCACCTTCTCCCCCAGGCGGGACAAGGATTGATGATTCCCCCCATCGTCGCCTTCGACGAGCTCGACTCCACCAACGCCGAAGCCCGTCGCCGGGCCGAGGCCGGAGAGATGGGCCCCGTCTGGCTGACTGCCGGCCGCCAGACGGCGGGCCGTGGCCGCCGGGGCCGGGTCTGGGAAACAGGGCAGGGGAGCAACCTCGCCGCCACCCTGCTGCTGACCACCCAGCGCCCGCCCGGCGAGGCGGCGCAGATCAGCTTCGTCGCGGCCCTGGCCGTTGCCGACCTGGCCGACGCCTACGTTCCCGCCGGGCTGGTGACGCTGAAATGGCCTAACGACCCGCTGATCGGCGGCAGGAAGACCAGCGGCGTCCTGATCGAGTCCGGTCCCTCGCCGATCGGCGGCCTGTGGCTGGCGGTCGGCATCGGCGTCAACCTGGCCGAGGCGCCCGAGAACCCCGAACGGCCCGCCACCACCTTTGCCGCCCATATGACGGCGCCGCCGCCCAAACCGCTGGACGCCCTGGCCGTGCTGGCCGCCGCCTTCGCCCGCTGGCAGGACGTCTGGGACCGGCTGGGCTTTCCGGCCATCGCCGACGCCTGGACACGCCGGGCGCACGGCATCGGTGAGCCCTGCATCGCCCGCCTGGGCAACGAAACCGTCGAAGGCATAGCAGAGGGCCTCGATCCGGACGGATCACTCAGACTGCGCTTGCCAGACGGCATGCTGCGCCGCATCACGGCGGGCGACGTGTTTTTCGGAGACCGCTGAATGCTGCTGGCCATCGAGCAGGGCAACACCAACACCCTCTTCGCCGTGCATGACGGCAAGGACTGGATCGCCCAGTGGCGCACGGCCACGGAGAGCACCCGCACGGCCGACGAGTACGCCGTCTGGCTGGCCCAGCTGCTGGCCATGTCGGGCATGAGCCTCGGCGCCCTGACCGCCTGCATCATTTCCAGCGTCGTGCCCCAGTCGTTGTTCAACCTGCGCAACCTCTCGCGCCGCTATCTGAAGGTTGAACCCCTGGTCATCGGCGAGAACGCCGACCTGCAGATCCCCGTTCGCATCGACAAGCCGAGCGAGGCCGGCGCCGACCGCCTGGTCAACGCCATCGGGGCTCACATCGTCTATCCGGGCCCGCTCATCGTCATCGACAGCGGCACCGCCACCACCTTCGACGTCATCGGGGCCGACGGCGGTTTCGAGGGCGGCGTCATCGCCCCCGGCATCAACCTCTCCATGCAGGCCCTGCACGAGGCGGCGGCCAAGCTGCCCCGCATCGCCATCCAGCGGCCCGAGCGAAACCGTGTGGTCGGCACCGACACCGTCACCGCCATGCAGTCTGGCGTCTTCTGGGGCTACATCGGCCTCATCGAGGGCCTGATCAAACGCATCAAGGATGAACGCGGCGGTCACCTGACCGTTGTCGCCACCGGCGGCGTCTTCTCCCTCTTCGAAGGCGCGACAGACGCCATCGACCATTTCGACGGCGACCTCACCATTCGGGGTCTGCTGGAAATCCACCGCAGGAACACCACTTGACCGATATGCTTAAGCCCCACCCCAGCGATGAACTCATTTTCCTGCCGCTGGGGGGCTCCAACGAAATCGGCATGAACTTCAACCTCTACGGCTACGGGCCGGAAGAGGCGCGCAAGTGGATCGTTGTCGACCTCGGCATCACCTTCGGCGACCAGACGACGCCCGGCGTCGAGGTCATCCTGCCCGATCCCACCTATATCGAGGCCTATGCCAAGGACATTCTCGGCATCGTCCTGACCCACGCCCATGAGGACCACATCGGCGCCGTCGCCTGGCTGTGGCCGCGGCTGAAGGCCCCCGTCTACGCCACGCCGTTCACCGCCTTCCTGCTGCGTGAAAAGCTGCGCGAGAAGGGTATCCTCGACGACGTGCACATCACCGAGGTCGCCCTGGGCGGCAACATCGAGCTTGGCCCCTTCGAGCTTGAACTGATCACCCTGACCCACTCGATCCCTGAGCCGAACGGCCTGGCCATTCGCACGCCGCTGGGGACGATCCTGCACACCGGCGACTGGAAGATCGACCCCGATCCGCTGCTCGGCGCGGTCACCGATGCCGAGGCCATTCGGCGCCTGGGCGACGAGGGCGTGCTGGCCATGGTCTGCGACAGCACCAACGTCTTCGTCGACGGCGTCGCCGGCTCTGAAGGCGAGGTCCGCGTCGCCATGACCAAGCTGATCGGCTCGCTGAAGGGCAAGATCGCCGTCGGCTGCTTCGCCTCCAACGTCGCCCGCATGGACACCGTCATCCGCGCCGCCGAGGCCGCCGGCCGCCGCGTCTGCCTGGTCGGCCGCTCGATGCACCGCATGGCCGCCGCCGCCAAGTCGGTCGGGCTGATGAAGGGAACGGCCGAGTTCGTCAGCGAGAAGGAAGCCGGCTACTTCCCCGAAAGCACCATCCTCTACCTCTGCACCGGCAGCCAGGGCGAGGCGCGCGCCGCCCTGTCGCGCATCGCTTCCGGAACCCATCCGCACATCAGCCTCGGCAAGGGTGACCATGTCATCTTCTCCAGCCGGGTGATCCCCGGCAACGAGGTGCCGATCCGGGCCTTGCAGAACGGCCTCTCTGACCGTGGCGTGCGCCTCTACACCGAGCGCGACCATCCCGGCATCCACGTCAGCGGCCACCCCTGCCGCGACGAGCTCAAGCAGATGTACCAGTGGGCCCGACCGCAGATCGCCGTGCCGACCCACGGCGAGCGCCGCCACCTGATCGAGCACGCGGCCCTGGCCAAGGACCTGCAGGTCCCGATGACCGTCACGCCCCGCAACGGCGACATGGTCCGCCTGGCCCCCGGCCACCCCTCGATCATCGATGAAGTCCCCGCCGGCCGCCTGTACGTCGACGCCGGGGTCCTGACCCCCGAGAACGGCAACGCCCTCAAGGAGCGCCGCCATGCGGCCTTCAACGGCGCGCTGACCGTCTCGGTCGTCCTCGACGCCAAGGGCAAGCTGGTGTCGGGGCCGCAAGTCCGCTCGCTGGGCCTGCCCGGCGACGAGGAGTATCCCCTCGACGACTCCCTCGATGACCTGGCCGACGAGGCTGAACAGGCGATCCGCAAGATCCCCGGCGAGGACCGCGCCTTCGACGAGATCGTCGAACAGGCCATCTGCCGGGTGGTCAAGAAGGCCGCCTACCGCATCTGGGAACGCAAGCCGGTCGTCGAGGCGGTGGTGTTGCGCATCTGATGACCGACGCGCCCGGACCCTGGTCGGAGGAGCCGCCGCCGCGCCGGCTGACCCCGGGCGAGCTGTGGAAGCTGGCCTGGCCCAACGCCGTGGTCACCGTCGCCATCCTGCTGGTCGCCGTCTGGCAGATCGGGCGCTTCTTGTCAGGCGACGGTAATATCGGCATCGACTGGGGTGGTCTGTCTGCTGCGGCCCTCGCTCAGGGGCGCTGGTGGACCCCCATCACCAGCATGTTCATGCATGCCGGCATCGCCCACCTGATCTTCAACATGATCGCCCTGGCGCAGATGGGCCCCATCGTCGCCCTGCGTTTCGGCCGCGACGGCCGGGCGCTGGCCACCTACCTGGCCTTCTATCTGCTCTGCGGCCTGATCGGCGACGCCGTCTACCTCGCCATCCATCCGACCAGCGCCGTGCCGATGATCGGCGCCTCGGGGGCCATCTTCGGCCTGTGGGGCGCCATGGCCAGGCTCGGCCCCAACGGCAGTCTCGTGCCCATCTTTTCCCGCCAGGTCGGCCGCGAGACGCGGTCGGCCATCGTCAGCAACCTGGTGATCATGGCCATCGTCCTGCTTCCGGCCCTGTTGTCGGGCCAGTTCGGCATGGGCGGCATCGCCTGGGAGGCGCACCTGGGCGGCTACCTCGCCGGCCTGCTGCTGATCGGCCTGCCGGTGTTCCGGGCCCGGCCGATCGACCTCTGACCTTCCGTCACGCTAGAGACCACGCGCCAACCGGTGTAGGACAGCGGCGCATCATCCAGGCAGGATTCCCATGATCGGCAAACTCAACCACGTCGGCGTCGCCACCCCGTCCATCGACGAGGCGGTGAAAATGTATCGCGACGTCCTCGGCGCGACCTCGATCACCGAAAAATGGGCCATGCCGGAGCAGGGCGTCTGGGTCTGTTTCGTCAACCTGCCCAACAGCCAGATCGAGCTGATCGAGCCCTACGGCGAGGCCTCGCCGATCCACGGCTTCCTGGCCAAGAACCCCAAGGGTGGCCAGCACCACATCTGCTTCGAGGTCGAGGACATCATCGCCGCCCGCGATGACATGAAGGCCAAGGGCGCCACCGTGCTGGGCGAACCCCGGATCGGGGCTCACGGCACGCCCGTCATCTTCATCCACCCCAAGGACATGGGCGGGATGCTGGTCGAGCTGATGGAAACGCCCAAGGGAGATCACCACTGATGGGCCCGCTGACGATGTTCGCCGTCTACCTGACCATCTGGTGGACGACCCTGTTCGTGGTCCTGCCTCTGGGCAGCCGCAGCTACCACGAGTCCGGGATCAACGTGACCGACGGCGGCGACCCCGGCGCGCCGGTCAATCCCAACCTCAAGAAGAAGTTCATCACCACAACCTGGGTCTCGGCCATCGTCTGGATCGTGCTGATGCTGGCCCTGCACTTCAACTGGATCCCGATGCCGTCCCTGGCGCACTGGGAGTAGCGGAGGCTCTGCCCCTCAGCGGCTGCGCTTGAGCGCGCCGCTGCCGATCAGGCCGACCACATACATGCCCGCCAGGACGAGGTTGGGCAGGACGTTCAGCCAAAAGCCGGTCGTGATCGACAGGGTGCAGTCGATCACGAACCAGCTGATCATGCCGGCGTTGATGGCGTTCCAAAGGGGGCGGGCCCGGTCTTCCATCGCAATGGCGGCCCGGACGATGAAGGCGAGGGTCACCGCCCAGCCGATCGTCACCGCGCCCATCACGGCCAGGCTGAAGCGCAAGGTCGCATCGAACCGGGGATCGGCGGCGCTGTTGAAGGTGGTCAGCAACAGGCGGATGGGGCCGCTGGTGGCCTCGAAAGCGCCCCCGCACAGCACCGCTCCGAACAGGCCGATGAAAACGCACCAGACCAGAAACCACCCGCGCCAGAAGCCAGTCATGTCGAGTTTCCCTCTCATCCCTATCGCTTGCGTCCATCCTTCACGCGGCGGGCGGCAGGCGGTCAATTACCTCCAGGGTCGTTGAACTGGCGCGCGGGACGGATGACAGTCGCGCTCCAGCGCAGGGGAGCCCCGAGGTGATCACGACGATTCCGCAGACCCGCCCCGAAGCTGACACCGGCTTTCCGCGCCTGCTGCGCGAGTGGCGCCAGAAGCGCCGGCTGTCGCAACTGGACCTGGCGCTCACCTCCGGGGTCTCGCAACGGCATGTCAGCTTCCTGGAGTCGGGCCGGGCCAATCCCAGCCGCAACATGATCCTGCAGCTCAGCGAAACGCTGGACGTCCCCCTGCGCGACCGCAACGCCTGGCTGACCGCGGCCGGGTTCGCTCCGCTGTTCCGCACCCGCGCCCTCGATGATCCCCAGATGGGCCAGGTGATGAGCGCGGTGCGCATGATGCTGACCGCCCACGAGCCCTTCCCGGCCCTGGCCCTGGACCGGGCCTGGAACGTGCGGATGTCGAACAAGTCGTTCGACCAGATGGGCGCCATGCTGGGCGATGATATCTGGACCAGGGTCGGCGGCGAGCAGCGCAACCTGATGCGTCTGTTCTTCCATCCTCTCGGCATACGCCCCTTCGTCACCAACTGGTCGGCGGTCGGTCCCCTCATGTGGAGCCGCGCGCAGCGGGAAGCGGAGGCGCTGGGAGGCCTGGAGATGAAAGCGGTGCTGGACGACCTTGCGCCACTGCAACCCGACACCATCCTGTGGTCCGCCGCTGACACCGCGCTTCTGCCGGTCATGCCGTTCGAGATGCAGGTGGGGGACCTGAAGATGTCGATGTTCGCGATCGTCGCCACCTTCGGCACCGCCCAGGACGTCACCGCCGACGAACTTCGGATCGAGACCCTCTTCCCGGCCGACCCGGAGACCGAAGCCCTGTTCCGCAACGCCGGCCGGCCATAACCCCCCGGGTAATTGCGGACAGCAGGGCGGGCTCCCAGGATTGGACCAGATCCCAACCCCGGAGGCCCCCATGTCCGCAGTCGCCAGTTCCCCCATCGACGTCGTCCGCCAGTTCATGAAACTCATGGAGCCGCTGGACTATGATGCGGCCCTGAAGCTGGTCTCGGCCGACTGCGACTACATCAACCCGCCGCCTCTCGGCGCGGTGCGCGGTCCGGCCGCGGTCCGGGCGGTCCTCGAGCCCTTCTTCGGCCCGACCCGCGAGAACGAGTTCCGGGTCCTGCGGGCGGCGGTCGACGGGCCGGTGGTCTTCCTGGAGCGCCTCGACCGGCACCTGTTCGGCGACAAATGGGTCGAACTGCCGGTGACCGGCGTTTTCGAGGTCCACAACGGACTGATCACCTACTGGCGTGACTACTTCGACGCGCCGACCATCCTCTCCCAGCTGCCGGAGGCCTAGGCTGATCGGTTCAGTCCGGTGCTGCGCCGAAAAAATGGGCGCCTCGTCCGGCCCAAGCTGCACAATCCGCAGTCACATCACCGATTGCCGAGCCCATCGCCCGTCTTCGCTGCGACCCGCGCCGAGTCCGGTGCATTCTCAAGGCTCGGAGAGCGGGCCTCGCCCGCTGGTGTTTCCGTGGCGTATGTTCCCCGACGATTGACTTGGAGGCCGCCTGGGTTTGACCCGGCGGCCTTCTTTTCGCCTGCTGTCGTTGCCAATCAACACCCCCACCGGCTAAGTCAGCGCCGAATTCACAACGGGGTTGCCATGCGCCTGTCGCGCTTTTTCCTGCCGGTGCTCAAGGAAGTGCCCGCCGACGTCCAGATCGTCTCCCACCAACTCATGCTGCGCGCCGGCATGATCCGCCAGGAGGCGGCCGGCATCTACGCCTGGCTGCCGCTGGGCCTGCGGGTGCTGAAGAAGATCGAACAGATCGTCCGCGAGGAGATGGACCGCGCCGGCGCCATCGAACTGCTGATGCCGACCCTGCAACTTGCTGACCTCTGGAAGGAAAGCGGCCGCTACGAGGCTTACGGCGACGAGATGCTGCGCATCACCGACCGCCATGACCGCCAGCTGCTGTACGGGCCCACGGCCGAAGAGGTGGTCACCGACATCTTCCGCGCCTCGGTGAAGAGCTACAAGGACCTGCCGCTCAACCTCTACAACATCCAGTGGAAGTTCCGCGACGAGCGCCGCCCGCGCTTCGGCGTCATGCGCGGCCGCGAGTTCCTGATGAAGGACGCCTACAGCTTCGACCTCAACGAGGCCGATGCCCGTCGCAGCTACAACCGCATGTTCATCGCCTACCTCAACACCTTCGCCCGCATGGGGCTGAAGGCTGTTCCGATGAAGGCCGACACCGGCCCGATCGGTGGCGATCTGTCCCACGAGTTCATCGTCCTGGCCGAGACCGGCGAGAGCCAGGTCTTCTGCCACAAGGACCTGGTCGAGATGGGCGCCCCCGGCCCGGACGTCGATTTCGACGGCGACCTGCAGCCGCTGGTCGATCAGCGCACGGCCCTCTATGCGGCCACCGAGGAGATGCACGACGAGGCGGCCTTTGGCGCCGTCCCCGCCGACAAGCAGCTGTCGGCCCGCGGCATCGAGGTCGGCCACATCTTCTATTTCGGCGAGAAGTATTCGAAGCCGATGAAGGCCAACGTCGCCGGCCCGGATGGCGTCAGCGCCCCGGTCCACATGGGCAGCTACGGCGTCGGCGTCTCGCGCCTGCTGGGCGCCATCATCGAGGCCAGCCACGACGACAACGGCATCATCTGGCCGGACGCCGTCGCCCCCTATGATCTGGGCATCATCAACCTGAAGTCCGGCGACGCGGCCTGCGACGCCGCCTGCGAGAAGGCCTACGCCGCCGCCAAGGCCGCCGGCAAGGCCGTGCTCTATGACGACCGCGACGAGCGGGCAGGCGCGAAATTTGCAACGATGGACCTCATCGGCATCCCCCGGCAGATCGTCGTGGGGCCGAAGTCCATCGCGGAGGGCAATGTGGAAGTGAAGGTGCGCGCCACCGGCGAACGGTCGGTCGCCTCCCTCGACGCCGTGCTGGCGGAGCTCGCTTAAGGTGAGCAAAGCCGGGGCCAAGGCCGCGCCGTTCGGGATGTGGGAGCGCGCCGTCGCCGGCCGCTACCTGCGCGCCCGGCGTCAGGATGCAGGGGTCGCCCTGATCTCCATCCTCGCCTTCCTCGGCATCGGGGCCGCCGTGCTGGTGCTCATCGTGGTGATGAGCGTCATGAACGGCTTCCGCACCGAACTGCTCGACAAGATCCTCGGTTTCAACGGCCACGCCTATGTGGTCGGCCAGCTGCCCCTGTCCGATGGCCAGCGGGACGGCGTGGTTCAGCGCATCCGCAACCTGCCCGGCGTCGCCCAGGTCACCCCGATGATCGAGGGCCAGGTCATGATCGTCGGTCGCGGCCAGGCCGGCGGCGCCATCGTGCGCGGTGTCAGCCGCAAGGACCTCGAAGCGACCCCGCTGGTCTCGAAGACCATCAAGCCCGGCGGCTCCATCGATGGCTACGGCCAGGGCGAATACGGCGGCGACCTCATCCTGCTCGGCGACCGCCTGGCCATGCAGCTTGGCGTCGGCCCGGGCGACGCTGTGACCCTGGTGGCCGCCTCCAGCTCGCCTTCGGCCTTCGGCATGTCGGCCAACCAGAAGGACTACACCGTCGGCGGCGTCTTCAGCGTCGGCATGAGCGAATACGACCAGGCCTTCGCCTACATGCCGCTGGAACAGGCCCAGCTGTTCTTCGGCAAGGAGGGCACGGTCGATGTGCTGGAGGTCAAGCTCGATGACCCCGACGCCGCCGCCGGGCTCAAGCCGGCCATCCGCCAGGCGGCGGGGCAGGGCGCCAGCGTCAGCGACTGGACCGAGAAGAACCAGAGCTTCTTCAATGCCCTGCAGGTGGAACGCACGGTGATGCGCTTCATCCTGTTCTGCATCGTGGTCATCGCGGCGATCAACATCGTCTCGGGCCTCATCATGCTGGTGAAGAACAAGAGCCGCGACATCGGCATCCTGCGCACCATGGGGGCGACCAAGAATTCCATCCTGCGCATCTTCTTCATGGCCGGGGCCAGCATCGGCGTGGCCGGCACCCTGGCCGGGCTGATCCTTGGGGTGCTGTTCTGCCTGAACATCCAGTCCATCCAGCAGTTCGTGGAGTGGGTGACAGGGACCAGCGTGTTCAACGCCGACGTCTATTTCCTGACCCACATCCCGGCCCGCATCGAATGGGGCGAGGTGGCGCTGATCGTCGGTGTGTCGCTGCTGGTCAGCTTCATCGCCACCCTGCCGCCGGCCCTGCGGGCAGCCAGTCTCGATCCGGTCGAGGCCCTTCGCTATGAGTAGCCCGACCCTTTCACTCAGGGGCGTCAAGCGCACCTACAACGCCGGCTCCGGTCCGCTGGAGGTCCTGAAGGGCGTCGATCTGGACGTCATGCCGGGCGAGATCGTCGGCCTGATCGGGCCGTCGGGTTCAGGCAAGTCTTCGCTGCTGCATGCCGCCGGCCTGCTGGAACGTCCCACCGAGGGCCAGGTGTTCATCGCCGGCCAGGACTGCACCAATCTCGGCGACCGGCCGCGCACCCTGCTGCGGCTGTCCAGCATCGGCTTCGTCTATCAGTTCCACCATCTGCTGCCGGAATTCACCGCGCTGGAAAACGTCGCCCTGCCGGCCCTGATCCAGGGCCGCGACAAGGCCTGGGCCCAGGCGCGGGCGGAAGGTCTGCTGTCCGGCATGGGCCTGTCCGAACGGCTCGACCACCAGCCGGCCCAGCTGTCGGGTGGTGAGCAGCAACGGGTGGCCATCGCCCGGGCCCTGACCAACGAGCCGACGCTGCTTCTCGCCGACGAGCCGACCGGCAACCTCGACCCCGACACCGCCGCCGCCGTCTTCAAGACCCTGCACGACGCGGTCCGCGACCAGGGCGTCGCCGCCCTGATCGCCACACACAATCTGGAACTGGCCCGCTACATGGACCGGGTGTTCGCGCTGAAGGACGGCCTGCTGGAAGAGCGGCGGTTCTAGCGGGTCGTCGGGACGGGCCGGGGCGACGGCGCGGCCAACGGCGCATTGAACACAATCGGAATGTTGACCTGGCCGGTGCGGACCGACAGGCCCTCAGCGGTGGTCGGCCGGATCTTGAACTTCGGCGCCAGCTTCAGGGCGGCTTCGGCGAAGCCATTGCCGGCCGGGGTCTCGCCGCGGGTCGAACACTCCGCCAGCAGGCCGGCTTCGGTGGTCTTGCACATCAGTATGACCCTGCCGGACAAGCCCGCGTTCAAGGCGTCGCGCGGATAGACGGCGGCGACATCCGCGCCGGTCGGGCGGGCTTCCCAGACCGGCTGGGCGACGACGGGCTTCGGCGGGGCCGGCGGGGCGGGGGGCGCCGGTGGAGCCGGCGGCGGAGCTTGGAGGCGGACCAGGGGCGCGAGGGGCGGCGTCGGCGGCGTCGGCGCTGACACGGGCGAGGGCGGCGTCGGAGGTTCCGGCGGGGCCTCGGGGGCAACCAGGGCGGGCGGAGCCGGAGGCGCGGGCGGCGCGTCCGGGGCCATGACGATGTCGATGACGGTCGGGCCGTCCTCGGCGTCGGCCCGCTGCCGCACCTTGATCACGCCGATGTCCCTGGCGTCGAGGCTGTTGGGCGTGAAGTCGGCGGGGGCGGCCTTGCCGTTGACCAGGAAGGTCACGCCGGCGAGCTGCGCATCGCGGCGCGGATCGCCCGTCGCCGGGGTCAGCACGATGACCGGCCGGCCGCTCCAGTAGGCGACGCCGTCCTTGACCTGCATCTGGTCGCCGGCGACCTGGATCACCCCCTTGGGCCCCCGGACGTCGTCCTGCACCGACTGCTTCCAATGCGAGGCGCGGCCGGCGATGGCGCGTTCGGGCGCGGCCTGCATGGCCAGGGCGATAGTAGCGCCCCCGACAGCCAGGGCCAGGACGGCGCCGATGGCGATGACGCCGGCCCTGGCGCGCAGGGAGGCAGGGGCCTGGGGCTTCAGGATGGCTTTGAGGCGCATGGCGGTCTTCCTTCCGGCGCCGATGAATGCGGACTGCGGCTCCGGACCGGCGCTGAGGCGGAGCGTTTCGAGAAGGGTTTCGGCATAGGCGCGGCGGGCGGCGCCGTCGGCCTGGGCGAGGGCGATGGCGTCGCAATGCTCCTCCCGCGCGGCGTTCAGCCGGGCGTGGATCATGGCCATGAAGGGATTGAACCACATGACCGCCAGCAGGGCGCCTTCGGCCCAGGCGCGGGGATTGTCGCCGCGCTTGAGGTGGGCCAGCTCGTGACCGCAGATCAGCGCGAGGCGCGGGGTCGGCAGGCCGGTGAGCGCCCTGGGGATGACGATGGACGGCCGGATCAGCCCGGCAAGCAGCGGACTGCCGAGGCGGTCAGACGCTTTCAGCCCAGGCGCGCGGACCTTGAGCGCGGCGGCCTGCCGGGCGATGTCGGCGGACAGCGCCTCGTCGTCGAGCGGCCTGGCCTGGCGCAGCAACTGCAATAGCCGCGCGTGACGACGCAGCAGCAGGACGCCGCCAACGATCATGCCCAGCAACATGAGGCTGAGCAGCAGGGTCGGCGCCAGCACCTCAGCGACATCGAACCAGGTCTGGAACGGCGAGGTCGCGGGAGGCGCGGTGACAACCGGGTCGATGATGACGGCGCCGGGGTCCGTAGCCGGCGGACCGACAGGAGCGGGACGCGACAGGTGCGGCGAAACCAGCACCACCGCGACCACCGCCAACACCGGCGCCAGCAGGGCCAGACCCCAGACCCGCTCCCGCAGCCCCGGCGCGCCGGTGATCCGTTCGGCCAGGAGGCCGGCGGCCAGACCGCAGGCGGCCATCGGGATCGTCGACCCCAGGATCAGCAGGGAGAGTGTGACGCCGTCCATCACTTCTCCTCCTCGGCGTTGAGAAGGGCCTCCAGATCGCGAAGCTCGTCCGGCGAAAGGATGGCGCTGCCGGCGAAGGCGGAGGCGGGCAGGGGCCCCTCGACCTCCAGAACCCGCATCACCCGGCGCAGCACGCCGCCCAGAATGTCCGCCTTGGCCTGGGCCGCCTCATAGACCGCCAGGCCGTGGACCGACCGCCGCACCAGCAGCCCCTTGGCCCGCATCCGCTCCAGCACCGTGCGGGTGGTCGAGGCGGTCCAGTCGAGGGCTTCGGGAAGCGCCGCCTGGATCTCGCGGGCGCTGGCCGCGCCGTCGCGCCAGAAGACCTTGAGGATCTCGAGTTCGGTGTCGGAAGGCGGCTGGGTCATGGTCGACTCTCGGCTAACGTAACGGATACGCTACATATGTAACGCATAGCCGTCAATCGTCACGAACGCGGTTTGTCGGCGCCCTCTGACCGACGCCTGTCCGCCCAGATTTGGCCATGCAAACAAGGCCATAGAAACGGTTCTGCAGTCGGGAGGCGCGTATGGCCCATCAGTATGAGTTCGAAGGTCAGTCGGGCCACGGCTATCGCTACCAGCCGCTGGAGGGTGAGGGCCCGATCTCGCCGACCGGGGCCAACTACCTGTTCGTCAGGATGAAGGCCGGGGAGCGCACGGTGGTCTACGCCGGCGAGACCGAGTGTCTGCACAAGGGCGTCCATTCCGGCTGGGACAAGGCCAGGAAGACGTTCGGGGCCAACACCATCCTGGTGCGCCTGAACGTCACCCGCGCCATCCGCCAGGCCGAACTGGAAGACATCGTCGCCCTGCACAACCCGCCCATGAATGGCGACGAAGAGTAGCGCCGGTTCTGGTTGCCTTCACGATAGCGGCTTCGTAGGGGTCCCTTCCTAGTTGCGTTGGGGGATTGTTCCGTGGCCTTTGAAGATCAGCTGTCGTTCGACTGGATGTCCAACGAGCCGGCGGACCTGCATCCCGAGGCTGAGCAGGCCGCGCGCAGCTACCGCGGCCAGCTTGCGGATCCCGAATCTCAGGTCCAGGCCGACAACGCCGGGATCGTGGAGGTCGCCCGGCCCGCAGTCGATTTTCAGGCGCCGCTGCTGAGCCCCGTCTATGGCCGCAGATATCTCGACGCCGTCGAGCGTGGCGGTCACTACGAAAACGGCAAGCCCTCCAAGACTGTGGAGCAGGCCGGCGCCCATATCACCCGCGACGGGTTGAGCTGGAACGGCCAGGGCGTGCTCGGCCAGGCCGCCCAGGTGACTTTCAGCTTCCTGAACGCCGCGCCCGGCTACATGGCCGGCCAGGGCATCCTCAACTTCACCAAATTCGACGCCGCCCAGATCGCCGCCACCCTCAAGGCGCTGGCCGCCTGGTCCGACGTGGCCGGCATCACCTTCGTCGATGCCGACGGCGCGGCCCAGTATTCAAACCTCGGCAGCATCCGCTTCGGCAACTACAACGACGATGCGGATGGCGCGGCTGCCTTCGCCTACATGCCCGACTCCGGGTTCGTGGGTGTGTCGCCGACCACCGACGAGATGTCCGGCGACGTCTGGGTCAACCGGGATTCGCTCGACAACCACGACCTGAGCGCCGGCGGCTATGGCATGCTGACGTTGATCCACGAGATCGGCCACGCCATCGGCCTGGATCACCCCGGCGCCTACAACGGCGGCAGCGTCACCTACACCGGCTCGGCCGAGTACTACGAGGACAGCAACCAGTACACGGTGATGAGCTACTTCTCGGAGTACGCCACGGGGGCCGACTTCGGACCCACCGGCTACGCCGCCACCGTCCTGCTGGACGACATCGCCGCCGCGCAGCGCCTGTACGGCGCCAACCTGACCACCCGCACCGGCGACACCACATACGGGTTCAACTCGAACGCCGGCCGCAGCTGGTTCAGCGCCGCCGGCAATCCGACGCTGGTCTTTGCCGTCTGGGACGCCGGCGGCGTCGATACCTTCGATTTCTCCGGCTACAGCCAGGATCAGTTGATCAACCTGGGCCAGGGCGCCTTCTCCAACGTCGGCGGCCTGCGGGGCAACGTCGCCGTCGCCATGGGCGTTGTCATCGAGAACGCCATCGGCGGCTTGGGCGCCGACCTGATGCGCGGCAACAGCGCCGCCAACCGCCTGACCGGCGGGGCGGGCAGCGACACCTTCATCGTCGACATCGGCGGTGGCGCTGACATCATCACCGACTTCACGGTCGGCCAGGACATGCTGGGAATCCGTGGCTTCGGCCACTGGTTGACCCTGGTCCAGGACGGCGCGGACACCCTGATCACCTTCGCCGGCGACGTCTCGATCCGACTGTTGAACATCCTCGCCTCGGCCGTCACCCCGGCCAGCTTCATCGGCTACGTTCCGGTCCCCGAAGCCGTCGTCGGCACGGCCGGCGCCGACACCCTGAGCGGCGGCGACGGCGACGACACCATCAACGGTCTGGGCGGAAACGACACCCTCTATGGCCTTGAAGGGCTCGACATCCTGAATGGCGGCGACGGCGACGACCAGCTGTTCGGCGGCCTGGGGGCTGACACCCTGAACGGCGGCGACGGAAACGACACCATCGACGGCTGGGCGCTGGGCGAGGGCGTCGACACCATGGTCGGCGGCGCGGGCGACGACACCTACATCGTCGGCGAGGGCGACATCGTCGTCGAAGCCGAGGGCGGCGGCATTGATACCGTCATCGCCAGGTTCAATTTCTACGACATGGCCGCCAACGTCGAGAACGTCGTCGCCGGCGGCAGCCAGCAGAGCCTCTACGGCAACGGCCTCAACAACGGTTTCACCGGCAGCGCCAACCGCGACGAGATGTGGGGCTTCGGCGGTGACGACGTCATGCACGCCGGCGACGGGGTCGATTTCCTGAAAGGCGGCGACGGCGCTGACCAGCTGTACGGCGATGCCGGCAATGATGGGCTGCAGGGCGAGGGCGGCGACGACGTCCTGCACGGCGGCTCTGGCGCCGACGGCGCGGACGGCGGTCTGGGCAATGACCAGATGTTCGGCGAGGACGGCAACGATACCCTCTACGGGCGCGAAGGCCTCGACAACCTGTCCGGCGCCCAGGGCGACGACAACCTCTGGGGCCATGAGGATGCCGACATCATCAACGGCGGCATCGGCGCCGACCTGATCCATGGCGGCCTGGGGGCCGACACCCTGACCGGCGGCTCGGAAGCCGACACCTTCTTCTTCGAGGTGAACGGCGGGGCCGACACCATCACCGACTTCGAGGTCGGGGTCGACAAGCTGGACGTCAGCGCCTTCGGCGGTTTCCAGTCGATCACCCAGAGCGGCGCGGACACCATTGTCCAGGTCGCCGTCGGGGTCACCGCCCGCCTGCTCAACGTCCAGGCTTCCAGCGTCACCTCGGCCAGCTTCCTGGGCCTGCCCGCGCCACCGCCTCCGCCGCCACCCCCACCCCCGCCGCCGCCGGTCCTGCCGCCGATTCCGCCAATCAGCTACTATGACCGCACCCTGACCGGCACGGCCGCGGCCAACACCCTGACCGGCGACGCGCGCAACGAGATCATCCTCGGGTTGGACGGCAATGACACCCTGGGCGGCGACAACGGCAACGACCGTCTCGAGGGCGGCGCTGGCAGCGACAAGCTGGACGGCGGCAATGGCGACGACGTCATTATCGGCGGAGCGGGAACCGACACCCTGACCGGCAACGCCGGCTACGACGTCTTCGTCTTCGCGCCTGGCGACCAGACCGCCACCATCACCGACTTTTTGATCACCCAGGACCGGCTCGATGTCTCGGCCTACGGCGGCTACAGCTCGCTGCTGCAGACCGCCGCCGGGACACGGGTGGTCTTCTCGGACGGCGGCTATGTGCTGCTGACCAACGTCTGGACCCATGAGCTGACCCCGGCGCACTTCATCACCGGCGCGCCTCCGCCGCCGCCGCCACCGCCGCCGCCACCCCCGCCGCCGGTCTTCTACGAGGTCTCGGGCACGGCCGGGGACGACGTCTTCACCGGCTCGATCTCGCGCGACCACGTCCAGGGCCTGGGCGGCGCCGACAATCTGCAGGGCAAGGAAGGCGACGACTGGCTGGAGGGCGGCGACAGCGCCGACATCCTGTCCGGCGGCCTGGGCTCGGACCTGCTGGTCGGCGGGGCCGGGACCGACATCTTCGTGGCCACCACCGGTGGCGGCGCCGACACCGTTTCCGACTTCGAGGTCGGCGTCGACAAGATCGACCTCACCGGCTTCGGGGCCTGGAGCGCCAGCCAGGACGGCGCCGACACAGTGATCGCGGTGGGCGTTGGCACGGGCGTCAGCTTCCGCCTGACCGGCGTGACCGCCTCGACGATCACGGCGGCCAGCTTCATCGGCCTGCCCGCGCCGCCGCCGCTGACGGTCGGCTCCGAGCGCACCCTGACCGGCACCGCTGCGGCCAACACCCTGACCGGCGACGACCGCTGGGAGACCATCCAGGGCCTGGACGGCAACGACACCCTGAACGGCCTGGGTGGCTCTGACCGCCTGGACGGCGGCGCCGGGGCCGACAGGCTGAACGGCGGCGACGGCGACGACGTGCTGGTCGGCGGCGCGGGCCAGGACACCCTGACCGGCGGCGCGGGCGCCGACACGTTCGTCATCGGGCTGGGCGACGGGGTCAACACCATCGCCGATTTCCAGCTGGGCGTGGACAAGATCGACGTCTCGGCCTTCGGCGCCGTCACCTCCAGGGCGCAATTGGCCAGTGGAGCCAAGGTGGTCTTTTCGGATGGCAGCTACGTCACCCTGACCGGCGTGCAGGCTTCGGCCCTGACCGACGGCGACTTCATTGGCTTGAACGCTCCGCCGCCTCCGCCGCCTCCGCCTCCGCCTCCGCCTCCGCCTCCGCCCCCGCCGCCTCCGCCCCCGCCGCCTCCGCCTCCGCCGACCTACGCGGTGCAAACCGGCGGCGCGGGCAACGACGTGCTGAGCGGTACGCTTGGGCGCGACCAGCTGGAGGGCCTGGGCGGCAACGACTACCTGTTCGGCAACAGCGACGACGATCTGCTGCTCGGCGGCGACGGCGACGACAACGTGACCGGCGACGCCGGCACGGACATCCTGACCGGCGGCGCCGGAGCCGATATCTTCGCAACCGCGCCGGGCTATGGCGTCGACACCATCACGGACTTCCAGATCGGGGTCGATCGCATCTGGATCGAGGGCTACACGAGCTGGAGCGCCGTCCAGGATGGCGCCGACGCCGTCGTCACTGTCGGAACCGGCACGGGAGTCGGCTTCCGGCTGCTCGGCATTCAGGCGACCAGCCTCACCGATGCCAGCTTCTACGGCCTCGTCTATCCCCCGCCGCCTCCGCCGCCACCGCCGCCGCCGCCGCCGCCCCCTCCGCCCGTGCAGGTCGTGCCGGGCGACCAGACGACGCTGACCGGCAACGCGTCTGCCAACATCATCAACGGCGCCGACCTCTGGGAGACCATCCTCGGGCTTGACGGCAACGACACGCTGGGCGGCCTGGGTGGCTCTGATCGCCTTGAGGGCGGAGCCGGCGCCGACAGGCTCAACGGCGGTGAGGGTGATGACGTCCTCATCGGCGGCGCGGGCCAGGACACCCTGACGGGCGGCGCGGGCGCGGATGTGTTCGTGCTGGCGACCGGCGACGGGGCCAACACCATCACCGACTTCCAGGACGGAACGGACAGGATCGACATCCGGGGCTACGGCGGCGTCTACAGCGCCATCAGCCAGATGGCCGCCGGGGCGAAGATCACCTTTGCCGACGGGGGCTACGTCACCCTGACGGGGATCAACGCCTCGCAACTGAGCGCCGCCGACTTCATCACCGGCGTCAGCCCGCCGCCACCGCCCCCTCCGCCGCCGCCGCCGCCTCCGGGTCCGCCGGCCGAGCCGGGCTACAACCTGATCGTCGGAACGGTCTCCGGAGAAGTCATCGCCGGCACCGCTGCGGCTGATCAGATCCAGGGGCTGGGCGGCGGCGACACGCTGAACGGTCACGGCGGAGACGACCTGCTGCAGGGCGGCGACGGCGCCGATGTTCTCGCCGGCGGCGCGGGCGTTGATCGGCTGACCGGCGGCGCGGGGAACGACCTCTTCGTCGTCGGGACCGGCGACGGCCATGACGTCGTCACCGACTTCACGGTCGGCCAGGACCGGATCGCCGTCGACCCGGCGACCTTCATCGGGTCCTACCTCGACGGCTCGGACACCGTGATCCTGCTGGGCCCCGGGCACAGCCTTCGCCTCGTGGGCCTCGGACTGTCGACCCTGGGCGATCCCAGCTACCTCGGCTTCGCGGTCACCCAGCCCGACCCCTATGCCGTCACCATTGGCGATGCGAACGCCGAGTTCTTCAGCGGCACGGCCGGCCGCGACTACATCAACGGCGGCGGCAACAACGACGTCCTGCAGGGTGGAGCGAGCGACGATCTGCTGAACGGCGGCGCGGCCAGCGACGTGCTGCATGGCGGGGCCGGCGTCGACTTCCTGATCGGTGGCGCGGGACCGGACTATTTCGTCGCCGAGGCCGGCGGCGGCATCGATATCGTCTCCGACTTCGAGGTCGGGATCGACCGGCTGATGGTCACCGACTTCGGCGACTACGACAGCGTCACGCAGAGCGGCGCCGACACGGTCGTGATGGTCGACGCTGCTACCGGTGTCGGTTTCCGCCTGGTGGGGATCAGCGCCGCCAGCATCACCGCCGCCAGCTTCTACGGCCTGGCTTCACCGCCACCGCCGCCGCCGCCGCCGCCACCCCCGCCCCCTCCGGCGGCGGCCGGTTCGGAGCGGACCCTGGTCGGGACGGCCGGGGCCAACACCCTGAACGGCGACGAGCGGTTCGACACCCTGCAGGGTCTGGATGGCAATGACACCCTCTACGGCCTGGGCGGCGCCGATCGACTGGAGGGCGGTCTGGGCAACGACAGGCTGTTCGGCGGCGACGGGGACGATATCCTCATCGGCGGCGCGGGTCAGGACACCCTGACCGGCGGCGCCGGGGCGGACGTCTTCGTGCTGGCCCCGGGCGACGGGGCGACCAACACCATCGCCGACTTCCAGGACGGCGTGGATCGTCTCGATGTCAGCGCCTACGGCGGCTATGCGTCGATCGTGCAGTTGGCGGCCGGGGCGAAGGTGATCTTCGCCGACGGCGGTTCCGTCACCCTTACGGGAGTGCAGGCCGCCTCGCTGAACGCCGCCGACTTCATCGGGCTACCCGTTCCGATGCCGGTGGACGGGCCCAAGGACGGCTGGTTCCTTTAAGGGGCGAACGGGGAGGGCGCAGGCTCTCCCCCACCGCTCCACAGCTTCCCAACACGCTGTTCCACTTTCCACTTGCCTGTGGAACAAAACGGGAATAGGAACAAACCCGGAACTTGGAACCGGGAGGCTCGAATGGCCAAGATTGCTCGTGAAACGCTGGCTCTGGCTTCGGTCGTCAGCTTTGTGTGGATGATGTGCTCGGTGGCCTATCTGGCCGCCTGAGTCGGCCTTAAGGATGAACCGCAGAAGGCGGAGGTGACGTAGGCAAATGGCGGATCTGGCGAACGGCTTTGTCCATTTGCGGGTGCGCTCGGCCTACAGCCTGCTGGAAGGGGCCATCAAGGCTGACAAGACGCCCAAGCTGGCCGCTGCCGAGGGCATGCCGGCCATCGGCATCGCTGACCGGGCCAACCTGTTCGGCGCTCTCGAATTTTCCGTCGCCGCCAAGGAAAGCGGTGTGCAGCCGTTGGTGGCCTGCGCCCTGCCGGTGACCGGCATCGGCGAGGGACCGCCGGAACGCTGGGCGCGGACCCCGACCCTGACCCTGATCGCTCAGAACGAGCGGGGCTATCTCAATCTCTCCGAACTCAGCT
>JBILYE010000031.1:0-20893 GCA_044377925.1 Caulobacter sp. | reverse complement strand
CCGCCACCGATGGTGTCATTGGCATAAATGGCGTTGGCATTTTTCTTGGCGACAATGACATCCGAAGCGAGACAATCGTGCGCCACATCGACTACGTGGCCCAGCTGGTTGGCGTGCGCCATGTCGGACTAGGCCTAGACTATGTATTCAACCAACGCGAGATGGACGCCGCGCTCGCCTCGCACGGCGGGATCTGGCCGCCAGCGTTCGGCTACCGACCCGGCGTCAAGTTCGCTCCGCCAGAGCAAATTCGAGAGATCGCCAGCGCGTTGAGGACGCTCGGCTACGGCGACGACGACATCAAGGGCGTGCTTGGGGCCAATCTCCTACGCGTCGCGGAGCAGGTGTGGCCGTGCGCCTAGCCGCTCTGTTGGCGGCAACATTGCCCGAAGTGCGCCAGTGGGGCGAATGACCACGTCGGGCCGCAGCGCTAACCCGCTCCAGCGGGACGCAAATTCCGCAAGCGGTTGCGTCAGTTTCATCACCTCGGCAATTTGCGCCATTGCCAAAACAAGCAAAGTCGGCCGCCGGCGCCCGAGCCAACGTCAAGCGCGCCTTGCGCCCCTTTCACCTCGCCGGACGCGCCGACGTCCGCGGCGATGATCGCCTTCACATCTGCAGCGCATTCCAGGGCCAAGCAATGGGTGTTCGCTTCCGCCGGTTTTGTCAGGTTGACGGTAGCGGGCCGCAAAGCGCCCTACCCCACGCTGCCGATCAAGCAGCGGCCGTCGCAGCCACCCACGCCTGGTGAGCGTCGGCGCGGAGGTGGCGGAGCGTCGGTCGGCGGATCAGATGGGGCTGGAGGTTGAACACATTGTAGACAGCGGCGTGGGTGGCCAGGAACCTCTGGGCCGAGGCCCTGGACTTGAACTTCTGCTGCTTTCGTTCTCGTCGCCGGATCGGCAGGTGGGAGTTTTCCGCCCGATTGTTCTCCCGCATTCCGCCTGGTCGATGTCTATCCGTCAGTCCCAGATCTCGAGCCGCGGCGCGATACGAAGCCAGCTTGTCGGTGACGATCGTCTCGGGTCGGACGCCCTGGTTCTTCAGCAGTTTCCGAAGCAACCTAAGGGCTGCGCTCTTGTTGCGGCGTTCCTGGACCAGCATGTCCAGCACCTCGCCTTCGTCGTCGACGGCTCGCCAGAGGAACATCCTCTTGCCGCCAATTTTCACGACCATCTCATCGAGATGCCAACGACCGGTGGGCTTCGGCCTTGACCGGCGCAGGTTGTGAGCGAACTGCCGGCCGAACTTCACAGTCCAGCACCGGATGGTCTCGTAGCTGACCTCGACACCCCGCTGCGCGAGCAGTTCCTCGACATCTCGCAGGCTCAGGGTGAACCGGAAATACAGCCACACCGCATGCTGGATGACATTGGGCGGAAACCGGTGCCGCTTGTAGGAAATCGGTCTCAACGCAGCCTCCGCTCCATCCACCAAGCCCTTAGTGGAGACGGGTTAGCGTTAGACTGACAGCACCATCCTGGGTGTGGATGTGGGCGACGGTCACCGTCGCGCGTTCGGCTAGCAGCAGCGCCGCCATCGGCTTTCCGATGATGTTGGAGCTCCCAAGAACCACCGCGTTCATGCCCGTCAAATCGGGAACGACCTCCTTGATGAGCATCAAGCAGCCAAGCGATGTGCAGGGCGTCAGTGCCGTCGCACCCTGTGAGACCTTCCTGGCGTTCAAGGCATGGAGACCATCGACGTCCTTCTCCGGATCGATCGCAGCCATGACGCGCAAGGTGTTCACTTGATCAGGCAACGGCAGCTGCACGAGAATCCCGCCGATGCCGCTCGCCGAGTTGAACAGGGCGACTTGCCGAAGCACCTCTGCTTCACTCACGTCAGCGCCAAAC
Organism: Caulobacter sp.; assembly: GCA_044377925.1. Lineage (GTDB taxonomy): Bacteria > Pseudomonadota > Alphaproteobacteria > Caulobacterales > Caulobacteraceae > Caulobacter. Next base: position 19,037 of record JBILYE010000031.1, on the reverse strand, counting down.
CGGGCGGTGTGGGTCTCAAAACCGACTTCCTCGGCTCGCTTGAGCTTGGCCCGCACGTAGACATGGCTGGCGGGATCGTTGCCGACCAAGATCACCGTCAGGCCCGGCCGCCGGACCAGGCCTGCCGCACGTTCGCGAACGTCGGCGATGACCGTGGGCGCTAACGCCGCGCAATCAATGTTCAGGGCGGTCATTATATTGAAGGCCTCGCGGAAGACTGTCAGGCGCGCCCGATGGGACGATTTAGTTGAACACCACGGTCCGATGGCCATTCAGGACCAGGCGATGCTCGACATGCCAGGTCACAGCGCGGGCCAAGACCGCGCACTCGATGTCACGACCGATGGTCACCAAGTCCTCAGGAGCGTGGGCGTGGGTGACCCGCTCGACGCCCTGTTCGATGATCGGGCCTTCATCGAGATCGGTGGTCACGTAGTGCGCCGTGGCGCCGATGATCTTCACACCGCGGATGTGCGCCTGATGGTAGGGCTTGGCGCCCTTGAAGCTCGGCAGAAACGAGTGGTGAATGTTGATGCAGCGTCCCGAAAGCGCCTCACACATCGTTTGCGACAGGATCTGCATGTATCTGGCTAGCACCACCAGATCCGCGTCGAGGTCAGCGACCAGCTCGAGAAAGCGATTCTCCTGAGCCGTCTTTTCGGTCTTATCGACCGGCAGATAGTAGAAGGGAATGCCGCTCCATTCGACGAAGGAGCGCATGTCCTCGTGGTTGGAAACCACACCCACGATTTCGACGGGCAACAGATCAGAGCGCCAGCGGTGCAGAAGATCGTACAGGCAGTGCCCAAACTTCGAGACAGCGATGAGCACCTTCGGCCGGACGGCCATATCCTGCAGCGACCAGTCCATCCCGAAACGTTCGGCAATCGCCGAGAAGAGCCCTCGCAAGGCGTCCAGGTCGAGACTACCCCCTCCCTCGCCCTGCCCCTCATACACAAACACAATCCGCATGAAGAAGCGGCCAGTTCCGGTGTCATTGAACTGATCGGATTCAGTGATCGAGCATAGGTTCTCGGCCAGATAGGTCGACACGGCCGCGACCACGCCCCGGGTGTCGGGGCACTGGACGAGCATGACGTAGTGGGCCGGTTTGGTCATTGCAGAAGCTCTTTGGCGGCGTCGGCGAACCAGGCCCGCAAGTGGCCTGCGAAGCTCGCATCTGCCACGATGTCGAACGCATTGCTCGTCGCCTGAGCGACAAGAAGGATGGAAGTCTGGGCGAACACCGTCTGAGCGCATTGCTCGGCGGACATCGCCTTGGGGTGGGTGTCGAGGCTGCAACCCTTGGCAATCAAAGCACGGCTGTGAGCGCCCCTTACGCGCCATAAGCGGCGACTCGCCGAAATATCGGCAAGATGATGGAGGTGCCCCGAACAGACCTGCTTGACCTGGGCGACGATCTCTTCGGCGGGCTGAAAGATCGCCCATTCGCCAGGCGCCAGCCAAGCGACCCGAACAACATCGCCGGCCACTGTGTTCGGGACGATGGGCCAGGTCAGCCCAAAGGCTTTGCTCAGTTCGTCCGTGAGGCTGGTTTCGTCGCGATGAAGGCGCAGGATAGAGACAGCCACTGGAGACTCGGTGATCGCGAGATTCGGCCCCTGCAGGGTCCAACGCGGATGAGGATCAGCCATTGAGACGCTCTCCGCCCGGATCGTATGCGCCGGGTTTGGTGATGCGCAGGCGCTGGCCGAACCGGCCGCCGGCGACTATCCTCACTTCTTCGCCGTGGCGAGCTTGGCCGCCGTGAACCATCCCCAGAGCGACGCCGCGGCCGAGGGCTTCGCTAAAGCCCGACGAGGTGATGTAGCCATCGCTGCCGCCATCGCCAGACAAAGTCATGAGATGGGCGCCGATCGGCACGGGGTCGGTCGAATCCACAACCTCCAGGCCAACGAACTGAAGGCGGTCGGGACGCAGATTGTCGGGCCGGGTGAGCGAGCGGCGGCCGATAAAATCGTGTGACCGTTTCATCACCGAATTCCACCCAACGTCAGTCGGCGCGGTCGTTCCGTCTGTATCGGCGCCTACGTGCAGGAAGCCCTTTTCGGTCCGAAGCAGCATCCAAGCGTCGATACCCACTGGGGTCAGTCCGTAGGATGCGCCCGCCGCCACAAGTTGATCCCAGAGCTCGCTCGCGCGGTCGGCTGGAACATTGATCTCGAAGGTAACTTCGCCGGTGAAGCTGGCCCGCAGGACCCGCGCTCGGATTCCGGCCACCACACCTTCGCGGTAGGCCATGTGTGGGAAGTCGGCCGCCCCGATCGGAAAGTCCGCTCCGACCGCGGCCAAAACGTCGCGCGCATAGGGACCGCTGAGTGTCAGGACCGCCCAGGCAGTGGTCACCGGCGCAACCAAGACGTTGAGCCCTCGCCATTCACACTGAAGCCACTCTTCCAGCCATGCAGCGATACGGTCGGCGCCAGCGCCTGTGGTCCCGACCAGGAAATGATTCTCGTCCAGACGGGTGGTGACGCCGTCATCAATGAGCACACCCAATTCGTTGAGCATCAGACCGTAGCGAGCCCGCCCAACCTTGAGGGTCGACATGGTGTTGGCGTAGACGCGGTCAAGAAACGCAGCGGCGTCGGGGCCCACAACCTCAATCTTGCCAAGGGGTGAGCCTTCGAACAGGCCGACGGCTTGCCGCACCGCACGGGCTTCCCGCTGCTCGGCAGCATGAGCGCTTTCGCCAGGTTGGGCATAGTAGGCCGGACGCAGCCAGCCGCCGTATTCCTCCAGAACTGCTCCGGCGGCGAGCTGCCGGTCGTGGGTCGGGAGGCGACGGAAGGGGCGGAACAGTTCTCCGCGCGCCTGTCCACCCAGGGCGGCCAGGCTGAGGGAAGTGTAAGGGAAACGGAACCGCGTGGTGCCAGCTTCGGGGATCGTCTGTCCGGTGAGACCGGCCATTATCGCCAGAGCGTTGACGTTCGAAGTCTTACCCTGGTCCGGCGCCATGCCCAGCGTGGTGTAGCGTTTGAGGTGTTCGACAGAGACGAACGATTCCCGTTGGGCCTGCGCGACGTCCGAAGCGGTCACGTCATGTTGGAAATCGACAAAGGCCTTCCCCGGTGCGTCTACCTGCCAGAGCGGTTCGATCGTCCAACTCGGGGTCGGTCCAACAACTTTCGGGGCCCCCTCCGCCGCCCCCCCTCCCGCGGTCCAACCCGCGGTGACCGCAGCCTGTAGATGAAAATCACCGGCCGCCGATCCAACGGAAACCTCTCCCTGAACCGAAATCCCCGGGCGGAAGGCAGCGATACGATCGTCCCATGCCAGTTTGCCTCCGGACTGGGAGAACAAATGGACCGTGGGATTCCATCCCCCGGACATCGCCAACAAGTCACACGCAACGCGGCGCTCGACACCCTTCTGGTCGCGAACCCTGATGGCCTTGAGGCCATGGGCGCCTTCGGCGCCGACCACAACGGCGCCTGGCGTCACCCGAACGCCGCGCGCCCAAAGCGCGTCGACGAGGCGAGATGGGGGCGCTGATCGGCTGTCGATCACTGCGGCGACGCGACCGCCGTGATCGAGCACGGCGTTGGCTACGACGTAGGCGCTGTCATTGTTGGTGAAAATCGCAACGTCTTCGCCAGGAAGCACGGCCCACCGCGATAGATACTGTTGGACCGAGCCGGCCAACATCACGTTCGGCAGATCGTTGCCTGGGAAGACTAGGGGACGCTCGAGCGCACCGGTGGCAAGGACAACCTCCTTGGCCCGCACCGTCCACAGGCGTTCGCGTAGGACCGTCTGTGGCGCGTCCGCACCGGCATGGGCGGCGATGCGTTCTACGAGTGAAATGCTGTTGTGGTCGAAGTAGCCGACGGCGCTTGTGTGCGTCAGCACCGTGGTGTCGCTAGCGGCCCTCAACTCGTCCTCGACCGATCGCCGCCAGCTCAGGCCACCGACGCCATCGATAAGCGCGGACCGGGCCAGAAGCGTCCCGCCAAGCTCCGTGTCCTGTTCGACCAGCATTACACGCGCTTTGCGCCGGCTCGCCGCCAGCGCCGAGGCCAAACCTGCGGGTCCGGAGCCAACCACGAGGACATCGCAGTGGGCGTATTGGTGCTCGTAGCGATCAGGATCCGGGGCCGACGCGGCGCGTCCCAGCCCGGCGGCCTTGCGGATGAAGGGCTCGAATAGATGCCAATCCGGCCACATGAAGGTCTTGTAGTAGAAGCCGGCAGGAATGAAGCGGCTCACGACATTGTTGACCGCACCCACATCGAAGCGGGCGCTCGGCCAGCAGTTTACCGGTTTGACTACCAGTCCCTCGACCAGCTCGATCTCGGTCGCCCGCAGGTTGGGCGTCGCGCGGCCGCCTTCACCAACCTGCATCAGCGCGCATGGTTCTTCGACGCCTGCCGCCAGCAGACCGCGGGGACGGTGATACTTGAACGATCGGCCAACCACCGACACGCCGTTGGCCAGCAAGGCCGAAGCGACTGTATCACCCGCGAACCCATGCAGGGTTCGACCTTCGAACTGGAAGGTCAGCGGCTGGGACCGGTCGATGAGACCGCCTCGCGACAAACGATGGCCAGTCATGAGGCGAGCCCTAGGCCGACGACCGCAGCAGGTCTCTCTTCCGTGACCAGGGACGGCGCGGATTTCCCCATCGGATAGATGGCCTTGATTTCGTGAGTGACTGTGCTGCGGGCAATATTGAACCATTGGCGGCAGCCCGCCGCATGGACCCAACGCTCGAGACTGATGCCTTTCGGGTTCAGGCGCGTAAAAAGGTAGTTACCCCACTCCTGATCGGTCACCTGCTCTGGTGGCTCTGGACGGCTGACGTGGGCCGGACCGCCATAGCGAAACTCGAACTCGTCGCGCGGCCCGCAACAGGGGCAGTTAATCAACAACATCCTCGCCTCCTCAGTGCGCGATGCCAGAGGCTGCGGCCTCGTCGATCAGGGCGCCTGTAGTGAACCGGTTCAGGCCGAAGGGCTTAGCGATGTCATGGGGCGTGTCGGTCGCCATATGATGGGCGAGCAGGTATCCCCCTGCGGGGATGGCTTTGAAGCCACCAGTGCCCCAGCCACAATTGATGTACAGCCCGGGGACGGGCGTTGCGCCCAGAATTGGGCTGGAATCTTGGACGATGTCGACGATGCCGGCCCAATGGCGTGCGAGACGCACGCGACCCAAGCTAGGCATCTGGTCGGCAACCGTTCCCACGACCTGCCGAATCGTGGGCGAATTGCCCCGCTGGGCGTAGGAGGGGTAGTGGTCGAGCGCTCCGCCGAACACCAAGCCGCCCTTGTCCGACTGGCTGATATAGAGCCCGGTGGCCAAGGAGAGCATCACTGTGTCGAGCACCGGCTTCAGTGGTTCTGAGACGAAGGCCTGCAGCGCATAGCTTGTCACCGGCAGCTCGAAACCAGCAAGCTCGGCCATCACTGACGAGTGACCAGCGACGGCGAGAGCCACCTTGTCGGCCATGATCGGGCCCATGCTGGTGTCAACGCCGGTTACGCGGCCACTGGAATTCTTGGTGACCCCCCTCACTTCACAGTTCTGGATGATATCCACGCCCAGTTGGTCAGCAGCCCGGGCATACCCCCAGGCGACCGCATCGTGACGGGCCGTGCCCGCCCGTTCCTGGACGAATCCCCCCCAGACCGGATAGCGCGCACTTGGGGACGTATCGAGGATGGGAATGCGTCGCTTTACCTCGTCGGCGGAGATCATCTCGGCGTCGACGCCGTTGAGCTGCATTGCTCCCACCCAGCGCTGAGCGCTTTCCAAGTCATGGCGGCTGTGGGCGACTATGACTATGCCCCGCTGACTGAACATGACGTTGTAATTGAGATCGCGGGACAGGCCTTCGTAGAGCTTCAGTGAGAAATCGTAGAGGCGGGCGCTCGCGGGATGGTAGTAGTTGGAGCGGATCACGGTCGTGTTGCGCCCGGTGTTGCCTCCGCCAAGCCAACCCCGCTCCAGCACCGCGACGTTTCTGACGCCGTGCACCTTGGCGAGATAATAGGCCGTGGCCAGTCCGTGCCCGCCACCACCGATAATGACGGCGTCGTAGCGCGACTTGGGTTCGGGGGATCGCCAAGCCGGCGACCAGCCCTTCTGCCCGCCCAAGCCTTCCAGAAATACTTTGAGCGCGGAATACTTTGTCATGTGCCCGACCGGCCCCGATACATGACTGTATCGTGAAAGCGGCTCCTCCGTTCGTCAAGCGCCAATCGCCTGCGATGGACCAATAGGCCCGCCATGAGCGACCAAGACACGACTGCATCAAAAGTCAGAGCTGAGCCAGTGCGGGTAGCGCCGCGCCGCCGCGAGCTAGAAATCGATATGCTTGCCAAACTAGGATAGAATCCGGGCGGCGCTATCGAGGTAGGCTGGGCGCCGTCCGAGGTCGGTACGCAATCTTCCGCGGCATGGACGTGAGCCGTTCCTGGCGCAAACTGCGCGGCGTGGAAGGCCTCAACCACTTGGAATTCAGCCGTTTCCCGAATGTCGTCTTGCATGAGCAGACCCGTTCCTCACAGAGCGCCGCTGCGCCGTAATCTGGGGTGATCGACCGGTCGCCAACGCCAAGCCGGTTGCCAAGGCAGGGCGGGTACAGTTCTGTACTGCGTTGGCAACGGCCTGATCGGCGGAAACACCAAGCCGTCTCCGAGTTGAGTGGATCTAGCGCCTCTCGCTGGCGCAACGCGGGCAAAGACGATACTGTTTTGGCCGCAGGAGACGAAGACAAGTATGCCGGTCGGAAAAAAGAGTTCGTCGGAACGGGGGATTTCCACCGAGGATTGGATTGAAGTCGCCAAGGTCACCTTGATCAAGGAGGGCATCGCCGCGGTGAAGGTCGATCGCCTGGCCAAGAAGGCTGGCGTCACGCGCGGAGGTTTCTACTATCGCTTCAGGGGGCGTCAGGGCCTGCTCGACGCCTTGCTCGAAGACTGGCGCGCCACCAACCATCAACCGATGATGGACGCCCTGACCGGGGCAGGGTCTCCTCCGGAGCGGTTCAGGTCTCTCGTGAGACTCTGGCTCGAAGAGCGGAAGTACAATCCTGATTACGATGCGGCGATACGCGCATGGTCGCGGGTTTCCCCAAAAGTCGCGACCGTGGTGCATGAAATCGACGATATGCGGATCGACGCACTCAAGCAGCTATTCGTCGACGCTGGATATGATGACGACGAAGCCTTTATTCGCGCACGGATCACCTATTTCCACCAAGTCGGATATTACGCGATGGGCGTGAGGGAGTCGGCCAAACGCCGTGAAGAACTGAGCGAACTCTACTATCGGGTCCTCACTGGTTTCCGGAACGGCGAACTCAAATACCTGCCGACACCCCAGGAGGTGCTGGCAAGTTAAGTCGGCCCGGTCCGAAAGACCCCTCCCCCACCCTGGGATCAGGCGGCGACGGTCGCGTCTACGTGCGGCCTTCGCTGAACGCCTCGGCGACGGCGCTTCGTCAGAGCGGGTTCGTGGAACGAGGTCTGGATGGCCTCGGCGTGGTCGGCGTCGGCGATACCCAGGTGCTTGGATCTGTGACGCCCAAACTGGGTCTGGGGGTCAGATTCGGCGGCGCGGACGGCGCTTCGGCACGGTTCGAAGTGACGGCCGGCCGGGTGTTCAACTCCGGGAGCCGTATCGAGATGCCTTATCGTTTGGTGGGCGCAAACCAGACGTCCAATGCGGCGATGATCGGCGTTCCGCAGAATGATGAGGGCTACAGGGGCGGCGCTAGCCTGGAAGGCCTCCGGGATGACCGGTTCAACCATACCGGGGACCTGCGCGAACAAACCGAACGCCGCGCTGCCAGCATCAGGGTGAAGTGGAAGTTCTGATGCGTCAGCGCTGAGGAGTACACGGCCGCCTGAACCCCGGCCGAGTCCCGGACTTCCGCGGACATCCCCGCGCCAGGAGACAGGTCGCCCTGACTGTCTGGCGGAGGGGCGTAGTCGGTCGAGTGTTCTTTGGTCGGGTCAGGGTCGTCACGATCGCCAGCGGCCCAAATGCTGGATGATGGGTCGGCGAGAGTTCGCTATCAGGCTCCCCTCCACCGCCACCCCCTTGTCGCGAACCCGCAATTGGGCCACCGCAGGGTCGCAAAGCCCCCAGTTGCCGCGCGATCATCCGGATGCCGTCTGTACCCGGGAGACCGGGGCCACGGCGAACGCGGCCTCTGAACGTATCTTGTCTATGGTCACCGGAACCTCACCGCCGGTCGTTCAGAAGCCAGATAGCCAGGGTTTACAGTCGGTTGACCGAAAAGCCGGCCAGGCAATTCGTCAGAGAAGCGCCTTCGAATGCGAAGTCAGAAAATCGACGGTGGAGGTGTTGGCGCGTAGTTCCCGGCGCACCTGGCCAATCTGAGTTATGCGATCTCCCCGGAGGCTCCCCCCGCGTACCTGATGGTCAAGTCGCCGAGATACATTTCCAGCAACCTCATGGCTTCCGCCTTCAAGTCGTCGGAGCGATTCAGGACAAACAGCGCGTCGACCAACTGCAGCAGGATCTGCGCCGAGAGATTTCGCGTCGTCGCTGGCGCCACTGGCGCAAGCAAGGCCAGCATGTCGGTCAACTCTGCGATAACGCCGGAATCGAGGGCAGCTTCCTGACCCGCGCCCTCCCAGTCTTCCGGCATCCCGAGCCGCAGGATTCGATAGGAAGGGTTCGCCTCCATGAACGCCTCCAACGGGGCCAGATAGGCATCCAAGAACGCCTTGGGCAGAGGGTGCGAGGGGCGAGCCTTGAGCGTGTCGCTGGCGCCGGCCACAGCGGCCTTCAACCGCTCCATGTGACGTGCATGGAGCGTCACCAGAATGGCGGTCCGCGACGCGAAGAACTGGTAAAGTGAGCCATGCGCGGCCTTGGCGCGCTTCGCGACGTCCGCCATCGCGAATCCTTCCAAGCCCCTTTCCACGATCAGGGCTTCAGCAGCGTCCAGCAAGGATTGCTGGCGGTCACGGCCGCGCTTCTGGAGCGCCGGCAGGGCGAGGCTTTTGTGGGCTTCAATCACGACAGGCGGGGCTTTTCACATCGAGGGAATTGAAAACACGACATTATCGTCATATCCAAGATGACAATAATGTCGCATAATGGAGCCCGTCCACCATGTCTTCAATTATTGCACGTCGCACATTTCTGGCCGGCGTGGCGACCGCCCTGTCGGCGCCAACAGCCTTGCGCGCTGGCGTCGTCGCCGACACAGACGTCGTCGTCATCGGAGCCGGCGTCGCCGGCCTGAGCGCCGCCGAGGCACTTCTCCGCAAAGGCCTGAAGGTCATTGTTCTAGAGGCCCGGAACCGTATTGGCGGGCGCGCCTGGACAGAGAGCGAGACGCTTGCTCAGCCCTTTGACCAGGGCGCTCATTGGTTGCACAACGCCGAAGTGAACAGCTTCAAATCCAGGGCTCGAGCCTTGGGTCTCCAACTCGTTGATGCGAGCCCCAGCAACCTGCAACTTTATCGTCAGGGCTTGACCCTGGATAGGGCGGCGTCCGGTCGATGGCTCTCCCGCGCGGAAAAACAGCTTGAGCGCCGGATGAAATCACAAATCTCGTCCGGAACAGACGTCGCCATTTCCGATTTCCGGAGTGATGATCTGTGGCAGAACGGCGTGATCGGCAGCGCCGCTTTCGCGCTGGCCGCCGATCCGGAGGAGATTTCAAGCCTGGATATGGCGACGATGGCCGGGGGCGGCGATCTGGCCGTCGAGGGTGGATACGGCGCATTGATCGCGCGCGTGTTCGCCAATGTTCCGGTCAGGCTCGGGCATCGCGTTACGGCGCTGGACTGGTCGCAATCCGGCAGGGTGAACGTGTCGGGTGACTGGGGCGCGATTTCCGCCCGAAGGGTAATCGTCGCCGTTCCGCCGACGGTGCTCGGCAGCGGCTCGATCAGCTTCACGCCCGCCCTGCCGTTCGCAAAGCAGCAGGCGTTGGCGTCGTTCCACAAAGGTCAGTTCCTGAAGGTTGGGATGCGTCTTGGTCAGCCCACCGACGGACTTCCAGAATATCACGCCGATATCGATGATCTGGCCGGCGGACGACGTGAAGTCCTGATTGCCGACATGTTCAATCCGCTGCTGACGCTGATCGCGTCAGGGGACACCGCTCGCGATCTTGCAGGTCAGACCCTTGGCACACGAAGAGCCTATGCCGTTGAACGCGTATCGGCTCTCCTTGGGTCAAATTTCGCCAACAGCATCGCCGCCGCGACATCCTACGACTGGGCATCGGATCCGTTCGCGGTGGGGAGCTACAGTGCACTCCCCCCCGGCGCAGCCGAAGCGCGAAAGGTCTTCGCGGAACCTTTGTCTGACCTCATTCACTTCGCTGGCGACGCCGCACCGACCCCCTATGCCGTGACGGTTTATGGCGCCTACCGATCCGGTCTGGGCGTCGCCGGGCAGATCGCGTCCCTGAAGCGGAGGTAGCGTGGATGGACCGGACATCAGGGACGCCCCTAGGGGTGCTGAGCGTGGGAATCCCTTAGCAGTGGGGAACCGGTACGACTTTTTGCCCCGGGCTTTCCCCCTCCGCCAGGTCGCGCTTGCCAGTGCGTCCCGGCTCTGAGACGAAGGCGCCATGAGTGATCCCTCCCGCATCGACGACGCTGGCCCGACGTCCCACAGCTTTGTCTCCCAGCGACTGCGGCTCAACTACCTCGACTGGGGCAATCCTAGCGCGCCGACCCTGGTCCTGCAGCACGGCGGACAGGACCACGCCCGCAGCTGGGACTGGGTGGCGCGCGCCCTGCGGCATGACTGGCATGTGATCTGCCCGGACCTGCGCGGCCACGGCGACAGCGCCTGGTCGCCGGACGGCGTCTATATGATGCCCTACATGGTCTACGACCTGGCTCAGGTCATCCAGCAGTCCGGCCGCGAGCAGGTCTCGATCATCGCCCACTCGCTCGGCGGCGCGGTGGCCCTGCGCTATGCCGGCCTCTATTCGGAGAAGGTGACCGCCCTGGTCGCCATCGAGGGGCTGGGCCCCAGCCCAAAGATGTACGCCCAGCGCCGTGAGACGCCGGTGGGCAAGCGCTGGCGCGACTGGATCGAGTCGCGTCGGGGGCTGAGCGCGCGCAACCACAAGCGCTACGTCAGCATCGAAGAAGCCCTGCAACGCATGCAGGCGGAGAACGGCCATCTCAGCGAAGAGCAGGCCCGGCATCTGACGATCCACGGGGTCAGCCGCAACGAGGACGGCACCTACAGCTGGAAGTTCGACAACTACCTTCGCTCCCCGGCGCCGAGTGACCTCTCCGAGGAGGAGCTCCACAGCTTGTGGAGCGAAATCACATGCCCGACGCTGCTTTGCGTCGGCCAGGACAGCTGGGCCTCAGACCCGTCCAAGGATGGCCGGGCGGCTTATTTCCAGAATGCCCGCGTGGTGTCGTTCGAGCAGGCCGGCCACTGGCTGCACCATGACCAGCTCGAACGCTTCCTGGCCGAGGTGAAGGCCTTCCTGCCCGACCCGGCGAGCCTCAAGGCTTGACCTTCGCGCCCGACATTCCAAGGAGCCGCTCGTGACCTTCGACACCCCCCTCTCGCTTGTCGGCCCCCTGCGCAAGCCGCGCCAGATGCTGGGCGATCAGGAGTATGGCGGCCACGCCTCCATCCACGACGACGAGATGGCGGAGAAGCTGGGCTTCCGGGCCGGGCCGATCGAGGGGCCGACGCATTTCAGCCTGTTCCCGCCGCTGCTGGAAAAGATCTGGGGCAAGGCCTGGTTCGAGCAGGGCTGCATATCGTCCCACTATCTGAACATGGTGGTCGAGGGCGAAGAGGTCCGGGCCTTCGCCGAGATTCCGGCCGAGTGCGCGAACTCCACGCGCGTCTGGGCCGAAAAGGCCGATGGCACGCCGGTGCTGGAAGCCAGCGCCAGCCTGGGACAACACGCCGGCCCGACCCTGCTGGAACAAAGGATGGCGGCCCTGCGCCCGCCGGGCAAGCTGCTGATCCTCGAGGACCTGCACGTCGGCATGACGGGCGCAGCCGACGAGCGGGTGCGAATGGATCCGGACCAGCACATGGGCAATCTCTATCCCTTCAGCCTCAACCAGAAGCTCGCCGCCATCACCGAGACCTCCGACTGGTATTCGAAGGCCTCGCCCTGGGGCCGGCCGATCATCCCGCTCGAGATGATCAGCGTGCTGGCCGAGTACAGCAGCCATCAGGCGAAGTTCCCGGTGAAAGGACCGGCGGTCGGCCTGTTCGCGGACCAGGAAATCCGGCTGATCGACGGCCCCCTGTTCGTCGGCGAGGAGTATGTCCTGCGCCGCGAGATCGCCGCCCTGGCCGAAAGCAAGCGCACCGAATCCTACTGGGTGCGGACCCGAATCTTCGACGCCTCCGGCCAGAAGCAGGTCGCCGAGATGCTGCTCAACCACGCGACCCTCAAGCACAGCTACGCCGGCTATGCGGACGCCGGCTGAGCCGCCAGAGTCGTAGCGCCATGTCTGAAATCCACTGCCCCCTGCTGCCGGCCGGATGGCGAGCCGCCGTCGAGGACCTTCGGGATCTCGACGTCGGCGCCTGTGCGGACACCCCGCTGACCCTGAACGCCGCCCGGATCAGCTCCGCGTGCGTCCTCCATAAAGCGAGTCCGGAATGATCTGGCTGTGGGACCTCGCGGCCATTGTCCTGGGTCCCGTCGCCGGCAGCTTTCTTGGCCTGATCAGTATGCGCCTGCCGGAAGACAAGACCGTCGTCGCCGGCCGTTCGGCCTGCGGATCGTGCGGTCGCACGCTGTCGCCCGTCGACCTCGTCCCGATCCTCAGCTTCCTCGTCCTGCGCGGCCGGTGCCGGACCTGTGGCGGCGCCATTCCCCGCCGCTATCTGATGATGGAACTGGGATGTCTGGCGCTCGGCGTCTGGTCAGCCTTCGCCTTCGATGGCCCGATGGCCCTGGTCAGCGCGGTCTTCGGCTGGTGGCTGCTGATCCTGGCGGTCATCGACGGCGAACATTTCTGGTTGCCCGACCGTCTGACCCTGCCGCTCGGCGCGGCAGGCCTGATCCAGGCGGTCGCCTTCTCGCTTGTCGGTCAGACTCCCTTCACCTGGGTCGACAACCTGATCGCCGCCGCCGCCGGCTTCGCGGCCCTGTGGCTTGTAGCCTTCGGTTACAAGCGCCTGCGCGGGCGTGAAGGGCTCGGCGGCGGCGATCCGATCCTGCTGGGTTCCATCGGCGCCTGGGTCGGCTGGCAGGGGCTGCCCAGTGTCGTCGTCTGGGCCGGGTTGGCGGGCCTGAGTGTCGTATCTGCCACGGCCCTATTGCGACAGTCGGTCACCGCTGAAACGAAACTGCCTTTTGGCGTCTTCCTGTCCGTAGGCGCTTGGTTTGTCTGGATATTCGGACCGCTTGGATTTTAAGAACTCAATCCGGATACGGTACAGTTTTCACAAAAACGACTTGACACTGTCACCTCACCGTCGGCGCGGCGTCACAAAGACTTGGCCGCATCGTCACAGAGCCTCGCTAAGGCCCACACCGGGCAGGCGGGGCCCAATTGTCTTAGCGAGGCCAGGCGGCCCGCGTCCCCGCGTGCAGACGAACGCTTGTCACGTGGAGATCAGGATGTCCGGGCTCAAGAAATTCATGTCGGTTATGGCGGCGGCTAGCGCCAGCCTGCTGCTGGCCAGCTGCGGCGGCGCCGATGGCGTCGCTTCGCCCGGCGAAGGCGACTTCGGCGGTGGCGGTGGCGGCGGCGGCGGTGGCGGCGGTGGTGGCGGTGGCGGTGGCGGCGCGGCCGTTGACTGCCCGACCGGCTTCGCCAACGTCGGCACCATCAACGCTGCGGTCGGTGGCACCCTGCGCATCTGCCAGCTGCCCGCCCTGATCACCGGCAACCTGGTGGTGCCGCTGCGCACCGGCACGATCTACTCGATCAGCGGCCGGGTCGACGTCGGCCAGGACCGCGGTGGCGCTGTCGCCGCCCCGATCGCCGGCGCCCTGCAGGGCATCCTGACGGTCGAGCCCGGCGTGCGCATCTTCGGCTCCGCCGGCCTCGACTACCTCGTCGTCAACCGCGGTTCGCAAATCTTCGCCCAGGGCTCGGCCGCCGCGCCGATCGTCTTCACGAGCCGCGCCAGCATCGAAGGTACGACGACGGTCGACAGCATCGGTCAATGGGGTGGCATGGTCATTCTCGGCCGCGCCAACATCTCCAACTGCCCGGCCGCCGTGCCCTACGGCAGCGCCACCTGTGAAGCCCAGGTCGAGGGCACCAACGCCCTCTACGGCGGCAACAGCAACGCCGACAACAGCGGCACCCTGCAGTATGTCCGCGTCCAGCACTCCGGCTTCCAGATCCTGCCGGGCAACGAGCTGAACGGCATCACCTTCGCCGGCGTCGGCAACGGCACCACCGTCGACCACATCCAGGTCCACAACAGCTCGGATGACGGCGTCGAGTTCTTCGGCGGCAACGTCAACGTCCGCTACCTGGTCCTGACCGGTAACGACGATGACAGCATCGACACCGACCAAGGCTACAATGGCGCCATCCAGTACGCTCTGGTGGTCCAGCGCGCCAACGGCGGTGACCGCATCATCGAAGCGTCGATGCAGGCGCTGGCGACCGGCAACCCGCGCTCCAGCCCCAGGCTCTCCAACTTCACCTTCATCGCCCGGGACAGCGGCAGCGACGCCATCGTCCTGAACACCGGCACCGACTTCCAGCTCTACAACGGCACCGTGACCCGCCCGGGCGCCACCGGCGCCTGCCTGGACATCGATGACGCCAGCACCACTGCCGTCTTCCGCTCGGTGTACCTGACCTGCACCCTCGCTTTCCGCGACGACGCCAACGTCAACGCGGCGGGCGCCTCGGCCATCTTCGGCCCGGGTGCGAACAACAACACCTCGAACGGGACCTCGACCCTGACCGGGACCTTCATCAACGGCGCCAACGAAAACGCCGTGACGGTGACCAACCCGACGGGCCTGTCCGCCTTCTTCGGCCTTCCGGCCAACATCGCCGCGGTCCGGAACACGGCGGACACCTGGTACGCCACCTGGTCCTGCGGCCTGACCGGCGGCGCGAGCTGCTGACGATCGATGCGGGGCGGCGGGTCCATGCCCGCCGCCCAACGTCGCTCCGCGGTTTCCCAATCAAGGCACATCTCATGTCGAAGCTTCATCTGACCCTCACCGGTCTTCTGCTGGCCACCACCGCGCTCACCGCGCCGGGTCTCGCCGCAGCCCAGGACGCGCCGCCCCCGGCCGAAGACGAGGTCGAAGAGATCGTCGTTCTCGGCAAGAACATCCCCCAACCGATGCGGGAAACCAGTGAGGTCGCGACCTTCCTGCAACCCGAGGACCTCAAGCGCCAGGGCGACGACAACGCCGCCGAGGCGCTGACCCGTCTCACGGGCGTGTCGCTGGTCAGCGGCAAGTTCGTTTATGTCCGTGGCCTGGGCGAGCGTTACAGCTCGGCTCTGCTCAACGGCTCCCCCCTGCCCTCGCCCGAACCGCTGCAGCGCGTCGTGCCTCTGGACCTCTTCCCGGCCAGCATCCTGAGCGGGACCATCGTCCAGAAGACCTACTCGACCAACTATCCCGGCGAGTTCGGCGGCGGCGTCATCGACCTGCAGACCGTCACGACTCCCGACGAGCCCTTCTTCAGCATCGGGATGAGCACTGGCGGCAACACCGAGACCACCTTCCAGGAAGGGCTGACCTACTACGGTTCGGACACCGACTGGCTGGGCTATGATGACGGAACGCGCGACACTCCGCGCATCCTTCAGCGCATTTCCAAGGACCGCCTGCGGGTCAGCGAAGCCAACTACACCGACGCCGAGCTGCAGCAGATCGGTCGCACCTTCGTCAATGCGCCGCTGAATCTGATCCAGCGCAAGAACAACATCGATCCCAACTTCGGCCTCGACGTTTCGGCCGGTCGTTCCTTCGACCTGGGCGACGCCGGCTACGTCGGTGTGATCGGCGTTCTGGGCTTCAAGAACGGCTGGAAGAGCCGCGAGGGCATCCAACAGGAAGGCATCGTCCAGGCGGGCGTGATCAGCGTCAACACCGACTATGATTTCCGTTCGACCGAGAACAACGCTGTGCTCAACGGCCTGTTCGGGCTGAGCTGGGAATCCTCCGACAGCGCCCACCAGGTCAAATGGACCAACCTCTACATCCACTCGACGCTGAAGGAGGCCCGCGTTCGTGAGGGCTACGACAGCAACGCGGCGGGCCAGGGCCTGGTGCGCGACGACTACACCGAATGGTTTGAGCGCAACCTGATCAACACCCAGCTGGCCGGCACGTCCGAGTTCGGAGACTTCAAGCTCTCCTGGCGCGGCGCCTTCGCCAAAACCTCGCGCAACAGCCCCTACGAAAAGGGCATCCGTTACTTCTGGGTCGACGCCGACAATGACGGCATCCAGGACGCCAATGAGCCCTACCGTCACGACGGCTCGTCGGTGCAGAACTACACCCGCTTCGGTGAGGTCGAGGACACCGTCGGCAGCTTCGGCATCGACGGCTCCTACGCCCTGGCGATCTCCGACACCCGCGAGATCATCCTCAGCGGCGGCGTCGCCTGGATGGACAACAACCGTCACGCCACCCAGCGTGAGTTCCGCTTCCTGGCGCTGAACAACGCCATTCCGCTGGACGTTCAGGATAGCCGCGTCGACTTCCTGCTGTCAGACTTCAACATCGGGCCGCTGCTGTTCACGCTGCGCGAAACCACCGGCGCTGATGGCGCTTCGGCCTACAAGGCGGCTCTGGAAACCCGGGCGGCCTGGTTCCAGGTCGATGCCGAGATCCTGCCGCTGGTCCGCGTGGCTGTCGGCGCCCGCTACGAAGAGGCCGAACAGGGGGTCAACCCCATCGACATCTTCTCGGGTCCGCTGCCCAGCGCGCCTAAGCTGGAAAACGAGTACTGGCTCCCGGCCGCCACGGTGACGTGGAACTTCTACGAGGACATGCAGCTTCGCTTTGGTCTGTCCAAGACCATCGCCCGGCCGCAGTTCCGGGAACTGGCCCCGCAGACCTACCTGGATCCGGACACCGACCGCATCTACATCGGCAACCCCTACCTGGTGGATTCCGAGCTGATCAACGTCGACGCTCGTTACGAGTGGTACTTCGACAAGGGCCAGTCGCTGACCTTCGGCGTCTTCTACAAGGACATCGACAAGCCGGTTGAGACCATCGTCAACGACGGCGGCTCGAGCCTGCAGACCACCTTCCTGAACGCCCCCGCCGCCGTTCTCTACGGCGCCGAGATCGATGCGAAGGTCTACTTCGATCTTCCGATCGAGATGCAGTGGTTCAGCGACAAGCGCTGGCTGATCGCCGCCAACTACACCTGGACCTCCTCCGAGGTGAAGGTCGGTTCCGGCGACGTGGTCTACCCGCTGTCGGGTCTCGGCAGCCCGCGGCCCGCCATCGACTATGTGACCGACGGCGACACCCTGCAGGGACAGTCCGACCACCTGGCCAACCTGCAGTTCGGCTGGGAGGACGAAAACGCCAAGTCCCAGGCGACGCTGCTGCTCACCTATGTCAGCGAGCGCATCTCTGCTCGCGGCCGGACCGGCTTCCCGGACCTGATCCAGGGCGAGACCGTCAACCTCGACTTCACCTACCGCAAGGGCTTCGAGGTGATGGGCAAGGAGATGGAGTTCGGCTTCGAAGCCAGGAACCTGCTCGGCGAAGACTCCGAGGAATTCCAGGAGCTTGGCGGCGGTCGCGTCGACACCAACACCTACGACCTCGGCCGCGGCGTCTCGTTCAGCATTTCGGCCAAGTTCTAGTCCAACTTTTTCAAGCGTAGGCAGGCGCTCCCTACCCGTCCGGGTGGGGAGCGTTTGTCATTGAAGCGTCACGGAAGTATCACTGACCTGCGGCACTGCGCGTCTAACCGGACCCGTCAGCGTCGCAGCGGGGAAAGTTTCAGAGTGGTCCTTTGGCAGCGCCTATTGCAGGGTGGCATCAAGGACGCTTCCGGCCGCGCCGCGGTCGAGGCGCTTCTCGTGCTGCTGCTGGCGACACAGGCCGCGGCGCTGGTCTGGGCGATCGCCGCGCCAGGCGCGCCACCGTCGACGGTGGCCGTCGCGCCGGTCGCCGATTTCTCGATCCTGACCCGCTTCAACCCCTTCCTGGGGATCGACACACCGGCCGCCGGCCAGGCGTCCGGCCAGGCGATGCGCCTTTACGGCGTTCGCGCCGGGGCTGACGGCCGGGGATCGGCCATCATCGGCTCGGCGGACGGCAAGCAGGCCTCCTATCTGGTCGGTGAGACGGTCGCGCCCGGCGTGACCCTGCAGGCTGTGCATGACAACCACGTGGTCCTGGCGCGGGGCGCCGCGACCACCAAACTGACCTTCCCTGATGTCTCCCAATAAGGATGCCGCTCGCTTGAGGAACACCATCCGGACCCTCGCCCTCGCGGCCCTCATCGGTGCGTCCGCCCTGGCGCCCGCCGCGCCCGTGGTGGCGCAATCCCAGGTTCTCAACGTCCAGGACGCGGACATCCGCGCCTTCATTCAGGACGTCGCCCGCAGCACCGGCCGCACCTTCATCATCGACCCGCGCGTCAAGGGCACGGTCAGCGTCGCCAGTGACGGGCCCCTGAGCAAGGGAGAGCTGTTCGAGGTCTTCCTGGCCACCCTGCGCTCGAACGGCTTCATCGCCATCCCGACCGGCCCCACATCCTATCGCATCGAGCCGGCCGAAAACGCCGCCCGCGCCCCCTCGGCCGGCCGCAGCGGTTTTGTCACCGAGGTCTTCCGCCTGCGCACCATTGACGCGGCCGGCGCGGCTGAGATGATCAAGCCGCTTGTCGGTCCCCAGGGCGTCGTCACCGCCAACCCGCGCGGCAACACCGTGGTCGTCGCCGACTATGCCGACAACGTTCGCCGCATTCGCGGCCTGATCGGCCAGATCGATCAGGATCGGGCCCAGGTCCAGACCGTGACCCTCAAGTACAGCCGGGCCAGCGAGATCGCTCGCGTGCTCAACGACCTGACCAGCGCTCCCGGCGCTGACGGCAAGGGCGTCCGTGGCGCTGTCG
>JBILYE010000228.1:0-5659 GCA_044377925.1 Caulobacter sp. | reverse complement strand
TGTCTTTCGGCGCGCATCGCGCGGCGGCGACGCCGGCCCGGGCCAGATTGGCGTGGCCGGCCGTGAACTCGACGAACACCATCCGGACCTTGCCGGTGTCGATGTACTTGCGCTTCAGCTCCGGAAGCGCCGTGCCGTACCAGTCGATGCAGTGCGGACAGCCGAAGGACAGATAGGCCTGCATGGTCACCGGCGCCCCGGGATCGCCCAGGGTGCGGCCCTCGGCGAAGACCGGGATCTTCGGCTGTGCGGCCACCGGGCCGGTCAGCAGGATCGTGGCCAGCACCGCAAAAGCGGCGGACAGGGAAGAAGCTTTCAACACGGCAGGTCCTTACAAGGGCAGAGGCGGTGTGCCGCCTCTGGACCGTCAATCCAAGGCCTTTTTGCGGTCAGCCCCAGCCCAGCGCCTTCGCCGCATTGTAGGTGATGAACGACGCCAGATAGGCCAGGGCCACCATGTAGACGAACATCACCGTCGGCCAGGTCCAGCTGTTGGTCTCGCGCTTCACCACGCCCAGCGTCGCCACGCACTGCGGCGCGAAGACGTACCAGGCCAGGAACGACAGGCCGGTGGCCAGCGACCACTGCGTCCGGACAATGCCTTCCAGCACCGACAGGCCGGCGCCCTCGACATCGCCGACCGAATAGATGGTGCCCAGCGTCGCCACGGCCACCTCGCGCGCGGCCATGCCGGGGATCAGCGCCACCGACATTTCCCAGTTGAAGCCGATCGGGGCCAGGAAGGGCTGGATGGCGTGGCCGATCATGCCGGCGAAGCTGTAGTCGATGGCCGGCCCGGTCGCGCCCTCCGGCGGATAGGGGAAGGTCGACAGGATCCAGACCAGCACCATCAGCGGCAGAATGATCCGCCCGGCCCGCTCGATGAAGATCCAGGCCCGCTGCGACAGCTGGCGGGCGACCTGCATGGCGTCCGGCGTCTTGTAGGCGGGCATCTCCATCATGAAGGGCTCGCTGCGCGTGCGCCAGAACAGCCGCTGGATAATGAAGCTGACCACCAGGGTGGCGACGATGCCGCTGGCGTAGAGGCCGAACATCACCAGCCCCTGCAGACTGATCCAGCCCCAGACCTTCTCGTTGGGAATGAGGGCCGCGATGATCAGGGTGTAGACCGGGATACGGGCCGAGCAGGTCATCAGCGGGGCAACCATGATGGTGGTCAGCCGGTCGCGCTTCTGGTCGATGACCCGGGTCGCCATGATGCCGGGAATGGCGCAGGCCAGGCTCGAGAGCAGCGGCAGGAAGGTGCGGCCGTGCAGGCCCGCAGCCCCCATCAGCTTGTCCATCAGGAAGGCGGCCCGGGCCATGTAGCCGGTGTCTTCCAGCAGGATGATGAAGAAGAACAGGATCAGGATCTGCGGCAGGAAGACCACCACGCTGCCGACCCCGGCGATCAGGCCATCGACCACCAGGCTCTGGGCCAGGCCATCGGGCATGACCCGCGCGACCAGCGCCCCGAAGCCGAGCACCAGCGCCTCCAGCCCGTCGGCCAGCGGCGTCGCCCAGGTGAACACCGCCTGGAACATCAGGAAAAGGACGACGCCCAGGATCACCAGCCCGCCGGCCGGATTGAGCAGCACCCCGTCGACCTTGCCCGTGAAGGTGTCGGGTCGCTCGGCCGGCCGAACATAGGTGCGCAGAATGCGCTGGGCCTCGCCGTGGGCGGCGCGGATCTCGCCGGCGCTCGGCTCGCGCCAGACGTTGGGGTTGTCGGCGTGCTTTTCGAACAGGGCCTCGGCGGCGGCGACCAGATCGTCGATGCCGCGCTTGCGGGTCGCCACGGTGGTGATCACCGGCGCCCCCAGTTCCTTCGACAGCCCCTCGACGTCGATCCGCAGGCCCTGGCGCTGGGCGATGTCGAACATGTTAAGCGCCAGGACGAATGGCCGTCCCACCTGCTTCAGCTCGAGGATCAGCCGCAGCACCAGCCGCAGGTTGGTGGCGTCGGCCACGGCGATCAGCACGTCCGGCTCCTGCTCCCCGGACAGGCGGCCGAGCACCGCGTCGCGGGTGACCTCCTCGTCAGGGCTGCGGGCGCGCAAGCTGTAGGTGCCGGGCAGGTCGAGCACGCTCAGATGACGGCCAGAGGCGGTGGTCAGATGCCCTTCCTTCCGCTCGACGGTGACGCCGGCGTAGTTGGCCACCTTCTGGCGGCTGCCGGTCAGGGCGTTGAACAGGGCGGTCTTGCCGGAATTGGGGTTGCCGACCAGGGCCAGTCTCACCGGGTTCAGCACGGCCTCGGTCAAAACGTCACCTCGTCAAACTTCACCTCGATCGCCCGCGCCTCGCGCCGACGCAGCGCCACCCGCATGTCATCCAGTTTCACGGCGATGGGATCGCCCCCGAACAGGCCCTGCTCGACGATCTCGACCCGCGCGCCCTCGACGAAGCCCAGCTCCAGCAGCCGCCGCTCCAGCTCCTCAGGCCCCAGCACCCCGGCGTCGGCCAGCGTCCCGTCAACCCGCACGATCACGCCCGGCCGCCTGGCCCTGGCGCCGCCCAGCGGCTCGCCCCTGACTGGCAGGTCAGGCGTGGCGGCGGGCTCTGAAATAACCTTCGACATCGCTATCCCGATAAAAGTTGCGAACCGTTATCAGTTCGCACCGGCGGTGTCGATGCGGTTGCGAGGCGCATGCAGATTTCACAATCGGCGCCAAAGACTCGAATGCGGCGTTAAGACCTTGGACACCATGATGCTCGCGCGGCGATACTGGATCGGCGATTCGCAAAGCGAGACGATGCGCAAGCTTACCCTCGGGCTCCTCACCGCCTTCTACGTCGCCGCCGCCCTCGTGGTCGCGGTGCTGGTGGGTCGTGGAAACGAGGCCGGCATGGCCATCGGCCTGGCGACCTTCATCGGCGCGCTGGGCCTCTGCTTCGCCTTCCACGGCCTGATCGCCATGGCCCTGGACAACGCCCGCCTCGGCGACGAGATCGCCACAGTCCGTGAAGCCAACCTGATCCTCGCCGACCAGCTGGAAAAGGTGGACGCCAAACTCGGCGAGATCGTCGAGACCGTCGCCGTCGAGGCCAAACAGCGCTCCGAGGAACTGACCAGCGAGGTTCACCAGCTGGAAGACCTGGTCCAGAGGATGAGTAACCGGCTGGAAGACCAGCTGTCGCACCAGGTCAGCGCCGCCCGCAGCCCGTCCCGCGGGCGCAATCCGCAATCAGCCGCCCTGCTCGACACCGTCCGTGACGCCCTCGCCGACAACCGGGTCGACCTCTACCTGCAGCCGATCGTCTCCCTGCCCCAGCGCCGCACGGTCTTCTACGAGAGCTTCTCGCGCCTGCGCGACGAGACCGGCCGCGTCATGATGCCGGCCGAATATCTGTCGGTGGCCGAGCCGATGGGGCTGGTCGCCGCCATCGACAACCTGCTGCTGTTCCGCTGCGTGCAGATCGTCCGCCGCCTGGCTCGCCAGGACCGCAAGGTCGGCATCTTCTGCAACATCTCCCTCGCCTCCCTGGCGGACGAGAGCTTCTTCCCGCAGTTCCTGGAATTCCTGTCGGCCAACAAGGACCTGGCCGGCGCCCTGATCTTCGAACTGGGCCAGGCCGCCTTCGACCAGCGCGGCCCCATCGAGGCCCGCCACATGGCCCGCCTCGCCGACCTCGGCTTCCGCTTCAGCCTCGACAAGGTCGTCGACCTCGACCTCGACTTCAACGATCTGGCCCGCGCCGACATCAAGTTCATCAAGGTCGGCGCCCAGATGCTGCTCGACCAGCTGGAAGAGAACGAAGGCCGGCTGATCATCCGCAGCCTGCCGGACCTCCACGCCTCCGACTTCGCCCGCCTGACCCGCCGCTACGGCGTCGAGACCATCGTCGAGAAGGTCGAGAGCGAACGCCAGATCGTCGACATCCTCGACCTCGACATGGCCTTCGGCCAGGGCCACCTGTTCGGCGAGCCTCGCGCCATCCGCGACGCCATCCTGGCCGAGGCCGACATGCCGGTCGACCTGATGCAGCAGGCCATCCTGCGCCGGGCCGGCGGACGCTGAAGAGATCCGCGCCACAAAGTGGCCACAAGATGAATTTTCAGTAATGATGCAAGCGATACACAGGTCCGGCGCCGATCCGCATCATGACCAATAAGTAACTACCGCCGCATCCCCGCCGCCTATAGCCCATCCCTCCAGTTTCGGGGCCTCTGCGCCCCCGTGCCGTGGGGGAGATTATCTCGTGACGTCGTTCCGTATCCGTCTGCTTGTCGGCGCCGCCCTCGCGGCCCTCTCCGCCGGTTCCGCCGTCGCCCAGACCGCGCCCGCGCCCGCCCCGACCACGCCTGCCCCCGCCGCCAAGCCCGCCCCCAAGGAAGAGACCGCCGTCGACACCGTCGAGATCACGGCCGCCCCGGCCGAGGTCCGCACCTCGGTCGACTCCACCAGCTATTCCCTGGCCAATGACCTGCAGGCCAGAACCGGCTCCCTGGCCGACGCCCTGCGCAACATCCCCAGCGTCGATGTCGACCCGCAGGGCAACGTCTCCCTGCGCGGCGACGCCAACGTCACCATCCTCGTCGACGGTCGCCCGTCCGGCGTGCTGAGCGGCGATGGCCGCGCCCAGGCCATCCTCTCCCTGCCCGCCGACCAGTATGCCCGCGTCGAGGTGATGACCAACCCCAGCGCCGCCTACAGCCCGGAAGGCTCCGGCGGGGTCATCAACCTGATCACCAAGCCCACGGCCGTGAAGCCGGGCAACACCGCCACCGGCTCGGTCCGCGCCAATGTCGGCAATGGCGAGCGCTGGAACCTCGGCGTCAGCGCCAACACCACGCTTGGCGACCTGACCCTCTCGGGCGACCTCGGCTATCGCCGGGACGTCAGCCGCCAGAGCAGCGACCGCCTGCGCGAACGGCTCGACCCCCTCACCGGCGCCGTCCTCTCCACCACCCGCCAGAGCCAGGGCTTCGAAGGCCCCTCCAACGTCGCCTTCAGCCGCCTCAGCCTCGAGTACAAGCTCAGCAAGATGGTCACCCTCGGCGGCGAGCTGCGCGGCAACGACATCGACAACGTCGGCTCGGGCGCGGAAACCCTGGAGACGGTCAACGCCGCCGGCCTGCCCACCGCCGGCTACAACCGCGATCTCGACTTCGGCTTCCAGGGCGACAACGTCGGCGCCACCGCCCGGGTCATCACCCGCTTCGCCGAAGGCCATGACTGGACCAACGAGGTGCGGCTGGACCGCAACCGCGGCCACGTCTCCTTCGCCTCCGTCTTCGACTTCGACCTGCCGCCCGCCGCCGACCTCTATGAAGCCTCCGACAACCGCTTCAACGTCGTCGTCCTCGGCCTGACCAGCGCCTATGTCCGCCCCATGTCCGGCGACGCCAAGCTGCGCGCCGGCTACGAGCTGGAGAGCCGCGACGTCATCCTGCGCCAGTCCACCCGGCGCGGCCCCTCGCCGACCACCCTGGTCCCCGACCCCTTCGTCACCAACCGCTTCGAGATGGACCAGCAGGTCCACGCCTTCTACGGCACCTACGAGCGCCCGTTCGGCAAGAAGATCTCCGCCCAGGTCGGCCTGCGCCTCGAATACGCCGACCTCGAGCTGCGCCAGGTGACTACCGCCATCACCGAGACCCAGGACTACCTGCGCCTCTACCCGACCCTGCACGTCAATTACCAGATCACCGACA
>JBILYE010000253.1:0-5082 GCA_044377925.1 Caulobacter sp. | reverse complement strand
CGGGATAGCCGCCCGCGATTCGACCCGAAGTTCATGCGGGCTCCACAAGGCCGCGAGCAGGTCCGGCCCGTCGAGGCCGGGCTGGCGCCGACGGGCGGCGGCGGCGTCGAGCAACTCACAGCCTTGGCCCATCTCGGTGTCGAGGAAGGCCTCGATCAGGGCGACCGACTCGGCCCGCCGCGCCGTCATCAGCAGGCCCTGGTGCAGGACTGGAATGCCGGCCTCGACGGCCACTTCCGCCCAGACCTCGCGGCTCCGGCGCGCCCTTTGCCACATCGCGCCACGCGCCTGGCCGGTGACCGTCACGAAGCCGAAATTGCGCACCGATGCGCCGTTGGCCTGGGCGTCGCGGTCGATGACCACCACCCGCTTGCCGCGCCGGGCGGCCGCCAGCGCGCAGCCCAGGCCGACAATGCCGGCGCCGACGACGGCGAGGTCAAAGCTGGATTCGATCGTCATGGCAGTCCCGGCCCGGTGATTTTCCATTTCACCACAGCACGGTGTGATGACAGAGCGATTTGAACCAGCGGACCGGGCGATAGGCCGCACACGGCGCAACGTCACTCAACCGCCACAGCGAGGGGCTAGTCAGGTCGCCTAAGCATTTCGCATGTTCAGGGGGGCGTGTGGCCGGGAAGTTCCAACATTGGCTCACGCGCGCCAATCCGGTGGTGTTCAGCATCGTCGCCGGGCTCGCGGGTTTCTGCGTCTATTTCTCGATGTACGCCTTCCGCAAGCCCTTCTCCGCAGCGACCTTCGAGGCGGTGCCGGGCTGGACCCTTCTGCTCGACTACAAGATCGCCCTCGTGCTGGCCCAGGTCGCCGGCTACGCCCTGTCCAAGATCATCGGCATCAAGGTCATCTCCGAGATCAGCGGCGCACGGCGTGGCGTCGCGATCCTTGCCCTGATCGGACTGTCGTGGCTGGCCTTGATCCTGTTCGCCGTCACGCCGGCGCCCTGGAATGTCGCGGCGCTGTTTCTCAACGGTCTGCCGCTCGGCATGATCTGGGGTCTGGTGTTCGGCTACATGGAAGGCCGGCGGGTGTCGGAAGTGCTCGGGGCCATCCTGTGCGCCAGTTTCATCCTCTCGTCGGGCCTGGTGAAGTCGGTCGGCGCCTGGCTGATTCACGTCGAACATGTGGACCGGTTCTGGATGCCCGCCGTTACCGGTCTGCTGTTCATGCCGCTGCTGGCGGTGTCGGTCTGGCTGCTCGGCCAGCTGCCGCCGCCCAGCGCCGAGGACGAAGCGGCGCGGATCCGGCGCGGTCCAATGAATGCCGCCGAGCGCCGCGCCTTCATGGCGCTCTATGCGCCGGGCATCGTTCTGCTGGTGGCCTCCTATGTCCTTCTGACGGCCTTCCGCGACTTCCGCGACAACTTCGCCGCCGAGATCTGGAACGCGCTCGGCTATGGCGGTCAGGCCGCGATGTTCACCGCCAGCGAGTTGCCGGTCGCCGCCGTCGCCCTGGCGGCGCTGGCGGCCATCATCCTTGTCCGGAACAATCTGCGGGCCCTGATGGTCATCCACGGCATCGTCATCGCCGGCTTCGCCCTGCTTGGCCTGTCGACCCTGGCCTTCCAGGTCGGGATGCTTCCGCCCCTGCCCTGGATGATCCTGTCCGGGGCAGGGCTCTACATGGCCTACACGCCGTTCAACGCCATGCTGTTCGACCGGCTGGTGGCGGTCAGCGGCCGCGTGGCGACCGCCGGCTTCCTGATCTACGTCGCTGACGCCTCAGGCTACATCGGCAGCGCCGCCCTGCTGCTCTGGCGCAACTTCGGCGAGGCCAAACTGGAATGGCTGAGCTTCTTCGTCCTTTCAGCCTACGCAACGAGCATTGTCGGCGTGGTGCTGGTGTCGATCGCCGCGATCTATTTTCTCCGCCGCGGACGGACGCCAAACCCGTAAGCGCGGACTACAGGTTCGCGCGCTAGGTGGTGAATCCGCTGGCCTGGGCGATGGCAACGGCGATGATCACGGCGCCGGCCGCGACGTAGGGCCCGCCCTTCCACCGATAGCGCCGGGCCACCAGGTAAGCGCCGACTCCGATGGCGGCGACGCCAGCTTGAGGTCAACCTGTCTCCGGTCGTGGCGTGGCGCGTGCCGGAGCGGACCTTTCGTCAAGCCGACCTCCCGAAACCGCCGCAGGTTCACGCCAGAGGTTATCTGGCATGCCGTTTGGCTGTAGTCCGGTATGACGCTGAGCCTGCGGGACCTGGCGGATGGTTTCACCTTGGGTCGCTGGCAAGGACAACGATGATGACACTTTCGCCGCCGTCGCCCGCGCGTCGCCTCCATGACAAGGGGCCGATGGTCTCCGCCATCGCATGGGGCATGTGGCGCTTCTCCGGTGACGACGTCGCCGCAGCCGCGGCGCGGGTGAACGCGGCGCTTGATGCGGGCGTCACGCTGTTTGACACTGCGGACATCTATGGCCCTGACAATGGCGAGCCGTTCGGGGCTGCCGAGGCGCTTCTGGGCAGGGTGCTGGCGGAAAGCCCTTCGCTCCCGTCCCGCATGGTCATCGCCACCAAGGGCGGCATCGTGCCGGGCGCGCCTTACGACTCCAGCGCAGCCTACGTCTCTGTCGCGATCGACAACTCGCTGAAGCGGCTGGGTGTCGAGCATGTGGCGCTTTGGCAAATCCATCGCCCCGACATGCTGACCCACCCGGCGGAGACGGGCAGGGCCCTGTCCGACGCCCGGGCGGCGGGCAAGATCGGCGCGATCGGCGTGTCCAACTTCACCCCGTCGCAGGTCGAGGCGCTGGCGGCGCATTGCGACCTGCCAATCGTGTCCTGCCAGCCCGAGTTCTCACCTCTGGCGATCTCGCCGCTGACCGACGGCGTCTTCGATCAGGCGCTGGCGCGGGGCATGACGGTGCTGGCCTGGTCGCCGTTGGGCGGGGGGCGGCTTGGGGCTCCGGCCGATGACCGCGCCCGCGCCGTGGCCGCGGCGCTTGATGCCAAGGCCGAAGACTCGGGCGTTTCCCGAGCGGCCGCCGCCTACAGCTGGATCATGGCCCACCCGGCCCGTCCGATCCCCATCGTTGGCACGCAGAGGCCTGAGCGCATCGCCGAGATCCCTGACGCTTTCAAACCACGCTGGAGCCGCGCCGACTGGTACGCGGTTCTGGTCGCCTCCATGGGAGAGCCGCTGCCGTGACCCGTCCGCCCTGCGAAGTGTCCTGGTTCTCGGCGTTATGCGACGATGACTACGAATTCCTCGGCGTGCCCGACCCGATGTTGAAGTCCAGCTGGGAGCATTGCCGCGATATCGTGCTGCAGGCTGAAGCGGGAGGTTTCGACAACGTCCTGCTGCCATCGGGCTACGATCTGGGGATCGACACAACCGCCTTTGCGGCGGGCATTGCCCCGATGCTCAAGCGCATGCGGCTCCTCATGGCGGTGCGGATAGGCGAGATGTGGCCGCCCCAGCTCGCCCGGCAGATCGCCACCATTGACCGGATGCTGGGCGGTCGCCTGACGATCAACATCATTTCGTCCGACATGCCGGGCGAAAAGCTGGCCTCTGCCCCGCGCTACGCCCGCACCGTTGAGGCGATGGGCATTCTCAAGACCCTTTTGAATGGTGAGCCGCTGGACCACGACGGAGCATTCTGGAAACTGAAGCTGGATCCTCCCCGGATATCGACCCTCTCGGGGAAGGCCCCGTTGCTCTACTTCGGAGGGCTCTCTGAAGACGCCCGCGACGCCGCGGCAAGGGGCTGTGATGTGTTCCTGATGTGGCCTGATCGACGGGAGGTCATCGCCGACATCATCGCCGACATGACGGCGCGGGCGGCCAGATACGGTCGCACGCTGCGGTTCGGCTACCGGGCGCACATGATCGTGCGTGAGACGGAGGAAGCGGCGCGAGCGGCGGCTGACAGGCTGCTTTCGAAGCTCGATGCTGAAGCCGGCGCCGCCATCCGCGCGAAATCGCTTGATTCCACGTCGACCGGCGTTCTCGCCCAGGCGGCGCTTCGCGAGACGGCCTCGGACGATGGATACGCCGAGGCCAATCTGTGGACCGGCGTCGGACGGGCGCGATCGGGCTGCGGGGCTGCGATTGTCGGCGACCCGGACCAGGTGCTGGCCAAGATCAACGACTACCGTGACCTTGGCATTGAGGCGTT
This sequence comes from Caulobacter sp., assembly GCA_044377925.1. GTDB lineage: Bacteria > Pseudomonadota > Alphaproteobacteria > Caulobacterales > Caulobacteraceae > Caulobacter. The sequence continues at coordinate 942 of JBILYE010000253.1, read as the reverse complement.
CATCCTGTCGGGCTACCCCCACGCGGCTGAGGCCGATCTGTTCGCTCGGCACGTCCTGCCACGGATCGAGCATGGTCCGCTGACCTAGTCGCGGCCGTTGTCGATCAGGCTCGCCGGCGCACCGGTATGGTCTGCCCGAAGCATTTGACAGCGTGAGTGCTTGCTATAGCTCAAAGCCGGAAGACGTTTTTCGGGGCTGATGTTTTGAGCAATGTGGTCCGCTACGGCCTGGTCGGCGCCGGCATGATGGGTGTTGAGCACATCAACAACCTCGCGGTGACTCCGGGCGCGATCGTCACCGCCCTTGCCGACCCGGTCGAGCGGTCGTTGGGATGGGCGCGCAAGGCGCTCGGCGACCGCGCCGACCAGGCGACGACCTTCGCCGATAGCGCCGCGCTCGCGCGGAGCGGCCTTGTCGATGCGGTGATCGTCGCCAGTCCCAACAACACCCATCGCAGCGTGCTCGAGCCCCTGTTCGATGCAGGTCTGCCGATCCTTTGCGAGAAACCTCTTGCGACGACCCTGGAGGACGCGCGCTGGATCGTCGACCGGGCCGCTCGATCGTCCGCGCCGTTCTGGACGGCGATGGAATACCGCTACATGCCGCCGGCGGCCGCGTTCATCGATGAAGTTCACGGCGGGCGCGTCGGCAGACTGCAGATGCTGTCGATCCGGGAGCACCGTTTCCCCTTCCTCGCAAAGGTCGGGGACTGGAACCGGTTTTCCCGCAACACCGGCGGCACGATGGTCGAGAAATGCTGCCACTTCTTCGATCTGATGCGCCTGATCGTCGGCGCAGAGGCGGTGCGCGTCTACTGTTCCGGCGCCATGGACGTCAACCATCTCGATGAGCGCTATGGCGGCGAGGTCCCCGACATCATCGACAACAGCTTCACGACCGTGGACTTCGCCAATGGCGTGCGCGCGATGCTCGACCTGTCG
>JBILYE010000029.1:0-21295 GCA_044377925.1 Caulobacter sp. | reverse complement strand
TCGGCAAACCGACCGCGCCGGCCGGCGGGCGCGGCCGGCCGGGTGACCCGGGTGGTCCTGGAGTCGGACCGGGCGGTGGCCCGCGTCCGGGCGGCTGGCCCGGCGGCGGGCCGCGTGGTCCGGGCGGTCCTGGCGGCGGCGGCATGGTGGTCATGGGGCAGGGCGGGCCCGGCGGCCCGCGCGGAGCAGGCGGCGGCTTTCGCGGCGCCAGCTTCAACATGCAGCCCGGCCAGGGCCGCGTGATCATGCACCTCAACCTTCGCCACAGGATTCAGGACGAGATCGAGGTGCGCCTCGGTCTCCCGGTCATCGACCAGCTGGAAAGCGGCCGCGGCGCGCAGGACGAGGTCTTCGGCTTTGTGCGGGCGTTCAAGGACGGCAACGGCGCCGGATTGACCGTGAACTGGCGCGGCGAGAGCCGGATCGACGGCGGCGTGGGCGGGACCGACCTGACCTTCAGGCCGTTCGCGACCGTCAACTTCGATGTCTCCGCCGATCTTGGCGCCCGCGAGAATCTGATGAAGGCCGCCCCCTGGCTGAAGGGAACCCGGCTGGAGCTGCGGTTCAACAACCTCTTCGACGAACGTCAGGAGGTCGAGAGCAGCACCGGCCAGACGCCGCTCAACTACCAGCGCGACTTCCTCGATCCCAACGGCCGCAGCGTGACCTTCACCGTGCGCAAGGTGCTGTTCTAGGCGTCCTCCTGTGTCGGCCGGCCAAGGCGGCGGGCCAGCACTGCCGCCGCCACCATCAGCGCCCCGACCGCCAGGAAGCTGGCGGCGCGGATGACGCCGTCGAGGCTGGCCATGTCGAACAGCAGCACCTTTCCGGCGGTGAAGAACAGGATGCCCAGCGCCATCCAGCGCAGCGACCGCTCCCGGCGGGCCGAACCCAGGGCCAGCAGGCCTGCCCCGAACAGGGCCCAGAGCGCTGAATAGGTCCAGGTCTCCAGCCCGATGCTGGTCGTGGCCCGCAGGTCGGCCGGGTGGAAGCCGTAGCGTGTCGCCAGGGTGACGGTGATCAGGGTGAAGGCTGCAGCCATGACCTGGGCCATCTCGCGGCCCGTGCCGGTCAGGGTGCGACCGTTGAGAACCGCCAGGATGGTCAGGCCCAGCAGGGCCGGGAAGGCGATCCAGGGCGCGCCAAACGGGCCGTTGGTCAGCCCCCACCAGGGGGCGTTCAGCACCCCGACCAGGAGGAAGGCCAGAGGCATGGCGACGACGCTGATTCGGCTTGCGGCCTCCCCGGCGTCGGCCCGGGCCGGCGCGGGTGCGAAGCGACGCAGGACCAGGGGCGTGGCGACCATCAACAGGCCGATGGCTGTCCATTCGGCAAAACTGGTCGCGCCCGACCACAACTGCGGGCCGTGGAACAGATGGCGCAGCTCCAGCAGCGCCCAGAGGAAGGCGATGAAGGCGGCCGCCGCGCCGTAGAGACGGGCAGGTTGTAGCGCATGTCGACGATAGAGCCGCGTGGCGGCGGCGCCGATCACAGCGGCGGGGGCCAGATAGGCGAGCAGAAGGGTGTTGATGAACGGCACGGCCTCGATGGCCTCGGCGTCGACGCCCCACCAGGGATTGAACCAGAACAACGGACCGACGACGAAACTGGCCACGGCCAGGCCGAGCAGCACATGGGGCCCGAAACGAGCAATGACTCCCTTCGTCTCACGCAGCATCAGCAGGGTCGAGGCGCCGGCCATGGCCAACAGCAGGGTGCGCAAGGCCGATTCCATCAACAGGCCGATGGCCGGGCTTTCGCCGGCGGCGGCGAAGCGCAGGGCGAGGAAGGCGCCGATCAGGCCCAGACCCACACCGGCGGCGGCCAGCACCTGACGCCCCGCGCTGACGGGCGGCGCTGGAACCAGCCGCCAGGCGGCCAGGGCGGCCAGGGCGGCCCCGATCAGGCAGGCGGCGACGGCGCGGCCGGCCCCACCGGCGCTTTCCAGCGCGGTCAGCACGAAGTCGGGGGCCAGGGCGGCGGAGCTGGCCAGGCCGACGGCGGCCATGGCGGCGATGCTCAGTCCCAGCCACCTCAGGCGGCGCTGCGCGACAGAGAACGACAGGGCCATGGCGGCGAAGGCGGCGGGGCGGCTCCAGTCGGGCGCAGCGATGAAGACGCTGAGCAACAGGCCGGCCGCCGCTGACAGGGTCCAGGCGTCCTGATGCCGGTCGGGCCCGGCGCGGCGGCCGAGCCAGACTGCGGCGGCCAGCGCGGGCACGGCGCCCAGCATCACCATCCCGGCGCCCGGCAGGCTTGGCAGGCCGAAGCCGGCCAACTGGGCAAGGAGGAAGGCGCCGATGGCGATGGGAGCCGGGGCGGCGTCGAATCGGGGCTGTCGGAAGCTGCTCAGGCTGGCGACGGCGAGGCCGACGATGGCGACCAGTGCGCCGACGCGGGCGGTGGCCAAGGCCGGACCGTGGCCGACGGCGATATCGAGGGCCAGGCCGCCGACCAGCAGGGCGGTCGGACCGGCCAGAAGCGAGGCGCTGGTCCAGCCACGCCGGGCCGAGAAGGCGATCATCGCGGTCAGGGTCAGGCTGGCCCCGACGCCGCCGGCGATGTGGCCGGCGTCCCGAACAGCGCCGAACAGGACCAGAAGGCTGAGGCCAGCGAGACCGAAGGCGACGGGCAGGATGGCAACAGTAAGGGGGTGGGGCTCGCCGGTGCGGCGATGACGCCAGGCCAGGGTCAGGGCGACGAGAAGCAGGGGCGTCAGCACCTGTCGCCACGGCTCGCCGGCCCAGCTGGTCGCCAGGTGCAGGACCAGGCCGCCGGCGCTGGCGGCGAGGGCGGCGCCCTCCCACTGGCGGCGTTGGGCGACGACCAGGCCGGCGGCCGCCACGCCGAGGGTGTGCAGCATCAGAGCGGCATCGCTCCAGGCGTCAAAATCGGTGATCAGAGGGGCGATGAAGGCCCCGAACAGGGCCATCAGGCCCAGCGGCTCGCGCCGGTCACGCGAAAGGGCCAGCAGCAGGCCGGAGACGGCAAGCAGCAGGACTGCAGCCACCGCGCCGTCGATGTACTGATACAGGGCGTAGGCGGCCCACAGGGTGGCATAGAGCGTGCTCGCTCCGGCCCCGGCCAGCACCGCGGAGGCCAGAGGCTGCCGTCTGGGACCCGGCCGGCGGCGCAGGACTTCCGACGCGGCCAGCATCAGCCCGGCCAGGCCGACGGCGGCGATCAGTCGTACAACCGGATTGAACCAGCCCTGCTGGGCCGCGTAGCCGACCAGAAACACGCCACCGAGAACAAGGGCGCCGCCACCGAGCCAGGCCAGGCCGCGCTCGGCCAGCAGTTCTCCGAGGTTGATGCGCTTCGGCTGCGGACGGACGGGCGCCGGCGGTAGGGGCGGGGTGGGCCGCGGCAGCTTAGGCTCGACGTGATCGGGCAGGGCCACCGGCTCGCTGGCGGCCAGCGGCGGGGCGGGTTCCGGCTCTGGCGGGACGGGCGGCTCCGCCGGCTCCGGAGCAACGGCCTTGGGGCCCCAGTCCTCGCTCAGGCGATCAAGACGAGCAACGGTGACCGGGAATTCCAGTCGTTCCAGCCGCTCGTTCTGCTCGGCGGCCTGCCGGCGCAGGACCTTCTGGTCCTCCCAGAGGCGCCACAGCGCGATGGTCAGGACGAAAATGGCAACCCAGGTCATGCGGGCATCCTCCGTTGCCGGCACAACACCATACTGAAGGTTTGAATGCAAGTGAGCGCTCACTTACAATCGCCATTGGCGGTCCTGGGCAGCCTCAAGTTTCGGCGAAACCCTCACAGAGCAGCCGGCCATCGGGCGCGGTCAGTTGGAAGGGGCTCTGGCGTCCGATAGCGGCGCCGGGCAGCAGCGCCATCGGCTGGCCGGCCCAGGCGGGGGCGCGGAAGCGGGCGGCAAGGCGGGTCAGCCGCCCGCCCGGTGGGGTCAAGGCCAGACCGGCCAGGGCCCAAAGCGCCGTGCCGTGGATCAGGATATCCTCCAGCCCGGCGGCCAGGGCGACGGCTCGCTCGGTATGGATCGGGTTCCAGATCTCGGCGCACTCCGAATACTGGTGCGGAAAGCCCCGGCTTGTGAGCAGGGGGCGCGGCTCGCCCGCCGCTTCGAAAGCGGGCCATGGCGCCTCTGCGTCTTCCGGGTGATTGTGGCCGTTGACGGCGACACCGCGCAGGATGCTGACGCTCGTGCTGATCGCAGCAAGCTCGGCGCCGGCCCGGGTTTCGTAGCGGGTGGTCACCACCGCGCCCGCCCCACTCGCCCTGACCCCGACGATCTCGCCGCTGACATGCAGAATGTCCTCTGCCTGTATGGGCCTCAGGAACCGACTGTCCTGCGAGACATGCACGCCACGTCGCTGCTCGTCAGGCATCAGCGCCTGGCCCGGGAGGTCGCGGGCCATCAGGGCCAGCACCCACTCGGGGCTGACGATCTGCATCGGCAGGGCCTCGAGCGGTCCAGCGGCATCATCGAGACCAGCCGCGTCATCGGGCGCCAGCACCGCCCTGAAAGCCAGCGCCCGCCGGGTCGTCGCCGGCCAGGCGATCGGCCCCAGCCGCGTTCCGAAAAGGTCGCCGTTGTAGGGCAATGGCCTAGCCTCCTGCGGGGACGCTAGCCGATTCAGCGCAATCCTGATCAGGAAGAAAGTTGGAGGCCCGACCCGGAATCGAACCGGGGTGCAAGGATTTGCAGTCCTCTGCGTAACCACTCCGCCATCGGGCCTTCCGTCCACCGACACTGGCGGTGCGTCGGGGAGGCGGTTCGCTATCAGAGGCGAGCCGCGACGACAAGCTTTAGCGACGCCTCATTGCGTTCCCCTTAAGGCCGGACCTATAAGCCGAGCCAGCAATCGCAGCGCTTTTTCCGAGGGATACCATGGCCGCCGATTTCGCCGCCGCGCGCGAGAACATGGTCGAGAGCCAAGTCCGCACCGCTGATGTTACCGACCTGACCATCACCGACGCCATCCGCAGCGTCGCCCGCGAATCTCTTCTGCCGGCGAGCAGGGCCGCCGGAGCCTATGCCGACACCGAGGTCGAGTACGCGCCGGGTCTCTGCCTGATGCGTCCGCGCGATATCGCCAAGCTGCTGCAGAATCTGGGCCCCAAGCCCGGCGAGCGCGCCCTGGCCATCGCCGCCCCCTATGCCGCCGCGGTGCTGGAGGCCATGGGCCTGACAGTCACCCGCCTTGACGGCGAGGACCTGACGGCGGTCAGCGGCGGGCCGTATGACCTGGTGATCAGCGAAGGCGCGGTCTCGACGGTCCCCGAGGCCTGGACGGGTGTGCTCGCGCTGCACGGCCGTTTGGGAATCGTTGAGCGGACGGGTCCCGTTGGCCGCGCGATGACCTATGTAAGGTCTGAAGACGGCGTCGGCGGTCGCTCGGTGTTCGACTCGGCAGCCCCGCTGCTGCCCGGTTTCGCGCCCAAGGCGGCCTTCGCCTTTTGAGGAACAAGCCTGCGACGCTTCGCGACTTTGGCGCGAAGCCGTCAAGGCTGTAATCCTGCGGCAATGTTGTTGGGTGAAAAAAGCTTAACTGGCCGCGACTGGCGGCGAGACTTACAGGCGATCATATAAGGGCGGCTTCGTCGCCTCTGGGGATAGTTCTAATGTTCAAGAGCCGTAAGGCCGGGCTGTTGGCCGCCATCTGCACCGCCGGGATAATCGCCGGCACGGCCGCGCCGGCGTTCGCCGAGTCTCTGGCCGACGCGATCGCGCTGGCCTACCAGACCAACCCCACCCTTCGCGAGCAGCGGGCCAACCTGCGCGCGCTCGACGAAACCGTCGTCCAGGCCCGCAGCGGCTATCGGCCGGACGTCAGCGCCAGCGTCAACTACGGCATCAGCTACGACCGCTTCGGATCGCCCCAGGGCAGTATCTTCACCGGCTTCAGCGACGACTCCCGTGGCTCCTCGACCACCGCCGCCATCACCATTGACCAGCCCCTCTACACCGGCGGTCGTGTCCGCTCTCAGATCAGCGCCGCCCAGGCGGATATCGAAACCGGCCGTCAGAACCTGCGCTCGGTCGAATCGAACGTTCTGAGCCAGGTCATCCAGTTCTACGTCGACGTCCGCCGCGATATCGAATCGCTGCGTATCGCCGACGAAAACGTCGCCGTCCTGCAGCGCCAGCTGGACGAAGCCCGCGCCCGCTTCGAGGTGGGGGAAATCACCCGCACCGACGTCGCCCAGGCCGAGGCGCGCCTGGCCGCTTCCAAGTCCCAGCAGTCGAACGCCCGCGCCCAGCTGGCCATCAGCCGCGCCAACTACGCCCAGGTGGTCGGCCAGAACCCGGGCGATCTCGAAGCCGAGCCGCCGCTGGTCGAACTGCTGCCCGCCAGCATCGAAGACGCCTTCGTCATGGCCGAGCAGAGCAACCCCGGCCTGCTGGCCGCCAACTACGCAGAGGAAGCCAGCCGGGCCCGCGTCGCCCAGGCCAAGGCCGCGACTCGTCCGAGCATCAACCTGCGTGGCCAGGTCGACGCCTCGGGGTCGGCCGTCACCAACGATCCCTTCGACGATTTCGACCGCGGCGTCTCCGGCCAGATCTCCCTGTCCGTTCCCCTGTTCAGCGGCGGCCAGATCTCTTCCGCGATCCGTCAGGCCCAGGAGCAGAACAACGCCGACGCGGCCGCCATCGAGGGCGCCCGCCGCGCCGCCCAGCAGGACGTCGCCCAGGCCTGGAACCAGCTGCTCGGCGCCCGCGCCGCCCTGGCCAGCAACGAAGAGCAGGTCCGCGCCGCCCGTATCGCCTTCGAAGGCGTGCGCCAGGAGGCCCAGGTCGGCCTGCGCACCACGCTGGACGTGCTCAACGCCCAGCAGGAACTGCGCAACGCCGAGCTGTCGCTGATCAACGCCCGCCGCGACGAGTACCTGGCTGGGGCCTTCGTGCTGGCCGCCATCGGCAAGCTGGAAGCCCGCTGGCTGACCCCGGACCAGACGCTGTACGATCCCAAGACCCACAACCGGAAAGTCTACCGCAGCTTCGGCTGGGTGCCTTGGGAGCCGGCCGTGGCTGTCGTCGACCATGTTCTGGCGCCGAAAATCGGACCTGCTCCGGACGAAGCGGTGAAGACCGCGAACAAGTAAGTTTGCGCGCTCTCAACCTGAGCGTAAGACTTATGGCCGCACCTATTTGCAGGAACCGGTGGGTAAGCTTAGGCTTGCCCATCAGTCCGGATTCGTCCGCTTCAAGCCCAGGCCCGTCAAATGTCCGAACAGACCGCCCAGGAACCGACGATGGAGGAAATCCTGGCCTCTATCCGCCGCATCATCTCTGAAGATGACGCGCCGCCGGCGGAGGCCCAGGCTGCTCCCGAACCGGTCTTCGCGCCGGCCCCGGTCGAGCCCGAGGACGAGGATGTCCTGGAGCTGACCGACGCTATCGAGGCCTCGGCGCCGCTGGAAACCCACGGTGACCTCGACGTCTACGAGCCGGCCGCGCCGGAACCGGCCTGGACGCCCGAGCCTGAGCCAGCGCCGGTGTTCAGCGCGCCGGAACCAGAGCCCGCCCCCTACGTTCCGCCGCCCAGCTACAGCGCCCCGGGCGAGGACGACGATCTGATCGGCGCCGCCGCCGCCAGCGCGACGGCTTCGGCCTTCGGTCGCCTGGAAGCCGCCCTGTCGATGCCGGCCCCGGGCCGCAGCCTCGACGACGTCGTCCGCGAACTGCTCAAGCCGCTGCTGAAGCAGTGGCTGGACGAAAACCTGCCGCGCATCGCCGAGGCCAAGGTCGCCGAGGCGGTCGAGAAGCTGCAGCGCGGCCGAGTATAGAACTTTCCCTTCTCCCGCTGGCCGGGAGAAGGTGGCCCGCGCCTGCGGGTCGGATGAGGGCAGCACCGGCCACGCCGGTCTGCCCTTTATCGCGTCTGGTGCTTGCCAGTCCGCTTCACACAATCGATAGACACCGCCATGCTTGAGAAGACCTTCGACCCGAAAACCGTCGAGCCGCGCCTGTACGCGGCCTGGGAAGAGTCGGGCGCGTTCGCCCCGACCGACAACCCGAACGCCGAGCCGTTCAGCATCGTCATCCCGCCGCCGAACGTCACGGGCAGCCTGCACATCGGCCATGCGCTGAACAACACCCTGCAGGACGTGCTGATCCGCTTTCAGCGCATGCGCGGCAAGGCGGCCCTGTGGCTGCCCGGGACCGATCACGCCGGCATCGCCACCCAGATGGTCGTCGAGCGCCAGCTGGCCGAGGCCGGCAACATGGGCCGTCGCGAGATGGGCCGGGACGCCTTTGTCGCCAAGGTCTGGGAATGGAAGGCCGAAAGCGGCGGCGCCATCGTCAACCAGCTGCGCCGCCTGGGCGCCAGCTGCGACTGGTCGCGTGAGCGCTTCACCCTGGATCCGGGCCTGTCGGCCGCCGTCCGCAAGGTCTTCGTCCAGCTCCACAAGGAAGGCCTGATCTATCGCGACAAGCGGCTGGTCAACTGGGACCCCCATTTCCAGACCGCCATCTCCGACCTCGAGGTCGAGCAGAAGGAGGTCGACGGGGCCTACTGGCACTTTGCCTATCCGTTGGAAGACGGGTCGGGCGAGATCGTCGTTGCGACGACGCGCCCGGAGACCATGCTGGGCGACACCGCGGTCGCCGTCCATCCGGACGACGAGCGCTACAAGGGCCTGGTCGGCAAGATGGTCCGGCTGCCGATCGTCGGCCGGTTGATCCCCATCGTCGCCGATGAGTACGCCGATCCCGAAAAGGGCAGTGGTGCGGTCAAGATCACCCCGGCCCACGATTTCAACGACTTCCAGGTCGGCAAGCGCCACGCGCTTGAGGCGATCAACATCCTCGACGCCTACGGCAAGATCAACGAGAACGCCCCGGAGGAATTCCGGGGCCACGATCGTTTCGCCGCCCGCAAGATGATCATCGAGCAGTTCGAGACGCTCGAGCTGCTGCGCGGCATCGAAAAGACCCGTCACCAGGTTCCGCATGGCGACCGCTCCGGTGTCGTCATCGAGCCCTGGCTGACGGACCAGTGGTACGTCGACGCCGAGACGCTGGCCAAGCCGGCGATCAAGGCGGTCGAGGACGGCAAGACCGTTTTCTCGCCCAAGAACTGGGACAAGACCTACTTCGAGTGGATGCGAAACATCCAGCCCTGGTGCATCTCGCGCCAGCTTTGGTGGGGCCACCGGATTCCGGCCTGGTACGGGCCGGATGGCGAAATCTTCGTCGAGGAGACGGAAGTGGCGGCCCAGGCCAAGGCGGACGCGCACTATGGTCAGGCGACCGCGCTGCTCCAGGACGAGGACGTTCTCGACACCTGGTTCTCGTCCGGCCTCTGGCCCTTCTCGACGCTCGGCTGGCCGGAGAAGACCTCTGACCTCGAACGCTTCTACCCGACCCACACCCTGGTCACCGGCTTCGACATCATCTTCTTCTGGGTCGCCCGGATGATGATGATGGGCATCCATTTCACCGGCGAGGTCCCGTTCCAGCGGGTGGTCATCAACGCCCTGGTCCGCGACCAGACCGGCGCCAAGATGAGCAAGTCCAAGGGCAATGTCATGGACCCGCTGGTCCTGATCGACCAGTACGGCTGCGACGCCGTCCGCTTCACCCTGACAGCGATGTCCGGCCAGGCGCGGGACATCAAGCTGTCCGAGCAACGTATTGAAGGGTATCGTAATTTCGGCACCAAGCTGTGGAACGCGACCCGATTTGCACAGATGAACGGCTGCGTTCGCGTCGAAGGGTTCGATCCCGGCGCGGTCGACCAGACGCTTGCCAAATGGATCCGCGGTGAGACCGCGAAGACGGCGGCGGAAGTCACTGCGGCGCTGGAAGCCTGCGCTTATGACGAGGTCGCGAACGCCCTCTACCGCTTCATCTGGAACGTCTTCTGCGACTGGTACCTGGAACTGGCCAAGCCGATCCTGAACGGCTCGGACGAGGCGGCGAAAGCCGAGATCCAGGCGACCACCGCCTGGGTCCTCGACCAGTGCCTGCTGATGCTTCATCCGGTCATGCCTTTCATCACTGAAGAGCTGTGGGAGAAGACGGCGGATGAGGGACCGGCTCGCGCCGGCTTCCTGATGAGTGAAAATTGGCCGAGCTATCCGGCCGACTACATCGATGGTTCGGCCCAGGCCGAGATCGGCTGGGTGGTCGAGCTGGTCAGCGAGGTTCGTTCGCTGCGCGCCGAGATGAATGTCCCGCCGGGCGCCCGCGTTCCGCTGACCCTGGCCGGGGCCGGCGACGAGGCGGCCTCCCGACTGGATCGTCACCGCGACCTGATCCTCAGCCTGGGTCGGCTGCAGAGCGCGGATCTGGGCGAGGCGCCGGCCGGTTCGGTGCCGTTCGTGATCGGCGAGGCCACCGGCTCGCTGGCCGTCGCGGACTTCATCGACCTTGCCGCCGAAAAGGCCCGCCTGACCAAGGAGATCGCCGGCCACGACGCCGACATCGAACGGGTGAACCGCAAGCTCGGCAATCCCGACTTCCTGGCCAAGGCCAAGGAGGAGGTGATCGAGGAGAACCGGACCAAGCTGGCCGACGCCGAGGCGGCGAAGGCCAAGCTTGGCGCGGCGCTCAAGCGGCTGGAAGGCGTCAGCTAGGTTTCACGACCGCCAGAACCCGGCGGAGCAGTTCAGCAAGATCGCTCCGCCGAAAACCGGCCAGCAGGACGACGGCGAAAGCCAGGTTGGTGCAGGCGGCCATGAAAAGGCCGGCGCCGTCGCCATTGGGATCGATACCCAGGGGCGTAAACAGGTGAAAGCTGACGGCTCCCATCATGACCAGCAGTCCGGCCAGGGCGCCGCCCGCCTGCAGGTGCTTGAAGCGCGGGTGCAGGCCGAGGATCAGCAGGCCTGACGCCAGCAGTTCGATGCTGCCGATAACGTACTGGCTGAACAGCCCTGTGTGGCCAAACAGGCCCGGCGCGCCGATGACGCCGGCCCAGCCATCGAGACGGCCGAAGATCTCCTGGGTTTTGGGGTGGTCGGTGAACTTGTAGCGCAGGCTGTCGAGGAAGATGACGGCCATGAACACAGCCATGGCGTCGGGCAGGTATTTCCAGACCTTTTTCATTTCAGCACCTTGGGCCAGTTGGTGTTGCCCTTGGCGATGAAGCCCGGGATGTCCTTGTTCCACTTGGCCTGAATGTCGGCGTTGTAGTTCAGGTAGAGCTTGCCGCCGACGATCTTCCAGTTCTGGGGATCACCCTTGGCGGTGTAGTTCTGGGCCACGGCCCAGGCGCAGTAGCCGCCAAATTGCGGGGCGTAGGCCTTGGGGTTGGCCTTGAACTTCGCAAGGTTGGCGGCCGAGCTGAACTTCCAGGTGGCGCCGTTCCAGTCGGTCTGGAAGGCATCGCTTCCACGCACCGGCTTGCCGACGGTGAAGTAGGCCACCGTGTCGTAGCCGCCGACCGCGACGTTGTTGAGGGCCGGGGTGTAGATGGCCGGCTTGGCTGCGGCGGCGAGGGTCGGGGTTATCAGCGGTCCCGCGAGGGCGAGGGCGGTCAGAACGAGGGCGAAACGCTTCATGGGGGGCTCCTTCAGGCGACCTGAACTTCGTTGGCAAACGGGGGATCCAACGGCGTTTCGGCCAGGTGGTTGACGTAGTTGCTCATGGTCTTGAGGCCGACGGCGAGGACGACATCCAGCGCCTGGGCGCGGGTGAAGCCGGCGGAGACGAAGGTCTCGATCTCGGCGTCGGAGAGAAATCCGCGCTCGCGCACCATGCGGACGGTGAAGAGGCGGAGGGCTTCCAGGCGCGGATCCGACAGGCGGCGGCGGTCACGGACGCCGCGGATGTCCGCCTCGGGCAGGGCGGCGGCGCGGGCGCGGTGGGCATGGGCCGGGGTGCAGTAGTGGCTGTCGTGCTCGACCGAGACCGCAAGCAGGACCAGCTGCTGCTCGGCGGGGGTGAAGGTCGATTTGGCGAAGATGGCGGAGAGGGCGAAGTACCCCTCCAGAAGCTGCGGGCTTTCGGCCATCTGGGCGGCGAGGGCGGGGACGTAGCCGACGGTCTTCTGCGCCTGTTCCAGAAACGGCTTGGAGGCGGAGGGGGCGGTCGCGCGGCTGTGGAGTTGGAAATCGGCCATGGCGGTTTGATACGCGCAGCCAGCCGCCGTGATAATCCGGCCATTGCACATATGATCTATGCTGTGACAGCATAAGTCATGGATCGCCTGACTGCCTTGCGCCTGTTCCTGCGTGTCGCCGAGACCGGCAGCTTCAGCCGCGCCGCTGCGGAAGCCGGGGTCGGGCAGTCGGTCGCCAGTCGGGCGGTGGCCACCCTCGAGGCCGAGCTCGGCGGTCGTCTGATGAACCGCACCACCCGCAGCCTGGCCCTGACCGAGGCCGGCCAGAAGGTGGCGGACCATGCCCGGGCCATGGTCGCTGAGTCCGAGGCCATGGAAGCCGCTGTGCGCGGCGCCGAACGGGAGCCGGCGGGCCTGTTGCGGGTCTCCGCCTCGGTGGCTTTCACCCGCGCCGAGCTGGCGCCCCAGGCGGGGGACTTCCTGAGCGCCTTCCCACGCATGCGGCTGGACCTGATGGCCCGGGACGACCGCGTTGACCTGATCGCCGAGGGCGTCGACCTGGCGCTGCGGCTTGGCGAACTGGAGGACAGCCGGCTGACGGCCCTCTGGCTGGGAAACTATCCGCGCATTGTTGTGGCCGCTCCCGGCTTCGAAGAGGCGCATGGGACGGTCGACTCGCCCAGCGACCTGGCCGCGCGGCCGGCGATCAGCCTCACCAGTTCGGCGTTCGCGGCGCGGTGGCCGCTGAGCAGTGGCAAGACCAGGGTCGAGGTTGAGATCAATCCGGCCGTTCGCACGGCCAATGGCGATGTCCTTGCCGATCTGGCGCGCGGCGGACTGGGCGCCGTTCTGGCCCCGGGATTTCTCGTCAGGGCCGATCTGGAAGCCGGGCGGCTGCTCCGCCTGCTGCCGGACTGGAGCGCGCCGCCGCTGGGCCTGTGGGCGGTCTGGCATGGCCGCAGCCTGCCGCGGAAGGCGCGGGTGTTCCTTGATTTCGTCGCCAAGCGACTGGCCGTCGACTGAGCAATCAAACGGGCGTTTGCATCCGTCTCCGGGCTGTGCTTCACCCAAGGAGAGCCGCGTCGCCAGAAACGGGCCAGCCTGACCAATTGACGAGGAAATCACACGATGACCGACGCCGCCGCGTCCTCCTGGCCCGCCATGTCCATCCAGCAGGCCCACGCCCTCCTCACAGCGCCCGGTGCGCCCTGCGAGATGGAGGAGGTGGTCATCCGGGGCATCCCGACCCGCACCTGGAAGAATGTCCCGGCGACCTTGCGCGACACCCTGGTCGCCGCCCGCGCTCAAGGTGAGAAGATCTTCCTCGTTCACGAGAACGAGCGGGTCAGCTTTGAAGCCTTCTACCGGGCGACTGTGACCTTCGCCGAAGCGCTGAAGGAAAAGGGCATCTCCAAGGGCGACCGGGTGGCGATCGTCATGCGCAACCTGCCCGAATGGCCGGTGGCCTTCTATGCGGCGATGAGCCTGGGCGCCATCGTCACCCCGTTGAACGCCTGGTGGACCGGCGCCGAGCTGGAGTACGGCCTCACCGATTCGGGGACCAAGGTTGCGGTGATGGACGTCGAGCGCTTCGACCGCCTGGCCGAGCATCTGCCCAACTGCCCTGACCTGACCCACGTCTTCGTCAGCCGCATGGTCGACGAGGTGACCCATCCTTATGTGACCAAGGTCGAAGAGGTTCTGGGCGAGCCGAACGGCTGGCAGGACCTGCCCGAGATCGCCCTCTGCGACGTGGAACTGGGCCCGGAAGACGACGCCACCATCTTCTACACCTCGGGCACCACGGGCAAACCGAAGGGCGCCCTGGCCACCCACCGCAACATCAACTCCAACATCATGTCTTCGGGCAGCAGCGCCGCCCGCAGCTTCCTGCGGCGGGGCGAACAGCCGCCGGTCGCCGATCCGGACGCGCCGCAGAAGGCGATGATGATCTCGGTGCCCTTCTTCCACGCCACCGGCTGTTTCGCGGTGCTGAACCCGGTGATGTTCGGCGGCGGCAAGATCGTCATGATGCGCAAGTGGGACGCCGAACTGGCCATGCAGCTGATCGAGCGCGAAAAGGTCACCGCCGCCGGCGGCGTGCCGACCATCGCCTGGCAGTTGATCGAGCATCCGGCTCGCGAGAAGTACGACCTCTCCAGCCTGGAAAGCGTCTCCTACGGCGGCGCGCCGAGCGCGCCGGAACTGGTCCGCAAGATCAAGGAAACCTGGCCCAATTCCGCTCCCGGCAACGGCTGGGGCATGACCGAAACCAGCGCCACGGCCACCCAGCACGGGGCCGAGGACTATGAGCACCGCCCGACCAGCTGCGGTCCGGCCGTAGCCGTCACCGATCTGAAGATCATGAGCGTCGAGGGCGACCGGGAGCTGCCGGTCGGCGAGGTCGGCGAGCTGTGGTGCAAGGGGCCGCAGGTGGTGAAGGGCTACTGGAACAAGCCCGAAGCCACCGCCCAGACCTTCGTCGATGGCTGGGTGAAGACCGGCGACCTGGCGCGGCTCGACGAAGAGGGCTTCTGCTACATCATCGACCGGGCCAAGGACATGCTGATCCGCGGCGGGGAAAACATCTACTGCATCGAGGTCGAGAACGTTCTCTACGACCACCCGGCGGTGATGGACGCGGCCCTTGTCGGCATTCCGCACAAGCAGCTGGGTGAAGAGCCCGGCGCCGTGGTGACTCTCAAGCCTGGCAGCCATGCCACGGAGCAGGAACTGCGCGCCTTCGTTGCTGACCGCCTGGCGGCCTTCAAGGTGCCGGTGCGCATCGCCTTCTGGCACGAGACCCTGCCGCGTAACGCCAACGGCAAGATCATGAAACCCGAGGTGAAGAAGATTCTCGAGGCGATGTCGTAGGAATCTGCGGCTGATTTTAGAGAAAGCTTGCGGGTTCAATAGCTTAAGGCTCCTGTTGGGGCGCCGCGGGTGTCCTTCGGGTGGACTTTCGGTCGCCCGTGGGTGGCCTTCCGGGTCGTTTTCGGTGAGCTGCCGGTCGGTCGCGGGTCGCCTTGGCGGCGGAGCACGCGCGCTTATCGAAGCGGCGGACCATTATCCCATGGACTGGACCGTCACGCCTGCTCGCGACTAGGCTGAGGCCGAGGAGACATCAGCCATGGTCCAGTCGAGCGCCCCGACCGTCGATGCCTTCATGCTGGAGGTCGGGCCCGACCGGCTTCCCTACATCCAGGCCCTGCGCGAGGCCTGTCTGAAGGCGCTGCCCGGTTGGGAGGAGCGGATGGAGTACGGCATGCCCTTCTATGGACCTGCCGACGCGCCGGCCGTCGGCGTCGCCTTCAACAATCAGAAGCAGCACGTCGCCTTCTACGCCGGGCATTCAGCGATCGAGACGTTCAAGACTGAACTCGGCGTGCCGGGAATCAACTGCGGCAAGGGCTGCGTTCGCTACATGAACCCCAGGAAGATGGACTTCGCTGTGATCGAGGCGATGCTGAAGGACATTCATGCGCGCCATCAGCCGATGTGCTGAACCTGTCGACGCGGGGTCGGTCGACGGCCCGAAGCAAAATGCACACAGGTCTCATTTTGTGGGGGTGACCCACTAGTAACCCGGTTCGGGTCAGGGCAATGTCCGCGCCGCGCGGGGGAAAGCGCGTGAGGGGCCGGCTCCGGCGGAGGCGGCCCCTCGCCATTTCAGGCGCTGATAGGGGGCCTGCGTCCGGCCCACGGCCTCGCGGCCTCCAGCTGGTAGGCCAGTTCGAACAGCAGCTTCTCCTGGCCCATGCGAGCGCAGATCTGGCTGCCCACCGGCAAGCCGGCCTCGGTCCAGTAGAGGGGCACGCTCATGGACGCGCCCCCGGCGACGTTATGCAACGGGGTGTAGCCGACGTAGTCGGTCAGACGCGCCGCCAGTTCCTCGAACGGCACATCACCGGTGACAAAGCCGAGCGGTACGGGCGGACTGGTCAGCACCGGCATCAGCACGACGTCGAACCTGGCGAACCAAGCGTCATAAGCGGCGGACGCGGCGGTCAGCCGGCCGATAACGGTCTCCAGGCTGCCGGCCGGCAGGGTGGCGATCAGCTGGGCCATCCCGAGGCTGAACGGTTCCAGCATGCTGGCGTCCGGCGTGCGACCGGTGGCCCGGGCGACCGCCTGGACCAGGTCAGCGGCGCCGGCGGACCACAGGGTCAGAAAGTCCTGGCCGAAGCGGGCGCTGTCGATCGGCCAGTCGGTCGGTTCGACCCGGTGGCCAAGATCCTCAAGCAGCCTGGCGGTGCTGTCGACGGCGGCGCGAACGTCCGGGTTGGGGTCCTTGCCGTTGCCGCTCCTGTAGAGCAGGCCGACCTTCAGTTTGCGGCGCAGCGGCGTGGTGACCAGGCCGACCGGGGGCAGGGCGCCGTCCTGGCGTTCGGTGGCGGCGAACAGGGCGGCGGAGTCGCGGACGGAGCGGGTGACGGCGTGGTTGACGCTGATATCGACGGCGCTCTTGCCCGGGTTGGGATCGATCAGCCGGCCTCGCGAGGGCTTCAGGCCGAAGAGACCGCAGTTGCTGGCCGGAATGCGGATCGAGCCGCCGCCGTCGCTGGCGTGGGCCATGGGGATGACGCCGCTGGCCACCGCGACAGCCGCGCCGCCGGAAGAGCCGCCACTGCTGCGGCTCGGGTCCCAGGGGTTGCGGGTGGGGTTGTAGCCGATCGGCTCGGTGGTCGGCAGGAAGCCGTATTCCGGCGTCGCCGACTTGCCGAAGAAGACGAGGCCGGCGCGTTCGAAGGAGTCGATATAGACGTCCTGCTTCCTGGCCGGCGGGTGGCCGAGGGTCCAGCGTGAGCCGGACCGGGTGGGCATGCCCACGTAATCGTCGAGATCCTTGATCAGGAAGGGGACGCCGGCGAACGGTCCGCTCTGGCCGCCCTTCTTCGCCTTGTCGAGGGCGCGGTCGAAGTCCGAGTTGACGATGAAGTTGAGCTTGGGCTGGAGGGCCTCGCAGCGGCGAATGGTGGCGTCCATCAGCTCGCCCGCGCTGATCTCGCCCTTGCGAACCCGGCTGGCCCATTCGGTGGCGTCCGGTGTCCAGGGCCCGGTGTTGTTGGCCGGAACCGTGACCGGACTGTCGGTGGCGCAGGCGGCGGCGCCGAGCACGCCGGCGCCGGCGGAAGCGGCCAGCAGGCCGCGGCGGGTAAGGTTGGTCATGGTTCGCCCCTGAGCTTCGTCCCCGTCCGGAGCGTCTGGTCGCGCCCCTGAACGTTGCACACAGTGGCATAACGGGCTCACGGCGCAACCGCGCGGATTGAGCAGGGTCCGCAAGCGCCTCTTGCCTTGCACGGGGACCGTCATTCGTAGTCAATCCGCCTTTGGGGTGCGGCAAGCCGGCGGGGAGTCGGGCGCCCGGGAGTGGACCATGTTTCGTCTTGAGAACGCCCAGAGCCTGGTCGGCCTGGCCCTGACCCTGCTGATCTGCTGGGCGGTGTCGGAGAACCGCAGGCGTTTTCCGTGGCGGCTGGCCATCGGGGCCCTGGTGCTGCAGGTCGTGCTGATCGCGGCCCTGTTCGGCATTCCGGCCCTGCAAGGGGTGGTGCTGGGCATCAGCGGTGTCGTTGACGGCCTGGCGGCGGGAACGGCCAAGGGCACGCAGTTCGTGTTCGGCTACCTGGGCGGCGGACCCTCGCCCTATCCGGTCGAAAACCCCAATGCCGGCTTCGTCTTCGCCTTCCAGGTGTTGCCCCTGATCCTGGTGATCTCGGCCCTGTCGGCCTTGCTGTGGCACTGGAAGGTGCTGAAGTGGATCATCAAGGGGTTCGGCTTCCTGTTCGAGAAGATCCTGGGCATGGGCGGCGCCTCGGCCACGGCGACGGCGGCCAACATCTTCGTGGGCATGGTCGAAACGCCCATCATCATCCGAGCCTACCTGGACAAGCTGACGCGCTCCGAGCTGTTCCTGATGATGGTTGTGGGGCTGGCCACGGTCGCGGGCTCGACCATGGTGGCCTATGCGCTGGTGCTGAAGGCCAGCCTGCCCAACGCCGCCGCCCACGTGCTGGTAGCCTCTGTCGTCTCGGCGCCGGCCGGGGTGCTGCTGGCGCGGATCATCGTGCCGGAGAAGAAGGGCGAGGGCGGGGTCAACGTCGATTACACCTCGCTGCTGCGCTACGAGAGCTCGATCGACGCCATCACCAAGGGGGTGGCGGACGGGCTGATGGTGGTGCTGAACATCAGCGCCATCCTGATCGTCTTCGTGGCCCTGGTGGCCATCGGCAACGAGATTCTCGGCCTGCTGCCGCCCATCGACGGCGAGAAGGTCAGCGTCGAGCGGGTGCTCGGAATCGTCTTCGCGCCTCTGGCCTGGTCGCTGGGCGTCAACTGGGAGGAGGCGGGCAAGGCCGGCTGGTTGCTGGGGGTCAAGCTGATGCTGACCGAGTTCATCGGCTTCATCGAGCTGGGCAGTATCCCGGCCGGGGAGATGAGCGAACGCACCCGGATGATCATGACCTACGCCCTGTGCGGCTTCGCCAATGTCGGGTCGGTGGGGATCACGGTGTCCGGGCTTGGCGTGCTGATGCCGGAACGGCGGGCCGAGGTGATCGGTATGGTCTGGAAGGCGCTGCTGGGCGGCTTCCTGGCCACCTGCATGACCGCCGCCGTGGTCGGGGCCATGCCGCGCGAGCTGTTCGGCATCGCGCCGGACGCAGCCCCGGCCGCCGTCGAAGCGCCGAAATCATAAGAAGAACGGGACAAACGCCATGAAACTCTATGACAGCTTCCGCGCGCCCAATCCGCGCCGGGTCCGCTGGTTCCTCGCCGAGAAGGGCAATCCGGCTGGGGTCGAGGTGATCAACCTCGATGTCTTCAAGGGGGAGCACAGGACCGAGAGCTTCCTGTCCAAGGCCGGGCTGCCCAACGTGCCGGCTCTGGAGATCGATGATGAGACGACGATCACCGAGTCGGTGGCCATCTGCCGCTATCTGGAGAGCGTCTATCCCGAGCCCAACATGTTCGGCCGCGACGCGAAGGAAGCCGCCGTGTTCGAGATGTGGCTGCGCCGGGTGGAGATGATGCTGGCCACGCCGCTGATGCTGGCCGTGCGCCACAGCCACCCGGCCCTGGCGGCGCTGGAGACCCAGGTGCCGGAGATCGCCGCGAGTAACCTGGCCGGCGGGACCCGGGCCATCAAGATCTTCAACCGCCAGCTCAAGGACAGCGAGTTCATCGCCGGTGACCGCATCAGCATGGCCGACATCGTCGCGGCCACGGCCATCGACTTCTCGCGCATGGCCAAGTTCGCCATCCCCGAGGAGATGGAAGCGGCCCGGCGCTGGTACGACGCCATGATGGCCCGGCCGGCGGCGGCGGCGGGGGTCAAGGCCTAGCCGGCCATCAGTTCCAGAGACCGCACCTGGTCAGCCAGGGTCGGACCGGCGGCGATGACGAAGATTTCGTCGGCGGTGGTCTCGGCCAGCTTGGCCGCCAGCCCGGCGCGCACCGTCGCGCCATCACCGACCAGCGCCCGGGCTTCGGCCTCGGCGATGGCCTTGTGGCCGGCGTGGTCGGCCAGCCGGCGTTCGGCGACCCGGAGCGACGGGTAGGCCTCCTTCAGGCCCTCGGCCTCGCCGACCACCCAGGCCCGGCGCGGGGCGTCGAGGCGGCGGGCCTCGTCAGCCGTATCGGCGGCGAGGGCGGCGATGGCGATGGCGGCGTGCGGCTCGCGGCGGAACAATGAGGGGCGGAAGGCGGCGCGGTAGGCGTCGATGGCGGTCTTGCTGCCCTGGCCGGTGATGAACTCGGCATAGACCATGCCGACGCCCAGCTGGCCGGCGATGGCGGCGCTCTTCTCCGAAGAGCAGAGCACGAAGAGGTCCGGGTGGCTGCGGCCCCAGGGCTGGGCGCGGACGCCCTTGGCCGGGTGGTTGAGCGGGAAGGGCTGCTTGCCGCCGGCGTCGAGCAGCCAGGATTGCAGCAGGCTGAAGAAGGTGGGGAAGGATTGCAGGCCGGCGGTGCGCAGGGCCTGGCCGGTCAGCTCGTCTGCGCCGATGGCGCGGCCGATCCCGAGATCGATGCGGCCGGGAGCCAGCGCCTCCAGGGTCATGAACTGCTCGACCACCTTCAGCGGGCTGTAGTTGGCCAGCAGCACGGCGCCGCTGCCCAGGCGAATGCGGGATGTCGCCTGGGTGAGGGCGGCGATCAGGATCTCCGGCGCGGTCCCGGCGTGGGAGTCGGTGGAGTGATGCTCGGCCAGCCAGTAGCGCCGATAGCCAAGGCCGTCGGCGACCTTGGCCAGTTCGACGCTGAGGCGAATGGCTTCCGCCGGAGTGGCGCCGGCCTGGATCGTCGAAAGATCGAGGATGGAAAGAGGCAGGGTCATGCTCTGCCGTTCCTGCCCTCGCCCAGGATCGGGCGCAAGGGCAGGCTATCAGACGTTGTGCGAGACCGTGGTGAAGAGGCCGTCGTCGTGAGCGGTGCTGAGCCCCGCCACGGCAAGCGCGGTGGTGAGCACCAGCGATGAACAGATAATGAGGAACAGTTTCCTCATGGCTAAATCTCCGTGTCTACGAGCCTGTAGGTGGGAGATCGCCGTTCCGAATTCAACTTAACCTTAGGTCATGTTGCCTGAAGCTTTTGTCAGCCCGCTGTGAGGTGAGCTTCAGGACGCACCAGCCGTCGTCACCTGGATCTCGATGACCACGAACTCGGCCGGCAGGATCGGGGCGATGGATATCAGGACATTGGCGACGCCCAGGTCGATATCGGCAGGCGATGTCGTCGAGGCGTCGCAGGCCACATTGAAACTGAGAAATGCGCCCTGGTTCATCAGGCTCTGCAGGAAGGTCGAGATCTGCAGGCGCAGCTGCGCCCAGAGCGCAGGTCCGTTGGGCTCGAACACGGTCCACTGGCAGCCCGTCCGGATGCTGTCTTCGATGTAGAGGAACAGTCGCCGGACCTGGACGTACTTGAAGTCGTCGGACATCAGCGCGGCGCCGGCCAGGGTGCGGGCCCCCCAGATCACCGGGCCGTAGGTGGGGAAGCTTCGCAGGGCGTTGATCCCGGCCGTGTTGAGCAGATCGTTGTCTGCGTCGGTCAGCGGCAGGGCGAGCCCCTTGATGCCGTTCAGGGCCGTGAGCAGGCCGGCCGGCGCCTTCCATACGCCGACTTGGATGTCGGTGGCGGCATAGACGCCGGCGACAACGCCCGAAGGCGGGAAGGGCGTCTCGTGCAGCACGGCAGGGAAGTAGACGGCGGCGTTGCGACCGAGGTCCTGGGACATCAGCGGCGTGGCGGTCTGTTGATCGGCCGCGGCCTTGGCGGACGTCCAGGCGGCGGGCGGATCGACGAGCAGGAAGGCGCGGCGG
>JBILYE010000227.1:0-5706 GCA_044377925.1 Caulobacter sp. | reverse complement strand
GAAGACAGCTTCGCCCATCTCGACCAGATCCTGCACCAGGGTGAGTACGCATGAAGGCCGTCGGCTCCCTGATCCGCCTGTCCAATTTTCAGGTCGAGGAACTGCAGAAGCGCCTCAGCGTCATCGTGGACGCCCGCACCCAGTGGGAACTGCGCATGGCCGTGCTCGAGGCCGAGGCCGAGAGCGAACTGGCCAACGCCCGGGCCGACGCCGAGGCCGGCTGGTACATGGTCGGCTTCCGGGACGGGGTGAAGGTCCGCCGCAAGGCCATTCAGGACAACATCGACAGCCTGATCGCCGAAGAAGAAGGCGCTCGCGACGCCCTGAACGAGGCCTACGAAGGCCTGAAAAAGTACGAGCAGGTGGCCGAGAACGCTGCCCTCGCCGCCCGCCGGGAGATGGCCAAGCGCGAGACCGCGGCCCTGGACGAGCTCGGCCTGCGCCGGGTGGCGGCGCGGTGACAGGCGCGACCCGGCGCGCTGTCCTCGGCTCCGCCCTCGCCCTCGCCGCCTGTGGTCCCAGGGCCAACAGCCAGCCGGCGGGAGGCCCCGTCGCACCGCTGAAGTCGATTGCGCCGTTCCCGATCGGAACCTGCGTCCAGGCCCGCTTCCTGGACGACCCGTCCTACGCCGGCCTTGTCACCGAACACTTCTCCCAGCTGACCGCCGAGTGGGAGATGAAGATGGAATACACCGTCCTGCCGGACGGCTCGTTCCGCTTCGACCGCCCCGACGCCATCGCCGGGTTCGCCCGCCAGCGGGGGATGAAACTCTTCGGCCACACGCTGATCTGGTACGCCCAGGAACCCGAGGCGTTCGTCAATCTGGACGAGCAGCGCACCAGCTTCGCGCGCGCCTACGACAACTACATCACCGCTTTTGTCGGCCGCTATCGCGGCCAGGCCAGCGGCTGGGACGTGATCAACGAGCCGATCAAGGACGATGGCTCGGGCCTGCGCGAGCACCTGTGGAGCCGGCGCCTGGGCGAAATCGACCACATGGTCCGCGCCTTTCACGTGGCCCGGGCCGCCGATCCGGACGCGGTGCTGCTGATCAACGACTACAACCTCGAGAGCAACCCGGCCAAGCTCGACCAGTACCAGCGGCTGATCGACCGGCTGCTGAAGGCCGGCGCGCCGATCGACGGGATCGGCTGCCAGACCCATTGCAACGCCGACCTGCCGGCCGGAGCCCTGACCCGCACGATCAACGCCCTGGCCCGCTTCGGCCTGAAGGTCCATGTCTCGGAGATGGATGTCTCCATCGTCCGGGCCGGCGGCTGGTTCGTCTCCCGCGAGGAGAAGGAAGCCGCGCAGGCCCGCCTGTACGCCGAGGCCATGAGCGCCTTCGTCGCGCTGCCGGAAACACAACAGTTTGCCTTCACCATCTGGGGCGTCCGGGATCCGGAGAGCTGGCTGGTCAAGGAGGACCGGTCGGACACGCCGCTGCTGTTCGATGCGGCGGGGCGGGCCAAGCCGGCGTTGCGGGCGGTAGAGGCGGCGTTGCGGCGGTAGCGCTAACGAAGCGGCAACCCATTGTACCGCAGGGCCCGAGACCTACAAAAACAGTCGGTGACGTCCGGCGCGGACGAAAAGGCGGGCGAAAGCCCTGTGGCTGTAGGCTTTGCCGTGGGTTCGAGCCGCGAGACTGTAGCCCCGCGTGTAGGTCCGCCGAAGGTCGGTCGGCGGGGTTTGTGGGTCGAAATCGCTACACGGCGACCTACGCCCCGATCCGGACTTCGGACGGAGGCCGAAAAAGTCGATGAATATGTCTAGACATATTATTTAATTGACTGAATTCACGTACTTTTTGGGGCAGTCGCATAGCCTCAACCGTGCGGACTGGATTCGATTTCCATGCCCGAGGCGACCTCCATCAGGGTCTCGCTCAAGGCCTGCCGGGACGCGGTGTCGGACTCGACGAGTAGGCTGACGACGCCGGTGGTCAGGACCAGGCCGGTGAAGGCGAAGCGGCCGCCGGCCAGCAGGCGGCCCTCGTACGACACCACCTGGCCGAACTCGCGGGCGATGATCTGGGGCTCGGTCATCTCGAACAGCCAACCGTGCGTCTGGGCGGCGGTCAGGTGGCCTTCGATGCGGTGGTCGGCCAGCTTGCGGGCGACCGGTTCGAGGTCTTCACCGCGCGTCAGCATCGGTTCGACGAGGATGGTCAGGCTGGTGTCGCGCAGGACGGACTCGAACAGATGGCGATCGGCGACATCGCTGCCGTGACGGATCCAGTCATCCTCGAGCGTGAGGGCGAACTCCGGGGTTGCGAGCGTGGTCATGAACCCGGCGTCAGGCCTCAGCCCGCGAACGGACGTTGCGGCGGCGCGCCGGTGTTGACCGGGGTCCCGACCTCGCGCTCGGCGGCGATGCGCAGGCCCTTGAGGTCGTCGGCGATGCGGAAGACCGCCACGTAAAACTCACAGAAGGAGCGCCATAGCAGGACCAGGGCGAAACAGATCAGCACCCCGGCCACGGCCAGCGGAATGGCCAGCAGTTTGCCGACGATTTCCTGTTCCTTCAGGGCCACGCCGATGGCGGCGCCGATCGAGCCGAAGGCGCCCAGGACGATGACACCCAGGCCCGCCCAGTAGATCAGATGGATGACCGGTCCGGTCAGCAGGCGCTCAAAGGTCAGGATATCCCGGAGCACTTCGCCGGTTTCACCAGACTTCCGATTAGATTTCGTAGCCATCCCCGACCTCTTGGGTTGCGGTCCTTGGGTACGCGGCCGCCTGTTGCCGCATCGCTATCAGCGCGCGAGCGACCTCGCAATGGGCGCTTACTGTGGCAGGTGCGCGCGTTGACTTCGAGGGGGTCGCTGCTTAAGTCTCCCGCGCGCTCGAAATGCGGTTTTCTGGCGTGTTCCGGGCGTTTGCGCCCACGCCAGTCACTTCTACACGGACCATATCCTTACATGCTCGGCTTCGCTCGCAGGCTCTTCGGTTCCGCCAATGACCGCCAGGTCAAGGCTTTCGCCGCCCAGGTCGCCAAGATCAACGCCCTCGAGCCGGCGATGACCGCTCTCAGCGACGAGCAGCTTCGCGCCAAGACCGCGGAGTTCAAGGACCGCCTGGCCAAGGGCGAAACCCTTGATCAACTGCTGGTCGAAGCCTTCGCCGTGGTTCGCGAGGCCTCCAAGCGCGTGCTGGGCCAGCGGCACTACGACGTGCAGATGGTCGGCGGGATGATCCTGCACAAAGGCGGTATCGCCGAAATGCGGACCGGCGAAGGCAAGACCCTGGTCGCCACCCTGCCCACCTACCTCAATGCGCTGGGCGGCAAGGGCGTCCACGTCATCACCGTCAACGACTACCTGGCCAGCCGCGACGCCGAATGGATGGGCCGCGTCTATCAGTTCCTGGGCCTGAGCGTCGGCGTCATCGTCAACGGCCTGTCGCAGAACCAGCGCCAGCAGTCCTATCGCAGCGACATCACCTACGGCACGAACAACGAGTTCGGCTTCGACTACCTGCGCGACAACCTGGTCTATGACGTTTCCGAGATGGTCCAGCGCGGCCACAACTTCGTCATCGTCGACGAAGTGGACTCGATCCTTATCGACGAGGCCCGCACGCCGCTGATCATCTCCGGGCCCACCGAGGACCGCAGCGAGCTCTACAAGATCGTCGACCTGATCGTGAAAGAGCTGATCAAGAACAAGGACAACTACGAGTACGACGAGAAACAGCGCCAGGTGCTGCTGACCGAGATCGGTCAGGAAAACGTCGAGAACATGCTGATCGCCGGCGACCACCTGGGCGAGGACACGGCCGGCCTCTACGACGCCGCCAACGTCTCCATCGTGCACCATGTGAACCAGGCGCTGCGCGCCAACATCATCTACCAGCGCGACAAGGACTACATCGTCAAGGCCGGCGAGATCATCCTGATCGACGAGTTCACAGGCCGCATGATGTCCGGCCGCCGGCTGTCGGAAGGCCTGCACCAGGCCATCGAGGCCAAGGAAGGCGCCGACATCCAGCCCGAGAACCAGACCCTGGCCTCGGTGACCATCCAGAACTACTTCCGCCTCTACACCAAGCTGTCCGGCATGACCGGCACGGCCGCGACCGAGGCCCAGGAATTCGGCGACATCTACAAGATGGACGTCCTTGAGGTGCCGACCAACCGCCCGGTCGCCCGGATCGACGAGGACGACGAGGTCTATCGCACCGCCGCCGAGAAGAACGTTGCCATCATCGCCCAGATCGAGGACTGCTATCGCCGTGGCCAGCCGATCCTGGTCGGCACCGTCTCGATCGAGAAGTCCGAGCAGCTGTCGGAACTGCTGTCCGAGCACAGGTTCGAAATCGACGGCAAGACCGTCAAGGGCATCCCGCACAGCGTGCTGAACGCCCGCTACCACGACCAGGAAGCCCTGATCGTCGCCGACGCCGGCGTGCCCGGGGCGGTGACCATCGCCACCAACATGGCCGGCCGCGGCACCGACATCCAGCTCGGCGGCAACGTCGAAATGCACCTGGCCAAATGGCGCCAGGAACAGCTGGGTCTCGGCATCGAGCCCGACGGCAAGGTCGAGGCGCAGGAGAAGGCCGCCTTCGAGGCCCAGATCGCCGAAGCCAAGGCTCACGCCCTTCGCGAGGGCGGTCTCTACGTGCTGGGCACCGAGCGCCACGAAAGCCGCCGGATCGACAACCAGCTGCGCGGCCGGACGGGCCGTCAGGGGGACCCTGGCCGTTCGAAGTTCTTCCTCTGCTGTGAAGACGACCTGCTGCGCATCTTCGCCGGCGACCGGCTCGACGCCATCATGCGCTCCTTCGGGGTGCAGGAAGGCGAGGCTATCACCCACAAGTGGCTCAACAGCGCCATCGCCACCGCCCAGAAGCGCGTCGAGCAGCGCAACTACGAGATCCGCAAGAACCTCCTGAAGTACGACGACGTCGTCAACGACCAGCGCAAGGCCGTCTTCGAGCAGCGCCAGGAGTTCATGGAGGCGCAGGACCTGTCCACGTTCATCACCGAGATGCGCAAGGACACCATCGAGGACCTGGTCAACCGCCACCTGCCGCCCAAGGCCTATGCCGAGCAGTGGGACGTCGCCGGCCTGACCGAGCGCTGCGAGGCCATTCTCGGCCTGCAGCTGCCGATCGCCGAATGGGCGGCCGAGGAAGGCATCGCCAACGAGGAGATCGAGGAGCGGGTCAACGCCGCCGCCGACGCCCGGGCGGCCGAGCGCGAGACCATCCTGTCGCCTGAGCAGATGCGCTCGGTCGAGAAGAACTTCCTGTTGCAGATGATCGATCTGCAGTGGCGCGAGCACCTGATGCACCTCGATCACCTGCGCAACGTCATCGGCCTGCGCGGCTACGGCCAGCGCGACCCGCTGAACGAGTACAAGACCGAGGCCTTCAGCCTGTTTGAGACCCTGCTGGGCAACCTGCGGCTCAACACCACCCGCTGGCTGATGACCGTTGAGTTCCAGTACGCCGAGCCCGAGCCCGATCCGCTGGCCGGCCTGCAGGAAATCCACATGGATCCGCACACCGGCGAGAACGAGCGGGCCCTCAGCCTTGCCGCCGCCGGCACGGGCCTGGATGCCCAGCAGCGCTCGGCCCTGCCCGTCTCGGCCCTGCCGGACGGCTGGGAGCGCACCAGCCGCAACGCGGCCTGCCCCTGTGGATCGGGCAAGAAGTTCAAGCACTGCCACGGCTCGCTGGTCTGACGAGGCCATGAGCGAA
>JBILYE010000226.1:0-5707 GCA_044377925.1 Caulobacter sp. | reverse complement strand
CTCTCCTGCCCGTCCTCGGGACGCTCCGGTTCCGGCCTCATGCGCCTCGTCCGCCGCCGGCAAGCCGCTGCAACGAAGGCCTCATCCGCAGGAAGACGCGATAGGCGGCCTCCAGCCCTGACAGCACGAGCGGCGACCTTGCAGCCAGCCCGAGAGGCCGGAGCAGGGGAATGGCGCGCCACATCGCGGCGAAGGCTGCGGCGCCGGACAGCAAGCGACCGCCTTCGTTGGCGTGGAAGCGAGCCAGCAGCGCCGTTCGATCAACGGGGCATGCCTCGGGCGAGGCTGAGGACACATCGATGAAGTCTATGGATCCGCGCCGATCCAGACGGCGCATCAACGCGATTTCCCTGCGGCACAGCGGGCAGTCCCCATCAAACCAGACGATCAGATTGCTCATGCGCTGGATATGGAGCGCGCCCGACCCATTTCACTGCGGCGGGACAATATCGACGGCGCTTTGGTCAAATCCTTGGAAAATCAGGGGGCGGCCCGGGTCTCCGCCTTACTGGGCGGGCTCTTTTGAGAAGAACGGCAAATGCGAACCTTGATCATCGGCGCCGGAATGGCGGGTCTGGCGTGCGCTGAACGATTAAGTAAGGCCGGATACCAGGTGACGCTCCTGGACAAGGGTCGCGGCGCGGGCGGGCGCATGGCCACGCGACGGCTTTCGACGGACCTGGGTGAGGCGACCTTCGATCATGGGGCGCAGTCTTTCACCCCGTCCGATCCACGTTTCGAAGCCAGGGTCAGACGGTGGATGGACGAGGGCAGGGTCGCCCCATGGCCGGCAGCCGGTGAGGGGGCCTTGGTCGGCGTTCCGGCCATGAACGCTCCACTCAAGGCGATGGCGGAAGACCTCGACGTCCGCTGGGCCACGCGCGTGGTTCAGCTGTCCCGAAGCCCGGCCGGTTGGGACGTCGTGACCGAGGAAGCCGTCGTATTCCAGTGCGATACTCTGGTTATCGCCCTGCCGGCCGAACAGGCGGGCCAACTCCTTGAGGGTGTTGTTCCGGAGTGGTCCGCACAGGCAATCGCCAGGCCCAGTTCACCCTGCTGGACCGTCATGCTGGTCCTGTCCGAACCCTTGCCCACGGCGCCCGACGGCCTGCGCGGAGATGACGACGCCATCCTTTTCTGGGCGGCGCGCAACAGTACAAAGCCAGGCCGGACCGGGCCCGAATCCTGGGTGCTGCAGGCGGCGGCCAGGTGGTCTGAAGAGAATGTCGAGGCCCCCAAGGCCCAGGTGGAAGCCGACCTTCTGGTGGCGTTTTCCGAACGTTTGGCGATATCCCTTCCGACCGTGATGGCAGCGTCGTCCCATCGTTGGCGTTACGCGCGGCCGGCCGCCGACGGTTCCGGACCACTCTGGGATCCAGGTCTCGCCCTCGGACTCTGTGGCGACTGGCTGGCCGCGCCAACGGTCGAGGGGGCGTGGTTGTCGGGGGTCCAGCTTGGCGACGTGATCCTCCTTGGCGGATCGAGGTGAAAGCCTTCTGGCGCAAGAGCCAGATTGGCGTGGTCCGGGCGCTTCGGCGTCGATCCGCTGTGTTCCAACGTGAAGAGGTCCAGACCCCGTGAACCGAGCAACCCTGTCACCCTTGCCGTCGTTTGCCCGGTTCCTGGGCTATGCTGGACTGCTTCCTCAGGCCTGCGTGCTGGCGAGCCTGGTGCTTGGCGGCCCGGAAACGAGACCCACGGCCCTGGGCCTCGCGTTTGCCTACGCGGCCTTGATCTACAGCTTTCTGGGCGGCGTCTGGTGGGGGCTTGCGGCTGCGACCCATGAGCCTGTCCCACGCTGGGTCTGGGCGGTCGCGGTGCTGCCGTCGCTGTTCGCCCTCGGGGCCGCCTGGCCCTGGGCCACGGGGCATGCCTGGACCGGACCTTCGCTGGTGGTTCTGGGGGGCCTGATCATGTCCAGCGTGCTGGTCGATCTGAAGCTTCGGTCTTTGGGTCTGACGCCTCCAGGATGGCTGCCCCTTCGCTTGCCGCTCTCGATTGGGCTTGGCTTCATGACGCTTGTGGCAGGCCTGATCTAGACCCCGGCGTGCGCCGCAGGGGTCTCCCGCGACGTTGCCGCCCAAATGCGCGGCCTACAGTGAATCTGCAGACGATTATGGGGAAATACCGACAGTTCCAGGGAAGCCGGCCAGCCGGAGTCTAAGTCTCGGACTGGCTGGCAGTGGACGCAGTCAGTCGCCAGCTCATGTCCCACCAAGGACAGCGATGGACTGCGCCTAATCGAACCTGTTCGTTTTCAGGTCCGTCTTCTGGATCACGGGCTATTGCTCAAATCGAGGGATCAGAAAGAGGGCAGGTCGTCTTCAACAATCCTTCAGACGTCATTGCGACATTGAGACATGGATAGCGCGACATACTCTCCGTCGGTCCAGCAAGCGACCCTGGAGACCTACTATCGTCGGACCTACGGTGACCAGTTGGCCGTTCGGGTGGCCAGTGTTGCCCTGGTCAGCGGCGTCACGGCCTATCTGGCTGTCTGGCCTCTGGCTTGGGGGGTGGTTTGGGCGCTCGGCTATCTCGGGGGCGAAATCGCCCTCATCGCCTGGTGGAGATCAGCGCAAAAGGTGATGGCGTCGACGGCTAGTCGTCTCGATCGCGACAGGCTCCGAAACCAGTTGATCTTGCTGTCCGCCTCCCTGAGCGCGTACGCCGCAATCCCCTGCTTCTTTACGGCCTACGGTGATCTCGCCGCCCGGATCTTGGGGGTAACCGTTGCGGCCGGCATTCTGCTGATCATCGGCGCCCAGCATAGCCTGCATCGAAACATGTTCCTCCTGACGGCCCCGGTCGGCGAGATCGAGGCGGCTGTGATCGAGCAGGTGCGCCACATGCTGCGCGCGCCGGAGGTGATCGTCGCGGCATGGCGCGAGGGCCATCGCCATGATGACGACCTGACCGAGCAGGAGATGCGCGAGGCCCTGGTCCAGCTTGATCCTCTCTGGGAGGAACTGTTCCCCGGCGAGCAGGCGCGCGTGATCCAGCTGCTGGTCGACCGGGTCGACATCCATCAGGACGAGGTGGCGATCCGGCTGCGCAATGACGGTCTCTCATCCCTGGCTGGCGAGCTCGCCAGCATCAGCACCACTGAGCGGATCGCGGCATGAGCGCCACCGATACCTTCACGGTTCGCATCCCCATGCAGATCCGCAAGCGCGGAGGCCGCAAGCTGATCCTCGCTCCCGATGGCGGTGGGCCGATCTGGGCCGCCCCCAGGCCGCGGGTCGACAATACAATCATCAAGGCCATCGCTCGGGCGTTCCGGTGGCGAAAGCTGATCGAGACCGGGGTCCATGCCTCCATCGAGGAGGTTGCCAGGGCGGAAAAGATCAACTCGACCTACGTGGGTCGGGTGCTGCGGCTGACGCTCCTGGCGCCCGAGATCATCGAGGCGATCATGGAGGGGCGACAGCCGGCCGGCATGACGATGGCGGGGCTGCTGACGGGGTTCCCGGTGGTGTGGGCCGAGCAGCGGACGGTGCTGGGGGCGTAGGGTTCGCGTCGGTCAGCGACAGATCTACAATTCGGCGCTTCCGAGCCGACGCGCCTTCCGTTTGGACAGCGGCGGTTGACTGATTTCGTAAGTCCGGCGCGGCAAACGATCTGGTCCGGTCAACCTGTCGTCACCGTCGATCAGGGGGCCCGAGACTGTGTTTTGAAAAACTCCCAGACACGCTCTGCGCCGTCAAAGGACTGGATGGGGTTGCTGGTCCCGCGAACTGGGCTCGTGCCTGGCCAGCCGTGTCCGCCAATCTGGTCAACCACAGAGATCGTGACGGCGCCATTGGGCGTCGGGGCGTAGACGGAGGTTGTCACGGTTCCTGTTGTCGTAATGAACGGCGGCGTTTGTGAACGATTGGCCTCGACCCAAAACTCGACGGTATCTTCCAGCGGCATGTAAGGCGCTGACTGTGCGCGGGACACCAGAGGGTTTCTGCTGAAACCGCCTTCGATCGGCACCTCATTGTCCTGCGCACCATTGATGAGCATGATCGGAAGCGGTCCGCTGGGTTTCATCTCGAAACTGAACATGGCGCCGACTACGGGCGCGATAGCTGCGAGGCGCTCGGCGCGCTGGGTTGCATAGACGAGGGTCATCATGGCCCCGTTGGAACCCCCGGTCATGAAAATCCTGTGGGGGTCGGCGCTGTGATCGCGGATCAGGAGGTCAATCAGTGTGTCCAGGTAGGCAATGTCGTTCGCCAGTCCGACCTGACGGCGCATGAGGAAGCCGGTGTTCCAAGCGTGTCGACCCGGCACAATTTCGGTGCCTTCCGCGTAAACCACGGTGAAGCCCTCAGTGACGGCGAGCCTGTCAAAACCCGTTCTCTCTCGTTGAGCCTCTGCACTGCCCATACCGCCATGCAGGACGATGATGACCGGAACCGCCTGACCTGGCCCAAAGTTATTGACCAGCAACGCGCGTCGCGGAGCCCCGTCGACGAGTATCTGGATATCCCGCGTTTCCTGGGCCCAGGCGGAAGGGCTCAGCAATACGAACGCCAACAGCAGCAACAGAGCGCGAGCGAGAAGCATGTCAGATTCCTTGCTGGACAGGGACTAAGGGATTGATGCGGATCGAAGGGATGCGGGCATCTGATCAGACTGGGATCTGAGCTTGCGTCAGCCGCCCGCCGCTGCAAAGGCGTCCCGGTAGAAGGCCCAATGCCGGTCGCCGAGGGCGGTCAACACGCCCATCGGGTCGTGACCGACGCCGGGCAGGACGATCCAGTCGTGGGGGATGCCCAGCCGGGTCAGGTGCTCATGGAAGTCCCGGTTATTCTCCAGGGTCTCGTCCCGGTCTCCAATGACCAGACGCAGGCGAGAGTCCCGGGCAAGGGTGGCTGCGTTCTGTTCCGCATACCGGCGCGGGCTCACTGCCCGGAAGCGGTCCTGGCCGCCGCCGTAGACGTCCCTGAGGAGGTCTTCCGCCTGAACCCTACTGGCGCGTGGCGTCCTTTCCAGCGTCTCCTGCATAGGCCCGGCGCCCATCATGGACACACTGCGGAACAGTTCGGGGTAGCGGAACCCGAAGCGCCCGGCCCCGTAGCCGCCCATGCTGAAGCCATCGAGCAATCGTCCCTCGCGGGTTGCTATCGTGCGCCAGTTTGCATCGACGTGGGGACGGAGTTCCTGGACGATGACGGTCTCAAGGGGTGCCCGACCATTGGCCCAGTCAACGTACATCCCCATCCGCAGGCCGTTGACGAACACGAGGAGGAAGGGCTGCACCCGGCCGGTCGCGACGGCCTCGTCAACCAGTGAAGACAGGCGGGAGATGCCGGAGACTCCGCCTCCCGAGCCGTGCAACCAGTAGACGACCGGAAACCGGCGGTCCGGATCGGCGGCATAGGCTGGAGGCGCGTATATGTGGAAGCTGACCTCCGCGCCCGCGGCCGGGCTTCGGAATGTGTGGAAGGACAGGCCGGAACCTTCGACCCTCGGCGTCACCCACTGAAGCGGCGTTAGGGGAAGCATCCGTCTGGGCGATTGGGCCGGTCGTGCCAGTGCGGCACTCCCTGCGGCAAGGCCAACGATGGAGGCCCCCAGGCCCAAAAGGTGGCTTCGTCGGTTCATCAGGCCGGACCTCAGAATATCTTATCAGACTACCTTCAAACCGGGCCGCCGGCGATTTCCGTCGCCGATCGTCTGGGCAGAGCAGCGGGCGTTGCTCGAGGTGGTCTGACCC
>JBILYE010000225.1:0-5722 GCA_044377925.1 Caulobacter sp. | reverse complement strand
CCTGGCCCTCTACATCGTCGCCGCCGAGGAACAGGGCGTTCCGCCCGAAAAACTGTCCGGGACCATCCAGAACGACATCCTCAAGGAGTTCATGGTCCGCAACACCTACATCTATCCGCCGGCCCCAAGCATGCGGATCATTTCGGACATCTTTTCATACACTTCGACGCATATGCCGAAGTTCAACTCGATCTCGATTTCCGGCTACCACATGCAGGAGGCCGGGGCGACGGCCGACCTGGAGCTGGCCTACACCCTCGCCGACGGCATCGAATACGCCCGCGCCGGCGTCGCCGCCGGCATGGACATCGACGTCTTCGCCCCGCGCCTCAGCTTCTTCTGGGCCATCGGCATGAACTACTTCATGGAAGTGGCCAAGATGCGGGCCGCGCGCCTGCTCTGGGCCCGCCTGATGAAGCGCGAGTTCGATCCCAAGGACAGCCGCTCGCTCAGCCTGCGCACGCACAGCCAGACCTCCGGCTGGTCGCTGGCCGCCCAGGACGTCTTCAACAACGTCTCCCGCACCGCCGTCGAGGCCATGGCCGCCGTCAACGGCCAGACCCAGTCGCTGCACACCAACTCCCTCGACGAAGCCCTTGCTTTGCCGACGGATTTCTCGGCCCGCATCAGCCGCAACACCCAGCTCTTCCTGCAGCTGGAAAGCGGTACGACCCGCGTCGCCGACCCCTGGGGCGGCAGCTACTATGTCGAACGCCTGACCCACGACCTGGCCGCCCGGGCGCTGGAACACATCGAGGAAGTCGAGGCCCTCGGCGGCATGGCCAAGGCCATCGAACAGGGCCTGCCGAAACTGCGCATCGAGGAAGCCGCCGCCCGCACCCAGGCCCGTATCGACGCCAATCGCCAGAGCGTCGTCGGCGTCAACCGCTACCGCCCGGAAGTCGCCGACGACATTCCGGTGCTCAAGGTCGACAACGCCGCCGTGCGTGCGGCGCAGCTGGAAAAACTCAACCGTCTCAAGGCGGAACGCAACGAAGCTGAGACGAAAGCCGCCCTCCAGGCTCTTGAAGACGGCGCGCGCGGCGACGGCAACCTGCTGGCCCTCGCCGTCGACGCCGGCCGCGCCAAGGCGACGCTGGGCGAAATCAGCTATGCTCTGGAAAAGGTCTTCGGCCGCCACCGCGCCGAGATCAAATCGATCACGGGCGTCTACATGAAGGAAGCCGGCAACAACCCCGCCGTCGCCCGCGCCAAGGCCATGGTCGAGGCCTTCGAACAGGCCGACGGCCGCCGCCCGCGCATCCTGATCGCCAAGATGGGCCAGGACGGCCACGACCGCGGCCAGAAGGTGATCGCCACCGCCTTCGCCGACCTCGGCTTCGACGTCGACATCGGCCCACTGTTCCAGACCCCGGCCGAAGCCGCCCGCCAGGCCGTCGAGAACGATGTCCATGTCGTCGGCGCCAGCTCCCTGGCCGCCGGCCACCTGACCCTCGCTCCCGAGCTGAAAGAGGAGTTGGCCAAGCAGGGCCGCCCCGACATCATGACGGTGATCGGCGGCGTCATTCCGCAGCAGGACTGGCCCGCCCTGGAAGCCGCCGGCGTCGCCGCCATCTTCCCGCCGGGCACGGTGATCGCGGAGGCCGCCATCGACCTCCTCGAAAAGCTAAACCGCCAACTCGGCTACGAGCAGGCGGCGGCTGCAGAGTAGAACAGCGCGGAGGCTTCACAGCCTCTGCACGGATCGTCCCGCCTGGGTTGATACCGGGCGCGCAAAAGGGCTCCAGCACAGGAGCCCCGCCATGCCCGCCCCCCGCCTCACCCCCCAACGCATCACCGTCGCCGCCATCACCGCCTGGCTGCTGCCCTCCCTGATCCTCGCCAACCTGATCATGGTCGGCGACGCCTTCACCTCCACCGGCCCCGACGCCGACATGATCAGCGCCGCCGTCACCGCCTGGATCGCCGGGCCGGTCATGGGTCTTTTGATGGGATGGCCCTTCTTGCTGGCCGCCTTCGCCGCCTGGGGCCTGCTGCACCACTGGCGGCTGGCCACGCCCAAGGTCGCGGCCGGGGTCGGCCTGTTGTGTGGTGCGGCGGCGGGGATCGCCCTCGGCGGTCGCGGCGGCGAGGCGCAGTGGATCTTCGCCGGGCCCGTCATTGGGGCGATCACCGGCCTGGCAGTCTGGTGGGTGGCCTATCGCGACGCCCCGTCCCGGTCGCTGTCGGCATGAACCAGGTCGTCAACCCCGCGCTCGCGGTTCTCCGCCGCGCTGGCCTCGGCCTCCTCGGCGCCGTCGCCACCCCCGCCCTTGGCGGCGCACTGTTCAGCCTGGCGGCGTACCTGCTGGATGACGACCGCTCGCCAGCCACTCTCGACAGCGTCTTGGGACTGGCGGGCTTCGCATGCCTGCTGGTGCTGGCTTACGGTTGGCCCTACATCCTGGCCGGGCTGTTCGCGCTGGCCATGCTTCACGCTTTCAGAAGGTCAGGGCCGGTTTCATCGGCGCTTGTCGGGGTCCTTACGACCATCGCTCCGATCGCCGTGGGTGTCTTTGGCCACCGTGCCAGTTTCGTCGCCGAAGTCGCCGTCGCCGCTGTCGTCATAGGCGCCGCAACTGGGCTCGCCGTCTGGGCGTTGACCTTTCGCCGGCCTAGCTGATCCCCGTCAGCCCTG
Source organism: Caulobacter sp. (assembly GCA_044377925.1). Lineage (GTDB taxonomy): Bacteria > Pseudomonadota > Alphaproteobacteria > Caulobacterales > Caulobacteraceae > Caulobacter. The sequence continues at coordinate 3,084 of JBILYE010000225.1, read as the reverse complement.
AATCCACCGCCAGCGTCTGCCCCGTTACATAGACGCTCTCCTCGCCGATGAAGAACAGCGCCGCATAGGCCACCTCCCAGCCCGTCGCCTGCCGCCCGAACGGCGTCGGCGATCTGCCCCGGCTGGGCCGCCCCTGCGTCGCCGCCCGGCCCAACGGCGTGTCGACCAGGCCCGGCGCAACGATATTGGCCCGCACGCCCTTCCGCGCCCCCTCCAGCGCCACATGCCGCATCAAGCCGCCCAGCGCCGCCTTTGACGAATCATAGGCGGGCAACCGCGATCCGGCGATCAGACCCGCGATCGAGCTGATGAACACCACTGACCCGCCCGGGTCCATCGCCGGCAGCGCCTCGCGACAGCACAGCATCGGCCCCCGCAGGTTGACGCCCAGAACCGTGTCCCACTCCGACGCCCGGGTCGCCGCCAGACCCAGTCCGCCGAGCCCGATGCCGACGTTCAGCGCCAGCCCGTCGAGACCGCCCAGGCCCTGCACAGCCGCCGCCACCATCTCCACCACGTCGGTTTCATGCGCGATATCCGCCGTGATCGCGAAGGCCCGGCCACCCTCGGCCTCGATCAGCCGCACCGTTTCGGCGGCGCTGGCCTCGTTACGGTCGGCGACCGCGACCTGCGCACCCTCCCGCGCGAACAGCAGGCTCATCGCCCGGCCATTGCCGACAGGATCCGTCGCGGCATCAACCGTCCGCTGGCCGCCGCCGACCACCAGGATCCGCCTGCCCGTCAACCGCCCACGCCCCGGCGCCAGGCCTTCCGACTCCGCGCTCGGCGGCCGCACATAGCGTTCCTCGTCGGCCATGCGCCGTCCCTCCCTCTTGTTGTCGGGGATCAGTCTCGCGCGGCGATACCGGACTGCCTAGTGGGCGAACTTGCTCGGGCCCTTCTTGCGAGCCCTCTTCTTTTCAGGAACGTCGTCCGGCGCGCCGTGCCTGTCCTCGATGTCCTTCTGAAGCGCGGTAGCCGCCATCAGGTGGCCCTGCCACAGAAGGTCGACGGCGGAGCCCAGAACCGGCACCGCGCTGGCCCCGCTGTCGACCAGCAGATAGGCCAGCATCCGCAGGATGGTGGCGAACCCCGCCCCGGCCCGAAGCGCTTCGAACAGCAGGAAGACCGCGCCGCCGACGCTGTAGACGGTGCCGGCCACCGGCACCCAGGTCAGCAGGCCGTCCAGCCCGACGCCGAACGGGCCGATCCCGATCACTCGGTCGGAGATGGTCTTGATCGCCTCGGCGGACTTCCAGGCGGAATGAGCGCGTTCACGGGTCATGGTGAACGGAGCGTATAACGCCGTTGCCGGTTCCGGTAGCCCTAGCTGTGCGGCGGAATGGTCGGCAGGTCGATCGGCTGCGAACGCTTGCCCTCGCCGCCCAGGAAGATGATCCGGCGATCTTCCTTGCCGGCCCGCACGCGCCCCATCAGGTCACGGTACTCAATGCTGTGCAGCGCCTCTTCCCGGGTGCCTTCGAAATAGATGGTCTCTTCCATGTGCTTGAGCAGCATGTCGGCCGCCCACTTGTGGCCGGTGAACAGGGCGTCGGCCACCGCCCCGGCCTTGCCGAACAGCGGCGCCAGGGTGTCGACGATCAGGATGGCGCTCATCTGGATCAGGATCATGGGCGCCGCCCGCGCCCGGATGCCCTGGAGGACCAGCAGCGCCCCGGCCAGGCCGCTGTAGGCGACGCCTGGATTGACCTTGCCGATATCGGGCAGGAAGTTCAGCGCCGTATCCATGCCGACGCCGAACGGCCCGACGCCGACGATGTTGTCGGACAGCTTTTTGATCTGCTCGACATTCTTGCGGATGTTATGCAGCTCGATGTGGGTACGGGCCAGGATCATCGTCAACTCCAGGTCACGGCGGAGCCGCGACGCCCCTCATTGAGGGCAGTGTGCCTGATAGTTGACGGAATATGAATGCCGCGGCGAGCGGATTCATCGTCCGACCTCCCGCGCCGCGCCTGCGCCTCCCGTGACAGGCGAAATCCGCCGCGATCCTTGCTTCCGTCGGGGCTCCGCCTCGCCTAAAGCCTGCCCATGCGGCCGCCTCCAGACCTCGACGCCCTCGCCAGCAGCCTCCTTTCGCAGGACCGCGCCGCCCTCGCCCGCGCCATCACCCTGGTCGAGAGCCGCCGCACGGATCACCAGGCCGCCGCCCGCCAACTGCTGGCCCGACTCATGCCCCACACCGGCAAGGCCCAGCGCCTCGGCATCACCGGCGTGCCCGGGGCCGGCAAGTCGACCACCATCGAGGCCCTCGGCTGTAACCTGACTGAGGCCGGCCACCGCGTCGCCGTCCTCGCCGTCGACCCCAGCTCCACCCGCACGGGCGGCTCCATTCTCGGTGACAAGACCCGCATGGAGCGGCTGGCCATGGACCAGCGCGCCTTCATCCGCCCAAGCCCCAGCGGCGGCGAGCTCGGCGGCGTCGCTCGCAAGACGCGGGAAGCCATCCTGCTCTGCGAAGCGGCCGGCTTCGACGTCGTCATCGTCGAGACCGTCGGCGTCGGACAGTCGGAGACCGTCGTCGCCGACATGGTCGACCTGTTCATGGCCGTGCTCATTCCCGGCGGCGGCGACGAACTTCAGGGCATCAAGAAGGGCCTGATCGAGATCGCCGACCTGATCCTGATCAACAAGGCCGACACCGACCCGCCCCGCGCCGAGCGCTCGGCGCGCGAAAACCGCAACGCCCTCCACATCCTGACCCCCGCTCACCCGGACTGGACTCCGCCGGTGCTCACCGCCTCTGGCTTGAACAACGCCGGCCTCGACGTCCTCTGGGCCCAGATCCAGCGTCACCGCGAAGTGATGACCGCCAACGGCATGCGCGCCGAGCGCCGGGCCGGCCAGAACGGCCGCTGGATGTGGGCCATGGTCAATGACCGACTCGGCCGCGCCTTCCGCGAGCATCCCCAGGTCGCCGCCCTCGCCCCGGCTCTGGAAGCCCGGGTCCTGGCCGGAGAGGTTCCCGCCTCCCTGGCCGCCGACCAGCTGCTGGCCGCCTTCGGCCTCTGATCGCCCCCCTTTATCGATCTATCGGGCGTTCGGGCGCCGCCGCATCCTGAG
>JBILYE010000224.1:0-5754 GCA_044377925.1 Caulobacter sp. | reverse complement strand
CAGGCTGACCAGCCGGGTCCTGGCATAGCCGCAGGCGGCGACGGCGGCCTGGGCGGCGCGGGCGCCCTCGGCGGCGGCCTCTTTCAGGCTGTCCAGAGCGGTGATCTGCACCCCGCCCATGAAGCCCTCGCCCATCCAGGGCATGAGGTCGGCGACGTCGGCGGGGGCGTGGACGGCGGCCAGTTCGGCGTCGAACGGCGCGGCGATGGCGGTAGCGGCCGCCAGAACCTGTTCGTCACCTGCGCCGCCAGCCAGAGGCGCCATGATACGGGCCCAGCTCATGAGAGTCTCTCCATCTAAGTCCAACGAATGTGAGGGGCATGGCGTTCCTGTCGTTGATCTTTGTCAAGCGATGCTCCAGTTGGACGTTCCGGTAGATCAGTGAGGAACAGAAACGATGGCCAAGGCCCCGCGCGGCAAGCAACCACGCGCCTGGCAGCGGATGCTGTCGGGACGCCGCCTGGACCTGCTCGATCCCTCGCCGATGGATATCGAGATCGAGGACATCGCCCACGGCCTGGCCCGGGTGGCCCGCTGGAACGGCCAGACGATCGGCGAGCACGGCTTTTCGGTGGCCCAGCATTCCCTCGTCGTCGAGGAGATCGCCGCCCACATCCAGCCGGATCTGGCGCCGCGCTGGCGGCTGGCGGCGCTGCTGCACGATGCCTCCGAGTATGTGATCGGCGACATGATCAGCCCGTTCAAGGCGGCGCTGGGGGTTTCCTACAAGGACTTCGAGGAGCGGCTGGAGCATGCCATCCACGCCCGCTTCGGGCTGCCGGCAAAGACGCCGCAGAACATCAAGAAGCTGCTGAAGACCGCCGACCGGGCCTGCGCCTATTTCGAGGCGACGCAGCTGGCCGGGTTCACGGTCGAGGAGAGCCTGCAGATTTTCGGGACGCCGCCGGCCGGCTATAATCTGGTGATCAACCCTCAGCCGCCGGCCGAGGCGCAGGAACGCTATGTGGCGCGGTTCCATACCCTGTCGGAAGCGGCCGGGTATGAGCGGACGCCGCAGGCCTTCAGCACCGAATGAGCCTGTCCCGATGACCCTTATCGTCAGCCCGCTGCGCGATGCGCCGACGGTCATCAAGTGGAAGAAGCCGTCGCACGTCATCACCCTGCTGGAAGAGGGCCTGATGAGCCAGGCGCCGCGGGCGCTGTATCCGGACCGGCACCTGAAACTGGCCGTGCATGACATCTGGGAACAGGCGGCGGGGGAGACGATCCCGGACGAGGGGCTGGTCCGGAAGCTGCTGGATTTCTCGCGCACCTGGGACGGGCGCGATCCGATGCTGGTGCATTGCTGGGCGGGGGTCAGCCGCTCGACGGCGAGTGCGTTTATCGTGGCCTGTGACCGCAACCCGGACGCCGACGAGACGGCGATCGCGGCGGCATTGCGAAAGGCCGGGCCGGGCGCGACGCCGAACCCGTTGATCGTGCGGCTGGCCGACGACGTCATGGGGCGCGGTGGGCGGATGGTCGATGCCGTGCAGGGGATCGGCAAGGGCGTCTATGTGTATCCGGGCGCACCGTTCGAGATGCCGTCGCGGTACTAGGGACGCCGCGTCACACGACGCATCCCCGCCCCCGGGGCGGGGTGGCCATGGCGAGCGCTGCAAGCGAGCCATGCCGGGGCGGGCACGAGCGACCTGGCCAGATCAGCGCCTCATCCTGAAAACCTTCTTGGGCACGGCCCTGGCCGTCTTGTCACCCGCTACGAACCCGCCCCCTGTTTCTCGCTACCGCTCGAAACGGTCCCCCTCCCGCAAGCGGGAGGGGGCAGACCGCGCCTTCGCGGCGATGGCTTTAGCCGCGTCCAAAAATCCTCTACCACCACACCATGAACCCGTCCGTCGTCATCGGCCTGTCCGCCGTCATCGTCGCCATTCGCGACGGCGATGCCGTGGTGCTGACCGTGCGGCCCGAAGCGGCGGCGGGGTTGCCGTTCGGGCCGTTCAAGCCGGACAGCGACCGGACGTTTGAGCTGGCGCTGCGGGAGTTCGTGGCCAGCCAGACGGGATTCGAGCTTGGCTATGTCGAGCAGCTCTACACCTTCGGCGACCGGGGGCGCGATGCGCCGCGGGCCGAGGTCGGGGCCGGGGCGGCGCGGGTGGTGTCGGTGGGCTATCTGGCGCTGACGCCGTCAGCCAGCGGCAGCCTGTCGGCCGACACGGTCTGGGCGCCGTGGTCGCGGTTCTTTCCCTGGGAGGACTGGCGCAAGGGGCGGCCGGACCTGATCGACGAGGGCATCAAACCGGCGCTGATGGCCTGGGCCGGCAAGGACGTGGGGCGGATGGCGCGGGCCCGGCTGGCGTTTGCGCTGGACGGGGCGCCCTGGAACGAAGAGCGGATGCTGGAGCGCTACGAGCTGCTCTATGAGGCCGGCCTGGCCCCCGAGGCGGCGCGCGACGCGGCCCGGGCCGACGGGCGCGATCCGGCCGAGCCGGCGGCGATCTCGGCGGCGCTGGGCGAGCCGATGATCAGCGACCACCGGCGGATTCTGGCGACGGGCCTCGGGCGGCTGCGCGGAAAGCTGAAGTACCGGCCTGTGGTGTTCGAGCTGATGGCCGGGGAGTTCACCCTGTCGGCCCTGCAGAAGACGGTCGAGGCCATCGCCGGCATCCCGCTGCACAAGCAGAACTTCCGCCGGGTGGTCGAGCGGACCGGCCTGGTCGAGGGGCTCGGGCGCATGGATGTGGAGACCGGCGGGCGGCCAGCGGAGCTGTTCCGGTTCCGCCGCGAGGAACTTCAGGCGCGGCCGGCGTTGGGGCTGAGCTTGCCGGGCGTTCGCGACTAGACCCTTTCAGGTTTTGAGGTACGCATCAAAACCTGAAAGGGTCTAGAATCAAACATTTAGAGCACGTCCGGGCGGCGGAACCGCGTACACTTCCGCCTGACGTGCTCTAGCCCGCCCTACTCCGCCGCCATCGGTTGCGCCGGTTCCGACCCGGCTTCCGCCTTCTGGCGCTCGACCCACTTCGCCTTCAGCGTCTTCGACGTTTCCCGCGAACCATCCGGGCTCCAGCCCGGTGGGCCGAACAGGTAGCCCAGCACCTCGCGGATCGAGCGGGAGCCGGCGAGGTCCTTGCCGATGCCGATCCACTCATGAAAGGCCACGCGCAGGATATTGAAATCGCCCAGATTTTTGACCAGGCCATAACGCGGCGGTTCAGCGTCGGTTTCGGGGATGTAGGTGCCGAACAGGCGGTCCCAGATGATCAGGATGCCGGCGTAGTTGGCGTCGAGGTAGCGGGGATTGCGGGCGTGGTGGACGCGGTGGTGCGACGGGGTGTTGAACACCGCCTCGAACCAGCGGGGCATCCGGTGAATGGCCTCGGTGTGAATCCAGTACTGATAGACCAGGCTGATCCCCTTCTGGATGGCGATCATGGCCGGCGGGAAGCCGATCAGGGCCAGGGGCAGCCACAGGAGCCAGGTGCCGGCCACGCCGCCTGTCCAGGTCTGACGCAGGGCGGTGGCCAGGTTGTAGTGCTGGCTGGAGTGGTGGTTGACGTGGCTGGCCCACCAGAACCGCCGTTCGTGGCTGAGGCGGTGGAACCAGTAGTAGGTGAAATCCTCGAGGAAGAAGATGGCGACCCAGGCCCACCAGGCGGTCATCGGGATGTCGAAGATTCGGTGCTGCCAGACCCAGATGACCACCGCGACAATGGCCGCGCCGGTCAGCAGGCCCGCGATGTTGCTGCCCAGGCCCATCATCAGGGAGGTGGCCGTGTCTCGGGCCTCGTAACTGGCCTTCACCTTCTTGAAGCGGCGCAGCAGGATTTCGCCGACGATGGTCAGGACGAACAGGGGAATGGCCAGGGTGACGGGGTCGAAGGCCGGCTTGATGGGATCGAGGGTCATGCGGCGATCAGATCTTCAGGCGCTTGCGGCGGCCAGGGGGTGATCCCGCTGACGGCGAGCGAGAGTTTCGGGGCGGCGGGATCAGCGATGCGCAGGCGGATGCGCCCGCCGCGGATCGGGGACGTGATGGCGGCGGTCCAGGGCATGTCGCGGGTCACCCAACTGTCGCCCAGCTGGGCAAGAACCAGGGCGTTGTCGCCGCTGCGGGCGATGGCGCCCAGACCGTCGGCGGCGATCCAGACGGCGTCGATGGGATAGCCCGGATAGTCGGTGTCGATGAGGTCGCGGGCAGTGCGTTCGTCGAGCGGTCCGGTCGGGCGCGGAATCCGGGCCCAGGCGGCGAGGCCGACCATGGCGGCGACCGCCACGGCCGAACCGATCAGCTGTATCAGCAGGCCATTCACATTGACGCTCCGTTCCCCGGTGGGGAATCTGACCAGACTGGCGGCCGCGTCAATGAAAAAGGCCCCCGCCGGGTGCCGGGGGCCTGTTCCACATAGTCGCGGGTTAGCGCGGCCTAGAACTTGCGGACGTAGCTGACGCCGACAACATCGGCTTCGGCGTCGTCGCCGTCATGACGGGTCCAGTCGAGGCGAACGCCGTCCTTCTCGGTGAAGAAGTACTGGCCGCCGACGCCATAGGCGAAGCCGTCCAGATCGGCCGACTGGCTGATGCCAGCGCCCTTGGCCTTGATCTCCGAGCTGGCGTAGCCGGCGCGGGCGAAGATGTCGAAGCGCTCGGTCACCGGGTAGTAGCCGACGGCGAAGGCGCCGACTTCATGCTTCAGATCGACGTCCACGTTCGTGCCCAGCACGTCGAAGTCGTCGCCCTTGACGCCGGCGGCGAGTTCGCCTTCGACGCCGAAGTACTTGCCGAAGCGGGCGCCGACGCGGCCCTGGATGGCGCCGAGGTTGACGTCCGCGCCGTCATCAGCGCTGACATTGGCATAGCCGATGGTGCCGTAGAGGGTGGTGTCGGTGGCGGTCTGGGCGGAGGCGGCGCCGGCGAAGCCGACGGTGGCCAGGGCAGCGACAGACGCGGCCGCAATCATGAGAGATTTCATTGTTTTATACTCCTGAAGTTAGTTCGTAGATCAGAACCCCTCCTGCCCACGGTTAGGTAGGAGCGAAACCCGGCGGCGCAACGGCGGTTCCGGGTTTGAATTGCGGCGAAACCGCTTCGTTGCGGCGAAAGCACACACCCCGTTCTGTGACCCGATGGTCAGTCCGGGGATGACGCGGGGCCGGGGCGTGCTATCTAGCGCGCCAAGAAGAAACTGCGGGCCGGGGGCGGTCCGCCTCGGGAACAAGATCACCGTGCATCAGGCCGTCATCGCCGCCACCGGGCTTTTCACGCCCGACCAGAGCATTTCCAACGAAGAGCTGGTCATCGCCTTCAACCGCTTCGTCGAACTGCATAACGAGCGCAACGCAGAGGCCATCGCCGCGGGCGAGATGGAGGCCCTGGCCCCCTCGTCGCCGGAGTTCATCGAGAAGGCGTCGGGCATCAAGGCCCGGTTCGTGATGGACAAGGCCGGCATCCTCGACCCCGAGGTGATGACCCCGCGCATCCCCGAACGCCCGAACGAGGAAATCTCGGTGCTGGCCGAAATGGCGGTCAAGGCGGCAAAGGACGCCATCGCCGCCTGGGGCAAGGACGTCAGCCAGATCGACGCTGTGCTTTGCGCCGCCTCCAACATGCAGCGGGCCTATCCGGCCATGGCCATCGAGGTGCAGCAGGCGCTGGGCATCGAGGGCTTCGCCTTCGACATGAATGTGGCCTGCTCGAGCGCCACCTTCGGCATCAAGACCGCCGCCGACTTCGTCGCCTCGGGCTCGGCCCGGGCCGTGCTGATGGTCAATCCGGAGATCTGTTCGGGCCACCTGA
>JBILYE010000028.1:0-21500 GCA_044377925.1 Caulobacter sp. | reverse complement strand
ACCCCCGAGGCCCTGGCCTTCGTCGCCGACCTGCACCGCACCTTCGACGGCCGCCGCCGCGAACTGCTCAGCCTGCGCAAGGTCCGTCAGGCGGCCTTCGACGCCAGCGCCCTGCCGGACTTCCTGCCCGAAACCGCCGCCATCCGCGCCGCCGACTGGACGGTCGCCCCGATCCCGGCCGACCTGCAGGACCGCCGCGTCGAGATCACCGGCCCCGTCGACCGCAAGATGATCATCAACGCCCTCAACAGCGGGGCGCGCGTGTTCATGGCCGACTTCGAGGACGCCACCGCCCCGACCTGGGCCAACCTCATCGAAGGCCAGGTCAACCTGAAGGACCGCTGGGCCGGCCAGCTCACCCATACGGATGCGAAGTCCGGAAAGTCCTACGCCCTCGGCCCCAAACCCGCCGTCCTGATCATCCGCCCGCGCGGCTGGCACCTGCCCGAGCGCCACCTGCAGATCGACGGCGAGACGATCAGCGGCTCGCTTTTCGACTTCGGCCTCTACCTCTTCCACAACGCCAGGGCGGCCCTGGCCCAGGGCTCGGGTCCCTACTTCTACCTGCCCAAGCTGGAGAGCCATCTCGAGGCCCGCCTGTGGAACGACGTCTTCGTCCGCGCCCAGGCGATGCTTGGCCTGCCCAACGGGACGATCAAGGCCACGGTGCTGATTGAGACCATCCCCGCCGCCTTCGAGATGGACGAGATCCTCTACGAACTGCGCGACCATATGGCCGGCCTCAACTGCGGCCGCTGGGACTACATCTTCTCGGTGATCAAGCGACTGGGCGCCAACCCGGCCTTCCTCACCCCCAACCGCTCGGCCATGGTCATGGGCCGGGCCTTCCTCGGCGCCTATTCCCTCAAGCTGATCCAGACCTGTCACCGGCGCGGCGCCTTCGCCATGGGCGGCATGGCGGCGCAGATTCCGGTCAAGGGCGATCCGGCCGCCAACGACGCCGCCTTTGCCCGGGTGCGGGCCGACAAGGAACGCGAAGCCGGCGCCGGCCATGACGGCACCTGGGTGGCCCACCCCGACCTCGTGCCGGTGGCCATGCAAGTCTTTGACAGGCTGATGCCGACCCCCAACCAGCTGGACCGCAAGCTTTCGGACCTGCAGATCACCCAGGCCCAGATGCTCGAACTGCACACGGGCGGCCGGACTGAAGAGGGCGTGCGCGAGAACATCCGCGTCGGCATCCGCTACACCCAGGCCTGGATCGAGGGCCGCGGCGCCGTGCCGCTCTACAACCTGATGGAAGACGCCGCGACGGCGGAGATCTGCCGCACCCAGCTGTGGCAGTGGGTGCGCCAGGAAGCGGCCCTAGACGACGGCCGCGACCTGACCTCCCAGCTGTTCGTCAGCCTGCTGACCGAGGAGATGGCGTCCCTGCGCCGCGACTTCCCCTCGCCCCGACTGGAGGAGGCGGCCCAGCTGTTCGTGCAGATGGTGCTGTCCGACACGCTCGAAGAGTTCCTGACGCTGCCGGCCTATCAACTGATCGATTGAGCGGCGCCGTAGAAGGCGAGGCCGCGGTCAGGGATCGCCTCCCTGTCGCAAAGCGTGATTCCGCGCCCGACTTCTCCTGCAGTCCGCCCATGTGGCGGGACTGGAAGCGGCTGCTGATCTACGGGGCGGTGCTGGGGGCGGGGACCCTGGCGCTGCAGTGGATGGACTATGGCCGCCCGGCCCGTGCGGCCGCCTGACCGGCAAACCAAAGGCCGGGATTGTGCGTATCCTGCGGGTCACACCAAAGGATACGCCCATGTTTCGACCCCTCCGGCTGGCGGCCTTCGCCCTGCTGGCCCTGCTGATCCCGGCCGCCGTCCTGGCCAAGCCCTTGCCAAAGACGCAGGTGGCCGTCTTCGCCGGCGGCTGCTTCTGGTGCATGGAAAACGACATGCGCGGCATACCTGGGGTGATCAAGGTCGAGTCCGGCTACACCGGCGGCCATCTGAAGAACCCGACCTACCGCGATGTCACCGGCGAAAAGTCCGGCCACTACGAAGCGGTTCGGGTGACCTACGATCCGGCCCGTCTGCAATACGACTTTCTGCTCTACCGCTACTGGAAGCTGGTCGACCCGACCGACACCGGCGGCCAGTTCTGTGACCGGGGGCCGTCCTACCGGCCGGCGGTGTTCGTCGCCAATGCCGAACAGCGCAAGCTCGCCGAGACGTCTCGGGCCGCAGCGGCCAAGCGGCTGAAGCGGGGCAAGATGGCCACCCCGATCCTCGACCTTGGCGCCTTCTGGCCGGCCGAGGCCTATCATCGCGACTACGCCAAACGGAACGCCGCCGACTACTACGCCTATCGCGCCGCCTGCGGCCGCGACGCCCGCCTGCGGGCGGTGTGGGGGAGGTAGTTAAGGCTAAAGAGACTCTGGTCGCCCGCCGCAATGGCCGCGCTTGCCGCAAGGGCCGAGGTTGTCGCGGGCGGCGCTGTGCGCTACAGCGCTCCTCGCGTTTCCACCCCCGAGCCGACATGACCCCTGGTCTGACCGCCGACAGCCACGCCGCCCGCTCGATGCGCGGATGCGTCGCCCTGCGCGCCATGACCATGATGATGTCGATTAAAACCCCCATGCCAGGGACGGGACGGCGCGCGCCTTAAACAGCCACCACGCCGACGGATCGCAAGATCGCAACCCCGCTCCCTTCACAGGCAGCGGGGTTTTTTATTGCGCGTCGTCGGACCAACTTGAAGGACCGATGAGATGACCCAAGCCCGACCAGACCTCGACAGCCCGGCCCGACTGGCCGGCCAGCGGTTCGCCCAGGCGCTCGCCTGGACGGAACTCATCGCCGTCACCGCCCGGGTCGAGGCCACCCTGCATGCCGCCGGCAGCCTGGAGGACCTGTTCGCGCTCGAGGCGGGCCTCGGGGCCGCCTTTCCGGATCGGCCGCCGGTCTGCGAACTGATGTGGGCCGGCGGGCAGGCCGACGTCGAGAAGAGCGGCCTGCGCCTCGCGGCTTTCGATGAGGCGGGCCGCGTGCTGCTGCGCCGGAACTACCTGGTGGGTGAAGCCGATGCCCGATGACGCCAAACCGCTCAAACCGGCCTGCGGCGGCGGGCGGCTGCACACCTTCGTGGTCGAGGTGGATGAGGCGGCCGACAGCCTGATCCGGGTGCTGGGACCGTTCGCCGTGCAGGAAGCCCGGATCACCGGTCTTCGCCTCGACCCCGGGCCGGCCGGCCTGTCCATCGCCATCGAGGCCAGCGGCGTCACACCCGAGCGCGCCGAACTGATCGCCCGCCGTCTGGACGCCCTTGCGGCGGTGCGCCGCGTCGGACTGGGCTGGCGCTCTGACCCCTATGCGTTGCCAAAAGAAACGGGTTAGTCTGCAACAATGGACAAGCCGGTTCTCGATATCGCCCCCGCCGTGACCCCGGTTTTCAACCCCGGCGGCGGCAACCCCGCGGCCGTTGCGGCCAACCCCTTGCTGACCGCGCCGGTCGCCTCGACCCTGGTCAAGCTGGCGGCGCCGAACCTGCTCGGCATGGTCGCCGCCACGGCGGTATCGATCGCCGAGACCGCATACCTCGGCCATCTCGGGGCCGGACCGCTGGCCGCGGCGGCGCTGGTGCTGCCCTTCATCATGCTGATGGGGATGATGAGCGCCGGGGCCATGGGCGGGGGCGTATCCTCGGCGATCAGCCGGGCGCTGGGCGGTGGCAACAGACAGAGGGCCGAGGACCTCGCCCGGCATGCGCTGGTCATTGGTCTGTCGCTGGGGCTCGGCTTCACCGTGGTCCTCAGCCTGCTGGCCGGGCCGCTGTTCCACCTGCTCGGTGGCCGGGGAGAGGTCCTGCAGCTGTCGGTCGCCTATGGCGGTATCGTCTTTCTGTCGGTGTGGCTGATCTGGCTCAGCAACATATTCGCCTCGGTGCTGCGGGGCTCCGGCGACATGGTGCGGCCGTCGGTGGCCCTGATGGCCATGGCCGCCCTGCAGGTCGTGCTCGGCGGCGGCCTCTGTTTCGGTTGGGGCCCGGCCCCGCAGCTCGGCATCGTCGGGGTGGGCCTGGGCCAGGCCATCGCCGGCGGCCTGGGGGCCGGGGTGATGTTCCTGATGCTGCGCTCCAGGGGCGCCAGGGTGCCGCTGACGATCCGGGGACCGCTGCGGCGGGAGCTTTTCGCCGACATCCTTCGCGTCGGCGGCCCCGGCATGCTGTCGCCGATCCAGACGGTCGGGGCCATCCTTGTGATCACCGCCATCGCCGCCCGCTTCGGCACCGAGACCCTGGCCGGGTACGGCATCGGCTCGCGGCTGGAGTTCCTGCTGGTGCCGATCGCCTTCTCCGTCGGCGTCGCCTCGCTGCCGATGGTCGGGCTGGCGATCGGCGCGGGCGATGTGGCCCGGGCCAGAAAGGTAGCCTGGACCGCGGGCGCGCTCGGCGCGGTCGGTCTCGGCAGCCTCGGCGTTCTCCTCGCCATCTTTCCGCAGCTCTGGGTCGGCATCTTCACCCGCGATCCGGGGGTCCAGGCCGCCGCCGCCCTCTATCTGCGCTTCGCCGGTCCGGCCTTCATCTTCTTTGGCCTGAGCCTGGCGCTCTATTTCTCCAGCCAGGGCGCCGGCAAGGTCTGGGGTCCGCTGCTGGCGGGCACGGTGCGGCTGCTGCTGATCGCGGTCGGCGGCTGGTGCCTGATCCGGTTCGAGGCGCCCAGCTGGGCCCTGTTCGCCCTGGTGGCGGCCGGCATGGTGACCATGGGTGTGCTGACGGCGGCCTTCATCGCCATCACGCCCTGGGGCCCAAAGCCCTCGCGTCTGCCCTAGACCCTTTCAGGTTTTGATGTACGCATCAAAACCTGATCAAAAGGGTCTAGAATCAAACCTTTAGAGCACGTCCGGGCGGCGGAACCGCGTACACTTCCGCCTGACGTGCTCTAGTCCGATCGTGTCAGGGTGACATAGAGCTCCTGCTCGATGACCCACTGGCCCGTCACCTTGCGCCAGACGGCCAGGTAGTCGCCGCCCAGGGTCTGGTCCTTCCAGCGTCCGATCCAGGTCCCGCGTTCGGACGCGCGGGCATCCTCCATGTCGGGCGTGATCTCCACCGGCGTGCGCTCATAGGCGATGAAGGCCGGATCGGCGAACTGGGCCGCGAAGGCCTCGACGATACCGCGGGCGCCGGCGATCAACCCGCCCTCGCCGCCGATCAGATTGGCGTCGGCCGCGAAAAAGGGCGCCAGGCGCCGCGCCTCATGCGCGGCGATGAACCTGTTGGTCAGGCGGCGGCGGGCGCGGATGGCGTCTTCAGTCGAGGGCATGCCCCGACAATAGAACCTCGCCGTCCTAGCGGCGAGTCGCGGCGGCCTTCAGGTCGGCCAGCATGGCCGGGGTCAGGACCCAGGGCTCGACCAGGTAGCGATAGGCCAGCCGGCCCGGTTGCGAGACCAGCCGGAACAGCCACTCCAGGCCCAGGCGACCCATCCAGCGCGGCGCCGCGACCTGCACCCCGGCCTCATAGTCGAAGGCGGCGCCGACCGGGAAGAAGACGCCCCGGCCGATGCGCCGGCGGTTTTCGGCGATCCACTGTTCCTGACGCGGCATGCCCATGCCGACCAGGATCACATCCGGCCCGAACTCGGCGATGCGCCGCAGGACCGCGTGGTTCTCCAGTCCCTGGACGTTGAAATAGCCGTGATGCTCGGCCAACTGCACACCCGGATGCCGCTCGAGAATGGCCTGGCGGGCCTTCTCGCCGACCCCCGGCGCGCCGCCGACATGGAACACCCGCCAGCCGCATTCGGACGCTCGCGCCCAGAAATCCTCACGCCAGTCCAGGTAGGTCGAGCGATGTTCGCGTCCGACCTCCAGGCCGACGAGCTTCGCCCAGGCGATCATCGGAACAGAGTCGATCTGCACCAGGTCGGCGTCGTCGAAGAAGTCGCGAAGGCGCGGCTGCGTCGCCAGCAGCGCCAGGCTGTGCAGGTTGTGATTGGCGATCACCGCCGTGCCGCCGCCGGCCACGAAGGCCTCGGTCGCCGCCAGCATGCTGGCGGGTGTCAGCGCGTCGACCTCTCCGCCCAGCAGGGGAAGGCGATGGCTCATCTGGGGCAGGGCGTGTTCCATGGATCGCCACGATAATCAGCGGCGCTTTCGACACAGTTAGGAGGCGTGGTTAAGCAGCCGTCACCGGAACTTCAGCTTCAGCCCAAGGATCGCCGCCGACAGCACCAGGCAGACCGCGTTCGACAGCACCACTGGCCAGCTGCCCGACAACGCCCCGTAGGCGGTCCAGAGGACGAACCCCGTCACCGTCAGGGCAAACATGTTGAGGGACACCGACGAGGCGTCCTTCTCCTTCCAGATCTTGAAAATCTGCGGCGTGAAGCTGGTCATGGAGCAGACCGCCGCGCCGACGCCCACGGCGTTTATCCAGACCCTGTCCATGCCAGCCGGAACGCGGGGTCACCCCCGCTGTTCCGGTCCGGCTAGAACATCATCCGGCCGGCGAGGCGCAGGTTGTAGCGGTCCTCGCCCTCGGCGCTTTCCAGGTCGCCTTCGACGGCGACGTAGGACATCGGCGTACCGGCCTTCAGCGAGAAGCCGATGATGGCCGCGCCTTCGCCCGGCTCGGTGGCCACCAGGGTGAAGGGGGTGCCGCCGTTGAAGGAGGCCACGGTGTTGCCGATCTCGCCCGCCAGGTGCTGGCGGTAGCCGACGCGGATTTCCGGACGCCACCAGTTGTCGCGGCCGAAGGTGGCCCCGAAGGCCAGCTCGGCGGCGGCCGACAGGCGGCTGCTGTTGCGGTCCTCGACCGTCAGGCCCAGGCCGACATCGCCGTCCTCGCCACGCTCGCCTTCGGCCAGGTAGAGGTAGTCGAGGCTGAGCTGCGGGCGGACGTAGAAGCGGCCGAAGCGCGCCTCGTAGGCGACCATGGCGTTGGCGGTGCCGGTGAAGCCGCCCCAGCTGGCGCTCGATTCGCGGATCGTGCCGGCGCTGGTGCTGGTGGCCGGATCGATGAACCGGCGCTCGCCTTCGAACCAGCCGTAGCCGGCCGCGCCGCGGGCGGCGAACAGCCAGCCGCCGACGTTCCTGCGCCAGTAGACGCCGGCTTCCAGCAGCGAGACGTTGGTCTGCTCGCCGATCTGGGCGACGTCGTCCTTCTCTTCGGCGTTCATGTAGGCCAGCGTCGCGCCCAGGGCGCCGCCGTCGTCGCCCATGCTCTCGTAGCCGGCGATGAAGCCGAAGGCCTTGGTTTCCGAGCCGACGGTGACGCCCGTCTCGCGCAGCACGCCGACGTTGATCTCCTGCACCCAGACGCTGTCGGGACCATACTTCTGGCCCATGTCGGGGCGGGTGGCGGTCAGGCGGAACAGGCCCTGGGTGGCGTTGTCGAGGGCCGAGAACAGGCCCTCGCCCTGGTCGGGCAGCAGCTGGTCGTAGAGCCGCAGGAAGTCCTTCTTGTTGGTCGCCGCCAGGAAGGCGTCGGCCAGATCATCATCGGCGAACAGCGCCTGGTAGACGGCGTCCAGGGCCGAGCCCTGGTTGTCGGTCAGGCCCATGTCGGCGGCGTTGCGGCGCGCGATGGTCAGGTAGACCTCGCCCAGGGCCGTGTTGGCCGTCGCGGTGACATTGTAGAAGTAGGGCCGGTTCTCGGCCAGGGCGTCGGTGTTGACGGCGCCGAACGTCAGGGCTCCGGCCTTGACGATGGTGTACTGGCTACCGACGCCGATGTTGCTGTCGATCAGGCCGGTCAGCTCGAAGCCGATGGTCGAGCCGTTGGCGAAGCTGGCGGTGTCCATCTCGAACACCGTGTTGGTGCGGCCGGCCGTGCCGGTCGGATCGATGGTGACGAACAGTTCGCCCTTGGCGGCCACGGTCAGGGCGTCGCCGCGCACGACGCTGGTGTTCACGGCGGTCAGGCGGCCGTCGTTGATGGCGATGGTCAGCTGGTCGTCGAGGTTGGCCGCGGTGTAGCGGTCCGCGCCGGTCGTCTCATTGACGGCCTTCAGGTTCAGCACCTCGCCCTTGGCCTCCGCCCCGCCACTGATGGTCAGGGTGTCGGCGCCGAGGCCGAAGGACATGTTGCCCAGGAGATTGCCGTTGGACAGCGTCAGACTGTCGGCGCCCGAGCCGAACAGGATGTCGCCGATGATCACGGGTTCGTCGGCGTCGTCGATGCCGTCTTCATCGCGGTCGGCGTCGTCGATGTCGTCATCGCCGTCGTCGCCGTCCGGGCCCTTGTCGGCCAGGGTGACGGCGACACCGGCGGTGTTGGCGCGCAGGTCGATGGCGATCGACCGGCCTTTGATGGTCTCGTTGTTGGGGTCGAGATCGGTATCGTCGGTATCGGCGGCGTCATCGTTGCGGACGATGGAGGCGATGACCGTACCGGTGATGTTGACGGTCTGCAGCGTGCCCGAAGCGTCTCGGATGGCGATGGCGCTGGCGTTCTCGCCCGACCCGGTGGCCGAGACGAAGCCGCCGACATTGAGCAACGGCACGCCGGAGGCGGCGCTGATGTCGATGCCGACCGCTTCGACCGCGGTTTCGGTGGCCAGCGGCGCCGAGGTCGTCGAGGCGATGGCGACGATGGCGCCGTCGATCATCAGCTCGTCGGCGTCCACGTCCCCGGCCAGCCACAGGCCGCGGGCGTTGTTGTTGTAGGCGCGGGCGGTGACGTTGCCGGCGATGCGCACGCCGCCGTTCATTTCGACGTTGAAGCTGGCGTTCTCGCCGATCTTGATGGCCGTCGAGGCGACGTTGTCATAGACGCCGTCGGAGTTGATCGCGCCGCTGACGACCAGGCCATAGCGGTTGTCGCCGGCGATGGTCCCGACATTGCCGATGTTAACGGCCTCGGTGGTCGAGCCGATGAGCAGGGCCGGCGCGGCGCCATAGACGGTGATCGTGCCCACGCCCTCGTTGCCGTCGGGAATGCCGTCGTTGTCGTAGTCGGTGTCGTCGGCGTCGAGGACGCCGTCGTTGTCATCATCGGTGTCGGTGGTGTCGAGCTGGCCGTCGCCGTCATCGTCGTCGTCGGTAACATTGGGCTTGCCGTCGCCGTCCTGGTCGAAGCTGCCGGCGTTGAAGGGCAGGGCGACCTGGATGCCGCCGGTGACGTTGCCGCTGACCCGGACGGCCGGGCCGCCCTGCAGCAGGTCGTCGGCGTCGAGATTGTCACGCGCCTCCTGCGCGAACGGGCGGCTGGTGTAGCGGTAGCCGCTGGCGCTCACCGCGCCGCTGATCACCAGCGAGGCGGGGCTGCCGACGGAGCCGATATCGCCGGAGACGTCGAGGCCGATCGCGCCCTCGCCCTTCACCGACACACTGCCGGAGACGAAGACGCCGTTGGCGCGTTGAACCGGCGTGGTCCCGCCCAGCACATTGCCGGCCACGCGGATGCCGACCGCGTTGTCGCCGGTAACGGTGATGGAGCCGAAATTGCGGAAGGAACCGGACACCGAGGCGGTGCTGTCCAGGCTGATGCCGGCCGAGTCGTTGCCCTCGATGATGATGCCGCCGGTGTTCAGGACATTGCCGGTCATCATGCCGCCGGCCCCGGTGATCTGGATGCCGTACTTGCCCGTGCCTTCGGCGAAGTCGCCGTCCTCGTCGCCGTCCTTGTCGTCGTCCTTGGGCGTGTAGTCGTCGCTGTGGTTGATCGCGCCGCCGTTGGTCAGGTTGCCGGTGATGCCGGCCGCGCCGGTATCGACCTTGATGCCGATGGCCCCGTCGACGTCCTTGGTCGTGATCGACCCTTCGTTGTTGACGTTGTGGCTGGTGTTCTGGGTGATCGCCGGACCGCCGGTGGTCAGCTCGAACTTGCCGCCGTTGGTCACCTTGATGTCGTCGGCCGATCCGTTGTTGACGGTGGCCGTGGACACGCCCGTAGTGCGGGTGTTGGTGATGGTCGTCTCGGCGAAGGCCGAGCCGGCGAACAACAGCAGCGGAGCGACCGCCACCGTGGCGATCAGACGCTTACGAACCATGGGTATTTCCCCGCAACCAGATCAGACTTATCCGTCACTCCCCGATGCGGCGAAAATGCGTCAAGGTTCAACGCACTGTCCATTCCCGGAAGCCCTTCCCGTCTATCGCAAGGTTCAAGAGGGCGCCACACGAACGTGCAACATTGGCGCAATCGAATCGCCGAATCGAGGTTGTGGATGTCGATCCTGAAGGCCCTGTGGCCCCTCCGCACCGTCGAGCCGCCAACGCCGCCGGCGGAGGCGCCGTCACCCGCGCCCGGGCCTCAACCGGCCCGGGATGGCGCGTCCGATGTCTCGCAGGGACCCTTCCGGGCCCTGGTCGAGAGCCTCCCCGATCCGGTGCTGGTCATCGAGGGCGATCCGGACGAGCCGGCGGCCCGCCGCATCGTCTTCGCCAACGCCGCCGCCAGGGACCTTCTGCCCGGCCGGCTTGAGGGCATGCGCCTGGTCACCGCCCTGCGCCATCCCGAGGTGCTGGAGGCCGTCGACGAGGCGCTGTTCGGCGCGGCGGGCGCGGCCCTGATGGAGACCGGCGGGGCGCAGGAGCGGGTCTGGGCGGCCCAGACGCGGCCTCTGGGGCAGGGCAACTTCGGCCGGCTGGCCCTCCTGACCCTGCGCGACGAGACCGACGTGCGCCGCGCCGAGCGCATGCGCGTCGACTTCCTGGCCAACGCCAGCCACGAACTGCGCACCCCGCTGGCCTCGCTGTCGGGCTTCATCGAGACCCTGCGCGGCCATGCCAAGGATGACGAGCAGGCGCGCGAGACCTTCCTCGGCATCATGCAGGCCCAGGCCGAGCGCATGCGCCGGCTGATCGACGACCTGATGAGCCTGTCGCGCATCGAGCTGAACGAGCACATCGCCCCGGAAGGCCGCCTCGACCTGTCGCTGGCCGTCACCGACGTCCTCGACGCCCTGGTGCCGCTGATCAACGAAAAGTCCATTGCAGTCCGCAATGAGCAGCCTCCCCGGGGCGTCGCCGACATCGGGGGCGATCGCGACCAGATCCTGCAGGTCATCCAGAACCTGGTTGAAAACGCCGTGAAATATTCCTGCAATGGCGGGGTCATGGAGATCGTCGTCTCCGCCCCGGTCGCGGACGACCAGGCCAGCCTGCCGCGCGACCCCGCCGCCGCCCGCTTCACCCTGCTGGCGCCCGACCGTCCGCGGGGGCGCCGATTCGCCCTGTTGCGGGTCACCGACCACGGACCGGGCATCCCGCGCGACCGCCTGCCCCGGCTGACCGAGCGGTTCTACCGCGTCGAGGGCCAGAAGAGCGGCGGCCTGCGGCCCGGCACGGGCCTGGGCCTCGCCATCGTCAAACACATCGCCAACCGGCATCGCGGCGGCATGGCCGTCGAGAGCGCCGAGGGCCAGGGCGCCAGCTTCACGGTCTGGTTGCCGCTCGCCGACCAGGGGGAACCATGATCGATCGACGGACGTTTGGGCTGGCGGCCGGGGCCGCCCTGCTCGGAGGACAGGCCATGGCCAGGGTGAAGGCGAAGATCCCGGTGGTCATCGC
This sequence comes from Caulobacter sp., assembly GCA_044377925.1. Classification (GTDB taxonomy): domain Bacteria; phylum Pseudomonadota; class Alphaproteobacteria; order Caulobacterales; family Caulobacteraceae; genus Caulobacter. The sequence goes on along the minus strand of JBILYE010000028.1, from coordinate 10,035 downwards.
CCACCGCGGCGCCAGCGGCGAGCGGCCCGAGCACACGGCGCTGGCCTACAGCCTGGCCATCGCCCAGGGCGCCGACTTCATCGAGCCGGACCTGGTGATCACCCGCGACGGCGCCCTGGTGGCCCGGCACGAGAACGAGATCGGCGGCACGACCGACGTCGCCGCCCGGCCTGAATTCGCCGCCCGCCAGGCGACCCGGGTGATCGACGGCGAGACCGTCACCGGCTGGTTCACCGAGGATTTCACCCTGGCGGAGCTGAAGACCCTTCGCTGCCGCGAGCGGCTGCCAAAACTACGCCCCGCCAGCGCCGCCTTCGACGGTCAGGCGCAAATCCTGACCTTCCAGGAAGTGGTCGACCTGGCCCGGACCGAAGGGGCCCGCGTCGGCCGCCGGATCGGCGTCTATCCGGAGATGAAGCACCCGGCCTGGTTCGCCTCGCTGGGTCTGCCTTTCGAGGGCCGCATGGCGGCGGCGCTGAAGACCGCCGGCCTGGAGGGCAGAGACGCCCCCTGTTTCGTGCAGTGTTTCGAGGTCGGCCCGTTGAAGACCCTGCGCGGCCTCGTCGGCACGCCCCTGGTCCAGCTGGTCAGCCAGGACGGCGGCCCGGCCGACCTGCCGGGCGTGACCTATGCGTCGATGATCGACGCCGCCGGCCTCAAGGCGATCGCGGCCTATGCCGACGGCGTCGGGCCGCAGACCACCCTGGTGATCCCGACCGACGGCAAGGGTCTGCTGCCGGCGACATCCTTCGTCGCCGACGCCCATGCGGCGGGCCTGAAGGTGCATCCCTGGACGGTGCGGCGAGAGAACTTCTTCCTGCCGACCACCCTGCGCGGCCCCGGCGATGATCAGGCTCCGGGCGACGTCCAGGCCCTGCTGGCCGCCCTGTTCAAGGCCGGCGTCGACGGCGTCTTCAGCGACTTCCCGGCCGAGGCCGTGAGGGCCCGCAACCGCTTCATCGGCGGCAACGCCTGAGGCAGAAAACGGGGACAGATTGAAATCGAAGATTTCAATCTGTCCCCTCGTTCCCTACGCCCCCATGTCCAGCGAATAGCCGGCCGAGCGAACGGTGCGGATCGGGTCGACGTCCCGGCCGGTGTTCAGCGCCTTGCGCAGGCGGCCGATGTGGACGTCCACCGTCCGCGCCTCGACATAGACGTCCGATCCCCAGACCGCGTCGAGCAGCTGCTCGCGGCTGAACACCCGGCCCGGATGCTGGATCAGGTGATCGAGCAGGCGGAATTCCGTGGGGCCGAGGTGCACCTCGCGCCCGTCGCGCTTCACCCGGTGCGCCACCCGGTCGACGATGATGTCGCCGTGGCTCAGGCGGTCGTCGGCCAGGCCCGGCCGGATGCGGCGCAGGACGGCGCGGATGCGCGCCAGCAGCTCGGTCATCGAGAACGGCTTGACCACATAGTCGTCGGCGCCGGTATCCAGCCCGCGAATGCGGTCCGTCTCCTCGCCCCGGGCGGTCAGCATCAGGATCGGCAGGTTGCGGGTCTCCTGCTTCTGGCGCAGGCGGCGACAGACCTCGATGCCGCTGATCTTGGGCAGCATCCAGTCGAGCAGCAGCAGGTCGGGCTTGGCCTCGTCAATGACGATCATCGCCTCCTCGCCGTCGCCGGCGACCAGGACGCGATAGCCCTCCTTCTCGAGATTGTACTGCAGCAGGGTCGCCAGGGCGTCTTCATCCTCGGCGACGACAATGGTCGGCGTGCTCATTGGTGGCTCTCACCCTTGGGGCGCTGGTCGGTCAGCTCGGCGCCGGTGATTTCGTAGTGGACGATCTCGGCGATGTTGGTGGCGTGGTCGCCGATCCGCTCCAGGTTCTTGGCGACGAACAGCAGGTGGGCCCCCGGCGTGATCGTGCGCGGATCGCCCATCATGTAGGTCAGCAGTTCCCGGAACAGGCTCTCGTAATGCTCGTCGACCTCGTCGTCGCGCGACCAGACGGCCGCGGCCCCGGACAGTTCGCTGGAGGTGTAGGCGTCGAGGACGTCCTTCAGCCGACCGGAGACCAGCTTGCCCATGCGTTCGATGGAGCGGGTCACCGGGCCGGCGCTGTCGATCTCGGCCAGGATCAGCGAGCGGCGGGCGATGTTCTTGGCCAGGTCCCCGCAGCGTTCCAGGTTGGAGGCGATCTTCATTGCCGCCACCGTGCGGCGCAGGTCGACCGCCATCGGCTGGCGCAGGGCGATCAGTCGAATGGCCGCCCGTTCGATCTCGACCTCCAGCACGTCCAGCCGCTGGTCCCGCTCGACCACCGATTCGGCCAGGGCGGTGTCACGGCGCGAAAAGGCGCTGATGCTGTCGAACACCTGGGCCTCGGCCAGGCCCCCCATGCGGGCGACCTCGGCGGTCAGGTGGTTCAGCTCTTCCTCGTAAGAGGTGACGATGTGGCTTTGCATTCTTGGGAACCTCGCGCGCGGTCGCGCGCCAAACGTGAAATTATCCGAACCGTCCGGTGATGTAGTCCTGGGTCCGCGTCTCGCGCGGGTTGGTGAAGATGTCCCCGGTCAGGCCCTCCTCGACCAGGATGCCCATGTGGAAGAAGGCCGTGCGCTGCGACACCCGCGCGGCCTGGGCCATCGAGTGGGTGACGATGACGATGCAGTACTGACGGCGCAGCTCGTCGATCAGCTCCTCGATCCGCGCCGTGGCGATCGGGTCCAGGGCCGAGCAGGGCTCGTCCATCAGGATGACGCGGGGCTGCACGGCGATGGCTCTGGCGATGACCAGACGCTGCTGCTGACCACCCGACAGGCTGGCGCCCGACTGGTGCAGCCGGTCGGCGACCTCGGCCCACAGGCCGGCCTTCTTCAGCGACGCCTCGACGATGCCTTCCAGCTCGGACTTGCTGCGGGCCAGGCCGTGGATGCGGGGGCCGTAGGCGACGTTCTCGAAGATGGATTTCGGAAACGGGTTGGGCTTCTGGAACACCATCCCGACCCGGCTGCGCAGCACGACCGGATCGACGTCCTTTGCATTGACGTCCTGGCCGTCGATCTCGATCCGGCCGGTCACCCGGGCGCCCTGGATGGTGTCGTTCATCCGGTTGATGCAACGCAGGAAGGTCGACTTGCCACAGCCCGACGGGCCGATGAAGGCGGTCACGGCCCGGTCGGGAATGTCGATGCTGATGTCATACAGCGCCTGCTTGTCACCATAGAAGGCGTTGACCTTCTCGCAGTGCACCTTCACCCCGGCCGCAGGGGCGGCCGTGTGGACGCCGACGGTGGGCGGGCGCAGTTGCGCGTCGTGGGGCATCGAGGAGTCCTCGCCAGTCTCTTGGGGGGCGGTCATCTACCACCTCTTCTCGAAGCGGCGACGCAGGATCACGGCCGCCGAATTCATCACGATCATGAACACCAGCAGGACCATGATGGCCCCCGCCGTGCGTTCGTGGAAGGCCGCCTCGGCAGCGTTCTCCCAAAGGAAGACCTGCACCGGCAACACGCTGGCGGCGCTGGACAGGCTCTCGGGCAGGCCGGGCGTGAAGGCGACCATGCCGATCATCAGCAGCGGCGCCGTCTCGCCCAGCGCATGGGCCAGCGACAGGATGACGCCGGTCATCACGCCCGGCATGGCCTGCGGCAGCACATGGTGGAACACCGTCTGGGTGCGGCTGGCGCCCATGCCGAGGGCGGCTTCCCGAATGGAGGGCGGCACGGCCTTCAGTGAGGCGCGGGTGGCGATGATGATGGTCGGCAGGCTCATCAGGGCCAGCACCAGACCACCGGTCAGCGGCGCCGACCGTGGAAAGCCCAGCCAGTTGATGAACAGCACCAGCCCCAGCAGGCCGTAGACGATCGACGGCACCGCCGCGAGGTTGTTGATATTGACCTCGATGAAGCCCGAAATCCGGCCCTTCGGCGCGAACTCCTCGAGCCACACCGCCGCCAGCACCCCGACCGGCACGGCGATCAGGGCGGCGACCAGCAGCATCAGGGCCGAACCGACCACGGCGCCCAGCACCCCGGCCTGTTCCGGCTCGGTGGAGTCCGACCGGGTGAAGAAGGCGCTGTTGAAGTGGCCCTTGACCACGCCCTCGGCCTTCAGCCGGTCCAGCCAGTCCATCTGGCGGTCGCTCAGCTTGCGGTCCTCGGCCGGCGTCGACCGCTCGATCTCGCCCTTGAAGTAGAGGTCGGCGTTGGCCTTGACGGGCACGGTGAAGGTCAGGGTCTGGCCGATCACCGACGGATCGGCCTTGATCCGATCGAGGATGCGATAGCCGAGGTCGCGCGAGACCAGATCCATCGCCTCGCCGGACGCCAGGCCCAGGGCGTCGTCCTTGACGCCGAGCCTTTTCAGCAGGTCGCCGGCCGCCAGATAGTCGAAGTTGTTGCCCTCGATATCGGCCCGGTCGATCCGCGCCGGATCGACATAGACGCTGGTGGTGATCGAATGGGTCCAGAAGGCGGTGTAGCCCTGCTGGACCACCCGGCCGAGCAGGACGACCAGGAAGCCCAGGGCGATGGTGATGGCGATAAGGCCATACCAGCGAAAGCGGGCCTCCGCCGCGTGGCGCTTCTTCAGGCGCGCTTCGCCGGCCTTATCGTTGAGTGCCTGATCAGTCATAGGCCTGCCGGTATTTCTGGACGATGCGCAGGGCGATCACGTTGAGCGCCAGGGTGACGACGAACAGGGTCAGCCCCAGGCCGAAGGCGGCCAGGGTGCGGGGGCTGTCGAACTCCTGGTCACCGGTGAGGATCTCGACCATCTGGCGGGTCACCGTGGTCACCGAGTCCAGCGGGTTGGCGGTGATGCGGGCCTGGGAGCCGGCCGCCATGGTGACGATCATCGTCTCGCCGACCGCTCTGGAGATAGCCAGCAGCATGGCTCCCATGATGCCGGGCAGGGCGGCCGGCAGGATGACCCGCTTGACCGTCTCCGACTTGGTGGCGCCCATCGCATAGCTGCCGTCGCGCAGGGATTGCGGCACGGCGTTGATGACATCGTCCGACAGGCTGGAGATGTAGGGGATCAGCATGATGCCCATCACCACCCCGGCGGTCAGGGCCATCTCGTTCTGCACCCCCATCAGGTACTGTCCGAGCGGGTCCAGCGGCCCTTCGGCCAGCCAGCTGCCGATGTAGTTGAAGAAGCCCCGGAACAGCGGCCCGACGGTCAGGGCGGCGAAGAAGCCGTAGACCACGGTCGGCACGCCGGCGAGGATCTCCAGCAGCGGTTTGATCACCCCCCGCGTCGTGCGGCTCGCGTACTCCGACAGATAGATGGCGCAGAACAGCCCGACCGGGGCGGCCACGCACATGGCGATGATCATCACCAGGAAGGTGCCTGCGAACAGCGGCACGGCCCCGAAGGCGCCCTTGGCGGCCACCTGGTCCTCGCGCATGGCGATCTGCGGCTGCCACTGCAGGCCGAACAGGAAGTCGAGCGGCGAGACCGAGGCGAAGAAGCGCAGCGCCTCGTAGAGCAGACTGGCGACGATGCCGACGGTGGTCAGGACGGCGGCGGCCGAACAGGCGATCAGGGCGAGATTGACCCACCCCTCGACCTTGTTGCGGGCCCTCAAGGACGGCTTGATGCGCGGCCAGGCCAGCAGAAAGCCGCCCAGCGCCAGCACGGCGGCCAGGGCGACGGCGGCGAAGGCCGAAAAGCCGTTGAAGTCGCGCGCCTGTTGCGCCTTGGCGTCCAGGACGGCGCGTTGTTCGGGCGTCCACTCGATCTTGCTGGGCGTCCTGCCATCAGCGATGGCCTGTGCGTCGCTCCAGAAGGCCTGGGCGGTTTCGCCGGGCAGGCCGGCGACGGCGGCCGGCGGATCGGCGCTGAGCAGCGCCTCTCCCAGGCGCGGCCCGGCCGTCAGGAACAGCACCAGGATCAGCAGCGCAGGAACCCCGGTCCACAAGGCCACCCAGGTTCCATAGTAGCCCGGCAGGCTGTGCAGGGTCTCTGTCGAGGCCCGGCTGACGGCCCGGCGGCGGCCCAGCACATAGACTCCGACCGAGAAGGCCAGGAGGACGGCGAGCGCGAGGGTGAAAGACATTCTGTGCCCGGACGAGTGGCGGCAAGGAGCCCGCAAGCCCCCAATGCCCCGCCTATGCGGGGCCTACGCGACAGTTTCGTGACAGTTCGGTGACAACGGTTGGAAGGTGGCGGGCCTGTGGGTTCCCCCTCCGCCCACCATGCGGGCGGAGGGCGGCTCAGGTCTCGCTCCAGGGCGTCAGCCCGCCGCGTCGATCGCTTCCCAGCTCCTTGGCCCGACGATGCCGTCGGCGGTCAGGCTGTGCTCGCGCTGGAAGGCCCGAACCGCCGCCTCGGTGCCGCCGCCGAAGTTTCCGTCGGCCTTGACGCCGACCGCCTTCTGAGCGGCCTTGACCAGGTCGCCCCGGTCGCCGCGCCGCAGGGTGGGGCGGGCCTTTGCATCCACCGCCGGGATCGGCGGCGGCGGCGTCTTGCCGACCAGCAGATCGGCGACGGCGGCGCGGAACGGGGCCATGTCGAAGCTGGGGTCGGGCTTGCGGCCCTTGGGCAGGGCATATTCCTTGTGGCCGCAGCACATATTGGCGCCCGCCCCGATTTTCTTGAGGATGGCGGCGACGCAGCGCTCATAGGCGTCGACCTGAACAGGCGGCCAGTTCCCGGGGTCCAGCCCGTTGTTCTCGGCCTCGATGCCGATGAAGCTGGTGTTGCCGTTGGTGATCCCTTCCCAGCGGCCTGTGCCGGCATGGTTCGCCCGCCCGGCGGCGATGATATAGACGGTGCCGTCCACCCCCAGGCCGATCTGGGCCAGCGGGCCGGGCAGGTCAGAGCGGCCGTTGATCAGGACATTCAGCGAGGGCATGTTGCCGCCGGCCCTGGTTGCGGTGTGGTGGCACATCACGCCTCGCACCACGCCCATCTCGGCGCGCCCGCGGGTGCGCCAGCCTGGAACCTCGGCGACCTTCAGCCCGGCCGCTTCCATCACCTCGGGAAGCCACGTCAGGGAATAGACCATCGGAACCTCCTTCAGCCCGCGCCGCCGCCGGCCGCAACCCCGCCGGAGGCCGGGGGCAACTGGTCGTCGGGGGTGTTTTCATCATCGTTCAGCTCGATGTCGCAGGCGCAGCCGTCGTGCGCGGCCTCCTCGGGCAAGGGATCGTCGTCCGCTTCGTCGGGGGCGACGGACCTGGGCCCCGTCTTGAGCCCGGTCTTGGCATCGACCGTCGGGTCGGTCCTGGCCGGATCCTTGGTCGCCGGGACCGGGGTCGCCGCCACCACGCCGGTCTTCTCTGCCACCTTGGACAGCAGGTCGGGCACCAGCCGCTCTGAGAAGCCGCCGACGAACCCGATGATGAACACCTTCAGCCCGACCACAGCCAGCGCCGCGTCGGCCAACGCCTTGGCGCTGGCCGCGCTGGCCTCGGCGGCGACCGCCGCCGCCTTTGTCGCCGCATCGGCTGTCGCGACCGCCGCATTGGCCACGGCCTGCTTCGCCGCCGCCGCCTTTCCCGCCGCGTCGGCGACGAGACCGTCGGGCGACACCGTCGACGGGCCCAGGTCGATGTTGACCACACCGGCCTTGATCAGCGCCATCAGCACGGCGGCGGCGATGATGCCGATCACCATGCGCAGCCCGGCGTCGGTCCAGTTGGCCAGGCGCTGGAAGTCCGGCAGAACGGTGCGGTCCTTGATCGCCAGGGCGATCGAGAAGAAGGCCCCCAACGCCCCGGTGACGGAGGCGTGCAACATGTCCAGGCTGGCGTGCTGGAAGAACCCCCAGTCCTTGTTGGCGATGGCGATCGCCAGGCCGCCGATGGCCAGCAGGCCGATGCCGAGCGACACGGCGACGTATTCGAGCCGCGCCCAGGCGGTGCGCTCGTTGACCGCTTCCTGCTTGATCAGGGTCAACAGGACGACGGACCCGGCGACGTCGTCCTCGAAGGCGACGGCCAGGGCGTCGCCGACCCGGCGGTCATAGCGCTGGGCCTTCTGCCTGAGCTGGGCCTTGAACAGCCCCCGCGCGATTCGCCAGCCATCGACCAGGCCGTTGATCTCGCCGCGCAGCGGATTGACCTGGGTGAAGGCCTTGCGCTGGGCGGCCCTGGTGTCAGGGTCGTCAGCGTACTGCACCGCAACGCGCTCCCGCGTGCGGTAGACGGCGTAATAGGGCGGATTGCGGGCGTAGAAGCCCTCGATCCTGGCCCCCAGGTCGTCGTCTTCGCCTTCCTTGAGATCAGCGACATTCATTGATGCGGCCCTCGTCCCGAACGTGAGTGAAGCATACAACTCCCATACGAATAACGGCGCAATACCATCGAGGGTGTGATCGCCATCACGGCTTGACCGGGCGACCGGCTATGCGCCAAACCGCCCTCCCATGAACGTCCTCCTCATCGGATCCGGCGGGCGTGAACACGCCCTGGCCTGGAAGCTCGCCCAGTCGCCCATGCTGACCCGCCTGGTCGCGGCGCCCGGCAATCCCGGCATCGCCGGGCTCTGCGAGTGCCGAAACCTCAAGGCGACCGACGTTCCGGCCCTCGTCGCCCTGGCAAGGGAGATCGCCGCCGACCTCGTCGTCGTCGGCCCCGAGGTCGCCCTCGAGGCGGGCATCGCCGACGCCCTGGCGAAGGAAGGCATTCCCTGCTTCGGCGCCAGCCAGGCGGCCGCCCGGCTGGAAACCTCAAAGGCCTTCACCAAGGACTTCTGCGCCCGCCACAACCTGCCGACCGCCGCCTACGGTGTCTTCGAAACCCCGCAGGCCGCCGCGCCCTTCCTCGACACCCTGACCGCCCCCTTCGTGATCAAGGCCGACGGCCTGGCCGCCGGCAAGGGCGTGGTCATCGCCCAGAGCCGGGCCGAGGCCGACGCCGCCGTGCTCGACATGCTGGGCGGTCGCTTCGGCACGGCCGGCGCCAGGGTCGTCATCGAGGAGTTCATGGTCGGCGAGGAGGTCTCCCTCTTCGCCCTCTGCGACGGCCAGTCCGCCGTCATCTTCGGCCAGGCCCAGGACCACAAGCGCGCCTACGACGGCGACAAGGGGCCCAACACCGGCGGCATGGGCACCTACAGCCCCGCGCCTGTCCTTACCGACGCCCTGCTGGAACAGGCCTTCGACCAGCTGATCGCCCCGACGGTGCGCGGCATGGCGGCCGAGGGCAATCCCTACGTCGGCGTCCTCTACGCCGGGCTGATGCTGACCGCCGGGGGGCCGAAGCTGGTCGAATACAACGCCCGCTTCGGCGATCCAGAATGCCAGGTGCTGATGCTTCGCCTGGCCGACGACATCCTGCCCTGGCTGCACGCCACGGCCATCGGAACCCTGTCGCGCCTCAGCGGCCCGACCTTCCGCGACCAGGCCGCCGTCTGCGTGGTTATGGCCGCCGAGGGCTACCCCGACGCCCCGGTGACCGGCGCCGTTATCCGCGGCGCGGACGGCGACTTCGGCGGCGAGGCTGTCGTCTTCCACGCCGGCACGACCCGCGACGGCGAAGGGACCCTGCGCGCCTCCGGCGGCCGCGTGCTCAACGTCTGCGCCCTCGGCGCCACCCTGCCCGAGGCCCGCGACCGGGCCTACGCCGCTGTCGCCGCCATCGACCTGCCGGGCGGCTTCTACCGCTCCGATATCGGCTGGCGGGCGCTTTGATGAATATGTCTAGACATATCGCCAGGGCGTCGATTCACCGCCCTGCGCAGATCCTCTAGCGGCGCCGCACCTTTCCCCCACTCCTGCCATACGCGGGCCCCGTCGGTGACCCGCCCGTTACCCACCGGTCCGCCACCGCCGCCCCCCGCCGGCGCCCCCGGCACGCTACCGCGGCCCCCTTGCCCACAAGGGGATCGCCGTTGTCCGGGCCTCCTGTCCCCCCTCCGCCGTGTTACAAGGGTGGGGCGCTTCGACAGGGCCGGTGCAGCTTCTCCCGGCGACCCGCGTTAGAGTGCGTCCAGACACCAGAGAGCCCCCATGAGCCGCGCCGATCCCCTGCTGAAACCGGGCGACACCTGCTGGCGCATCGACCGGGCCGACCGGGTCTCCTTCCTCGTCGACGGGGCCGACTACTTCGCGGCCGTCAAGGCCGCGATGAACAGCGCCA
>JBILYE010000030.1:0-21210 GCA_044377925.1 Caulobacter sp. | reverse complement strand
TATACGACGCCTCCTTCCACCGTGATCCTCGATAGCTCAGTTGGTAGAGCAGTCGGCTGTTAACCGACTTGTCGCAGGTTCGAGTCCTGCTCGGGGAGCCACGGAAGACTTTCGCGCCTTCAGGCGCGTTTCTTTCGCACATCAGCATCGCACGGGCCGCTTCTACGCGCCGGCTTTGCGATACGCGGCTTCAGCCGCCTCGACGGCTGCCTCCGCCTTGGCCACCGCTGACTCGACGCTCGCCTGACCGTCGGCAAGTCGAGTCCGGGCCGACGCGACCGCGGCCTCCAGTTCCGCGAGGGTGCGCTCGCCCTTACCCCGCACCGCCTCGAGTGCGGCTCGCGCCCTGTCCAGCTTTGCGCGACTCGGCGGCTTGCGCGCGGCCGGCCCCTTCGCGGTGGCCTTGAGCGCCTCGGCCCAGTCGGAGCCGCCCTCCGCCGCCGTGAAGGTCCCACCTTTCTTTGGCCGCCTGAGCGGCACGCCCGGCTGAGCGTTGGCCGCCGCGACCAGGGTTTCATCGCGCGTCAGATCGGCCAGCCCCCGGGCGAAGAGGTTCTGATGCACCCCGAACGCCTCAAGCGCCGCCTTCTGATTCGGCGCGGCGACGATCCACTGGTTCAGACCGTCGATCTCGGCGGTGTAGGTGCGAAGGGCCATGCCGGCCTAACGCACCGGCGGCGGCGTTCAGCCGTCGCCCTGCCCTTCCATCGCCTTGCGCAGGCTGATCGGCCGCATGTCGGTCCAGACCTCCTCGATGAAGGCCAGGCACTCGGCCTTCGTGCCGCTCTTGCCGGCCTTGTCCCAGCCGAGTGGCAGTTCACGGTCCGCGGGCCAGATGGAGTATTGGTCCTCGTGGTTCTTAACGACCTCGTAGATCGTCGTGTCCTCGCGCTCGTCACTCATGATGGGCTCCCTGCTGCGCCCACCCTGCCCTCCACCGAAGGATCGTCAAGGTGGCGACCACCGGGATGCGATCTTCAGTCGACGGCCACGGTGTAGTTCAAGGCCAGACGGCCGCCATCCGGGTAGAGGGTCTGGCCGGTGAAATAGCTGGCGTCCTCACTGGCCAGGAAGACGGCGACCTTGCCGATTTCCTCGGGCTCGCCGAAGCGCTTCAGCGGCGTGCGGGACAGGATGCCCCGGGCCGCGTCGGGACTGTTGATCACGCCCTTGAGGATATCGGTGGCGATGGTCCCCGGCCCGATGGCGTTGACCCGGATGCCGTGCGGCGCGAGGCCCAGCGCCATCACCTTGGTCAGCTGGTTGATCGCGCCCTTGCTGGTCACGTAGGCCAGCTGGGCCGGGATGGCCATCACCGCGTTGATCGAGCTCATGTTGATGATCGCGCCCTTCAGGCCCGCCGCCACCATGCCCTGCGCCACCGCCTGGCCGATGACGAAGGCAGCCCGGATGTTGACCCCCATCACCCGGTCGAAGTCCTCGAGCCTGGCGGTCAGGATGTCCCCGGCCGCCAGGATGCCGGCGTTGTTGACCAGCAGGTCGATGGGCCCGATGGCCTCACCCGCGGCCTTGACCGCCGCCAGCGCCGCCTCGGCGTCGCCGACATCGCAGGCCAGGCCCACGGCCTTGCGGCCGGTCTCGGCGGCGATGGCCGTGGCGGCGGCTTCCACGCCCGCCTGGTCAATATCAAGCAGGACCACGTCGGCCCCTTCACGGGCGAAGGCCTGGGCGCAGGCCAGGCCAATTCCGTGGGCGGCGCCGGTGACCAGCGCCTTGCGACCGGCGAGCTTCACCTACCAGACCCCCGTGTTCGGCATCGAGGCCCAGGGCTCCTGCGGCGGCAGGTTCGGGCCCTTCTGCAGGAGTTCGATGGAGATGCCGTCCGGCGAGCGGACGAAGGCCATGTGGCCGTCACGCGGCGGCCGGTTGATGGTCACCCCGCCGTCGGCCAGGCGCTGGCAGGCGGCGTAGATGTCGTCGACCGCATAGGCCAGGTGGCCGAAGTTGCGGCCGCCCTGATAGTCCTCGAGGTCCCAGTTGTGGGTCAGCTCGACCATCGGCCCCTTGCGCTGGCCGGCCAGTTCGACGTCGTCCGGCGCGGCCAGGAAGACCAGGGTGAAGCGGCCGCCCTGGTTATCGTAGCGGCTGACCTCGGCCAGGCCGAGCTTGTTGCAATAGAAGTCGAGCGCGGCGTCGAGGTCTTTCACGCGGACCATGGTGTGGAGGTACTGCATCGGAGGCTCCTGTCTTCGGCGGTTTACCTAGCGCGCGGCCGGGCGGGAGTCAGCCGGGGTCATCGAAGCGGACCTACATTATAACCTGGCGCTCCGTCGTCGAGACAGGGAAACGGGCCTAAGCGACTGTTTTGGCGTGCCTTCCCGGTAGGTCGATGCGCTGCGAATGTAGGTCGGGGCGTAGGTCGGGGCGTCACCGGTTGTCAGTGTTTGTAGCCCGGCGGGAGGTCGATCGGGGCTACAGGGTGCGGCCGACGCGGGCGGAGGGTTCGATGGCGGGCCGGAAATCACATGAACATGTCTAGACATATTCGATAAGTGGTTGAAATCACTTACGTAACGGCGGCTCTCTTTCGGTACTCCGGACGGTCGTAGAGGCTGCCGGAGACCACTTCACCCAGGATGTCGGCTGCCCGGGCGACCTGGGCGAAGCTGAGGGTCAGGGGCGAGAAGCCGAAGCGGGCGATGTCGGGATCGCGGAAGTCGCCGATGACGTTTCGGGCGATCAGGGCCTGGACGATGGCGTAGCCGTCCGGGTGGGAAAAACTGACGTGGCCCCCGCGCTGGCTGGCTTTCCGGGGGGTGACGAGCCGCAATTCCGAGGCCGCCGGCCCCGCTTCGACCCGGCTGATGAAGAGGTCGGTCAGGGCCGCCGCCTTGGCCCGGAGGGCCTTCGGGCCGGCCCGGACGCTGAGGGCCACGCCGCACTCCAGAGCGCTGACGCCCAAAACGGGCGGTGTGCCACAGGCGAAGCGTTCGATGCCGCAGGATGGGTCGTAGGCGTCCTGGAAGGTGAAGGGCGCCGAATGGCCCATCCAGCCCGACAAGGGAGAGACCAGATTGTCCTGATGGCGGCGGGCGACGAACAGGAAGGCCGGGGCCCCCGGTCCGCCGTTCAGGTACTTGTAGCCGCAGCCGACGGCGAGGTCGGCGTTGCAGCCGTTCAGGTCGACCTCCAGCACACCGGCGCTGTGGCTGAGGTCCCAGATGACCAGCGCGCCGACCGCATGGGCGGCCGCGGTCAGCCGGGCCATGTCGCGGATGCGGGCGGTCTTGTAGTGGGCGTGGCAGAGGACGAGGAGCGCCACCTCTTCGGTCAGGGCCGCCTCGATCTCGTCGGCGGGGCGCAGTTCGAGGCGGCGGCCCTCGCCAAGCGTCCGGATGGTCCCTTCCAGCATGTAGAGGTCGGTCGGGAAGTCGCCGGGCTCCGACAGCACCACCTTGCGGTCCGGGCGCGCCTGCATGGCGGCGACGGCCAGCTTGAACAGGTTGGCCGAGGTGGAGTCGGCGACGATCACCTCGCCCGGCTCCGCTCCGATCAGCCCGGCGATAGCGTCGCCGACCCGGCGGGGGGCGCCCATCCAGTCGTGGTCGTTCCAGCCGCGGATCAGGCTGTGGCCCCACTGCTGCTCGACAACCTCGACCATGCGAAGCCGCGCGGCCCTGGTCAGGGGACCGAGGGAATTGCCGTCGAGGTAGAGCAGTCCCTCGGGGATCTCGAACTCTTCGCGCAGGGCCGCCAGCGGGTCGGCGGCGTCGAGGGCGGCGATTTCGGCGTCGGTCATGGTTTCAACTCACGCAACACGGCCCGCACCGGCGAGGCGTCCAGCCCGACCAGCGGCAGCGGCAGGGCAATCAGTTCATAGTCCCCCGGAGGTGGCTCGGTCAGCACCAGGCCTTCAAGAATGGCCATGCCCCGCGCCGCCACCCGGCGGTGGGCGTCCATGGTTTTGGAGGTTTCCGGGTCCAGGGAGGCCGTATCGACGCCGATCAGACGGACCCCATGGTCGGCCAGCAGGTCGATGGTCGCCGGGGCGATGGCCTTGAAGTCGCTGTCCCAGGCATGGTGCGGAAACGCCTCATAGGTGCGCAGCACCACCCGGGCCGGAACCCCGTCCAGGGCGCCGGCGACGTCGGCGGGTTCGATTCGCGGTCCGGCCGCGCGCACGTCAATCAGGCGGCAGGGCCCGAGATAGAGGTGCAGATCGACCGCCTCGGCCGTCACCCCGTCGGCGTCATAGTGAAACGGCGCGTCGCCGTGTGTGCCGGCGTGAACCGACTGGCTGAAGCGGCCGACATTGACCGGCGTCCCCGGGCCCATGCTCCAGACACCGCCGCTCTCGAACGGCGTATCGCCCGGCCAGGTGGGCATTCCGGGGCGAAGGGGCTGGGTGATGTCCCACAGTCGGGCGGTCATGGATGTGCTTATGGGACGGCAGCACGGCGATGGAAAGGCCCGCAAGCGGGGCGCCACTCCGGCCATGGAAGCTGGACGATAACGTCCATTCTGTCCGGAATTTCATTTCTCAAAGGCGGTGCGAGCGGATATCAGAACACTGTTCAGATTAAGTCTTGGGAAATAGGCGCGCCCGACGCGACAGGTCGGCTGCGCCCATAGGGCCGGTTATGCAGATCAAACAATCTCACCTCGTTGCCTTGGGCATCCTGGGCTTCGTGCTGCTGCTTTTCATCGGCGGGGGCATCTGGGGCATGGTCACCAAGAAGCCCGAGGCCAAGGCCGAGGCCGCGCCCCAGGCCATCATGGTCACGACCCGCCTGGTTGAGCCGGAACTGCGCCCCGGGGCCATCATCCTGCGCGGCCGCACGGAAGCGGCCCGCACCGTCATCGTCCGCGCCGAAACCGCCGGCCCGGTCGCCGCCGTGCCGGCCGCCGAGGGCAGCTTCGTGCGTCGCGGCGCCATCCTGTGCCGCCTGTCGGTCGACGCCCGCCAGGCCTCGCTCGACCAGGCCCGCGCCGCCCTGAAATCCCGCCAGCTGCAGATGCAGGCCTCGCAGCGCCTGGCCACGCAGGGGTACCGCTCCCAGACCCAGGTCCTGCAGGACCAGGCCAACCTCGACGGGGCCATGGCCGCCGTGCGCCAGGCCGAAGTGCTGCTGAGCCAGGTCAACATCCGCGCCCCGTTCAGCGGCGTCTTCGACCGCCGCGAGGCCGAGGTCGGCAGCTATCTGGCCCCCGGCGGCGCCTGCGGCACCATGCTGGAGCTGGACCCGCTGATCATCGTCGCCGACCTGGCAGAGAGCCAGATCGGCAAGGTGCGCGTCGGCGAGTCGGCCACCGCCGTCCTGACCACCGGCGAAACCCTGAGCGGCCGCATCCGCTTCGTCGCCCGCGACGCCGATCCGCAGACCCGCACCTACCGGGTCGAGGTCGTCGTCTCCAACCCGGGCAGCCGCGCCCGCTCCGGCCTGTCGGCCGACGTGCGTATCGCCACCCCGGTGTCGTCGGCCCACCGCCTGCCCTCCTCGGCTCTGGTGCTTGGGTCGGACGGTCGTCAGGGCGTTCGCCACGTTGTCGGGGCCGGCCAGGTGGTGTTCACCCCGATCGAGATTCTTGATCAGGGCGCCGACGGCATCTGGGTCAGCGGGCTGGAGGGCCCGATCAACCTGATCGTCGCCGGCCAGGCCTTCGTCAACGAGGGCCAGACGGTCCGCGTCAAGGCCGAGACCGCCGCGCCGGCGCCGGCTGCCGCCGCTCCCGCGAAGGCCGCCAGCCAATGATCTCCGCCCTGATCCATGCCGCCATCCGGCGGCGCAAGGTGGTGCTGGGCGTGGCGGCGGTTCTGTCCGTCTTCGGCCTGGTCACCTATCTCAACCTGCCCCGTGAATCGGCGCCGGATATTCCGGTGCCCTTCGTCAGCATCCAGGTGCCCTACCCCGGCGTCTCGCCGGAGGACGCCGAGCGGCTGCTGGTCCGTCCGCTGGAGACGGAACTTCAGTCCCTTGAGGGGCTGAAGGAGATGAACGGCGTGGCGGTGCAGAACGCCGCCCTCATCTACCTGGAGTTCGACCCCAGCTTCGACGTCGACAAGGTGCTGCAGGACGTGCGCGCCAAGGTCGACATGGCCCGGGGGCGTTTCCCGCCTGACGCCGAAGAGCCGATCATCTCCGAGAACAACGTCAACGACGACCCGTTCATCGGCATCATGATGTTCGGCGCGGCGCCCGAACGGACGATGTTCCAGACGGCGCGCGAGCTGCAGGACCGGCTCGAGAGCCTGCCCGGCGTGCTGCGCACCGACCTTGGCGGCGGGCGTGAGGAGTTGCTGGAAGTCACCATCGATCCGGCCCGGATGCAGGCGGCCAACGTCAGCGCCACCGAGCTGTCGCAGGTCATCGGCCGCAACAACCAGCTGATCCCGGCCGGCAACCTGCGGACCAAAGACACCGAGTTCGCGGTCAAGATCCCCGGCGTCGTCGAGAAGCCGGAAGACATTCTGGCGTTGCCGATCAAGCGCAACGGCGACCGGCTGATCACCGTCGGCGACATCGGCGAGGTGCGCCGCACCTTCAAGGATCCGGGCCGCATCACCCGCTTCAACGGCCAGCCGACCTTCTCCATCGACGTGGTCAAGCGCTCCGGCGCCAACATCCTCGACAGCGTCAAGCAGGTCCGCGCCGCCGTGGCCGAGGAACAGAAGCGCTGGCCCGAAACGATCCAGGTCGCATACACCTTCGACGAAAGCGAGTTCATCGAGCGCAGCCTCTCCATCCTCGAGAGCGGGCTGATCATCGCCACCATCCTGGTCATGACCATCATCGTCGGCAGCCTGGGCGTGCGTCAGGGGATCATGGTCGGGCTGTCGATTCCGGTCTGTTTCATGATCGGATTCCTGCTGCTGCAGATGTTCGGCCTGACCCTGAACCAGATGGTCATGTTCGGCCTGGTGCTGGCGGTCGGGATCCTGGTCGACGGGGGCATCGTTGTCGTCGAGTACGCCGACCGGAAGATGGCCGAGGGCATGGACCGCGAGGAGGCCTTCGCGGCCGCCGGCACGCGCATGTTCTGGCCGGTGGTCAACGGCACGCTGACGACGCTGTGCGCCTTCGTGCCCTTCCTGTTCTGGAACTCCATCCCCGGCAAGTTCATGAGTTTCCTGCCCATCACCCTGATGATGGTGCTGGGCGCCTCGATCTTCGTCGCCCTGATCTTCACCCCGGCGCTGGGCTCGATCATGGGCCGCAAGGCGGGGGTGGATGAGCATCACCTGGAGGAGATCCGCAAGTCGGAGCATGGCGATCCGCGCCAGATGGACGGTTTCATGGGCTGGTACGCCCGCGTCCTCTGGTGGTCAGGCCACCACCCCTTCCGGGTGACCGGGGCGGCGCTGGTGATCCTGGTGATCATCGGCGTCCTGTTCTTCGGCCAGAAGCACCGCACCGAATTCTTCCTCGACCAGGACCCCGAGTACGCGACCGTCTACGTCAAGGCGCGGGGCAACCTGACGCCGGAATCGGCCAACATCCTGGTCAGCCAGGCCGAACAGCGGCTGCAGGGCGTCAAGGGCATCAACTCGCTCTACGTCTCGGCCGGCAAGATGGGCAGCGGCGGCTTCGGCGGGCCGCCCGCCGACTCCATCGGTCGCATCCAGGTCGACTTCGTCGACTTCGAGGAGCGCAAGGCCCTGGGCCTGCGCGGCAAGGATATCGCCAACACGATCCGTGAGCGCGTGTCCGACCTGCCCGGCGTGTTGACCGAGGTGCGCCTGCCGCAGGGCGGTCCGCCCCAGGGCAAGGACGTCCAGGTCGAGATGCGCGGCTCCGATCCCGCCGCCCTCAACCGCGCCGCCGACCTGGTGAAGGCCAAGCTGGCGAACGATCCGCAACTGATCGAGCAGGAGGACAACCGCGCCTCGCCCGGGATCGAGCTGAACCTGACCATCGACCGCGCCGCCGCCGGTCGCTACGGCGTCGACGTGCTGTCGGTCGGCCAGGCCATCCAGTTCGTCACCACGGGCGTGCTGGCCGGCCGCTTCCGGCCGGACGACGCCGACGACGAGCTGGACATCCGCGTCCGCTTCACGCCGGAGAACCGCAACCTCGCCGCCTTCGAGCAGCTGAAGATCACCACCCCCTTCGGGCCGGTGCCGGCCAGCTATTTCATCAAGGAAAAGCCGGGTCAGCAGGTGACCAGCATCCAGCGGCGCGACGGCCAACGCCTGATCCTGCTGCAGGCCAACACCATCGACAAGGTCGCCGCCAACCAGAAGATCGCCGAGCTCAGGCCGTGGCTGGAGAAGGCGCCGATCGATCCGACCGTGCGCTGGAAGTTCAGCGGCTCCGACGAAGAGGGCGCGGAAGCGGCCAAGTTCTTCGCCGTCGCCATGCTGGCCACCCTCTGCATGATGGCCGTGATCCTGCTG
The DNA here is from genome assembly GCA_044377925.1 of Caulobacter sp. Classification (GTDB taxonomy): domain Bacteria; phylum Pseudomonadota; class Alphaproteobacteria; order Caulobacterales; family Caulobacteraceae; genus Caulobacter. Next base: position 12,854 of record JBILYE010000030.1, on the reverse strand, counting down.
TGGCAGTTCAACAGCTTCTACGGGATCGTGGTCACCCTGTCGGCCGTCGTCCTGTCAGTTTTCGGGGTGTTTCTGGGCGTGGTCGTCAATGTCGCCCACACCTTCGACTACATCTCGGTGATCATGATGGGCACAGGGGTCATCGCCCTGGCCGGGGTCGTGGTCGGCCACAACATCGTGCTGGTCGACACCTTCTATCAGCTACGCAGGCAAGGCTATGAGCCGGACGAGGCGGCCATGCGTTCGGCCGTCCAGCGGTTCCGGCCGGTCATGCTGACCACGGTGGTGACCGTCATCGGCCTGCTGCCGCTGATGTTCGAACTGCACCCCAACTTCCGGGGCCTGCATTTCGAATACAAGGCGCCGGGTTCGGAATGGTGGGTCCAGCTGTCGGCGGCGGTGGTCTGGGGCCTCAGCTTCTCGACCCTGCTGACCCTGTTCCTGACCCCGGCCGCCCTGGCCGCGCCGAAGACGCTGGTGCGGCGGTTCGCGAACATCTGGAACCTGCTGTTCCGGAATGTTCCCTGGGAAAACCGGGTCCGCCAGGGCGATACGGTGCGCATGGACGAAAACGCCGGCGGGGTTTGAGAGCCCTTTTGAAGGTGGCGCGGGAGGTGCGTGCTTCGACACGCGGCCTGCGGCCGCTAATCAGCATGACGAACGGTGGTGGAAAGCTCCCTGTTCGTCATCCTGAGTAGCCCGCGCAGCGGGCGTGTCGAAGCACGCACGGACCTCTACAGCGTCGCCGCGTTGAACGTATCGCAGGCCGCCGGATCACCCGCCTCATACCCGGCGCGGAACCAGCGCATGCGCTGCGCCGCCGTGCCGTGGGTGAAGGCGTCCGGGACGACGCGGCCCTGGGTCTTCGACTGGATGGTGTCATCGCCGACCGCCGAGGCGGCGCCGAGGCCGTCGATGATGTCCTGGGCGTTGAAGCGCAGGCCGCCGCCGGCCTGGGTCCCGGCCCGCGCCGCCCAGACGCCGGCGTAGCAGTCGGCCTGAAGCTCGAGCCGCACCGCGCCGCTCTCGGCGCCGCGCATGCCCTGCCGCTGGGCCGTCTGCATGGCCCCCTGCTGGTTCTGCAGATGGTGACCGATCTCATGGGCGATGACATAGGCGCGGGCGAACTCACCGCTGGCTCCGAACCGGCTCTCCAGGTCGTTCCAGAAGGTCAGGTCGAGATAGATGCGCTTGTCGGTCGGGCAGTAAAAGGGACCCATCGCCGCCTGGCCGCCGCCGCAGCCGGTCAGGGTGGCGTTGTCGTAGAGCACGACGCCGGCCGGCCGCTCGTACTTCTGGCCATAGATGGCCGTCCAAACCTCGGCGTTGGACTGCTCGACGATATCGACGAACTGGCCGGCTTCGTCACGCGGCGTGCCGCGCTTGCCTTCCTTCACCGGCTGGGCGCCGCCGCCGACGCCGCCGACCAGGTCCATGGCCTGTTGCGGGTCCATGTCGAAGACGAAGACCCCGATCAGAACCGCAGCGATGCCCAGGATGCCGATCCCGCCGCCGACCACGGCGCCGCCGCCCATGCCCCGCCGGTCTTCGATATTGCCGCCCCGGCGGCCGCCGCGCCATTCCATGTGGAGGTCTCCCAGCCCGTTTCAGCGCACAGTGACCTGATTAGGGGCGGTGCGTCCACAGGAACGCGGGTGAGGCGTCTCCGATCCTTCTCCCGGCGAGCGGGAGAAGGGCGCGCCGTTGCTCAGTTCGCTTCGACCTTGAACCGCAACAGCTGTTTCGCCGGCGCATCCCACTCGGGATCCAGCGTTTGAGCCTTGCGGTAGTCCAGCCAGGCCGCCCTGGCGTCGCCGAGACCCTCCTGGGCAATGGCGCGGTTGTAGTAGGCCTTGGCCGGTTCATCGACGCCAAGCCGGATGCCCTGGTCGATCTGCGCCAGGGCGCCGGCATAGTCGCGGTCCGCCATCCGCAGCACGCCGCGGTTGACGAAGGCCTCGCCCAGTTCCGGGGACAGGCGGATGGCGTCCTCGAAGTCCCGGGCCGCATCGTTGTAGGACTTGCCGCGCATGAGCATCACGCCCCGGTTGACCAGGGTGCCGGCGCGGTCACGGGTCGCCAGCGCTTCGTTCAGGGCGCGTGTGCAGGTCTCGACGGAGGCCCGGTCCGCCTTGCCGCGGAAGGCCGCCTTGGAGCAGGCCGGCGCCAGGCCTTCGCCCAGCACCAGGACTGACGCGCCGGCGGAGGAAGCCGCCGCCAGCGCCATCAGCAGGCCCGAGAGGATCACGGGCGTTGTCTTCACTTGCGGGTCACCTGGAAGCGGGTGAGCTGCAGCTGCGGCTCCTTCCAGTCCGGGGCCAGGGCGATGGCCTGTTGATAGGCCAGGTAGGCCTGTTTCGGGTCGCCCATGGCCTCATAGGCGATGGCCCGGTTGTACCAGGCCTTCTCGGGCTCATCGACGCCGAGCGCCATGCCGCGATCGATCTCGGAGAGACCCTCGGCATACCTCTGCTCGGCGATCAGGCTGGCGCCCCAGTTGACGTAGGCTTCGCCCAGGTCCGGTGACAGGCGCAGGGCGTTGGCGAAATCGGTGCGGGCGTCGTCGTATGAGGCGCGGCGAAGTTTGAGGATGCCGCGGTTGACGAAGGTGCCGGCGCGATCACGCTGGCCCATGGCCTGGGTTTCCAGAGCCAGGGTGCAGGTGTCGATGGATTTCAGATCCTGGCGACCGCCGATGGCGGCCTTGGAACAGACCGTCGCCAGTCCCGCGCCGAGCACGAGGGCCGCGCCCGAAGCGGGGGTGGCGGCGATGATGGCAGCTACCGTCAGGGCGGCGGTGGCGAACGCGATTTTACTGGGCATTATGTTTCCTCCCCAGTCTTCGAGTTATGACCATGCGAAACATACCATGCTTCGCAAAACGGTGGCATCACAAATGAACCTGACCCGCTTTCCCCGCGCCCGTTTCGCCCACCTGCCGACGCCGCTGGAACCGGCTCCGCGGCTGGGCGCCGCCCTGGGGATAGATCTGTGGATAAAGCGCGATGACTGCACCGGCCTGGCCGGCGGCGGCAACAAGACCCGCAAGCTGGAGTTCCTGCTGGGCGAGGCGCTGGAGGCCGGGGCCGACACCCTGATCACCCAGGGGGCGGTGCAGTCCAACCATGTGCGCCAGACGGCCGCCGCCGCCGCCCGCTACGGGCTGGGGTGCGAGATCATCCTCGAGGACCGGACCGGCAATCGCAGCCCGGACTATGTGGGCAGCGGCAATGTGCTGCTCGACCGGCTGCTGGGCGGTACGATGCGCACGGTGCCGGCCGACACCGACATGAACGCCGCCATGGCAGAGCTTGCCGGGCAGCTGCGGGCCGAGGGCAAGCGGCCCTACATCATCCCTGGCGGCGGCTCGAACAGCACCGGCGCTCTGGGTTATGTCGATTGCGCGCTGGAGCTGGCCCATCAGGCCAACGCCACGGGCCTGAAGATCGATCGCCTGGTCACCGCCACGGGGAGCGCCGGCACCCATGCCGGCCTGGTCGCCGGTTTCGCGGTCAGCGGCGCCGACATACCCATTCTTGGAATCGGCGTCCGGGCGCCGAAGGCGAAGCAGGAAGAAAACGTCTTCAAGCTGGCCGTCGAGACGGCCGCACGCCTTGGCCACGAGGACCGGGTGAAGCGCGAACAGGTCGTCGCCGACTGTGACTTTGTCGGGGCCGGATACGGGCTGATCGACCAGGCGGTGGTGGACGCGCTGAGCCTCGCCGCCCGCACCGAGGGGCTGCTGTTCGACCCGGTCTATACCGGCAAGGCGCTCAAGGGTCTGATCGCGCTGAGCAAGGCCGGCGCCTTCAAGGGGGAGACCGTGGTCTTCCTGCATACGGGCGGGGCGCAGGGGCTGTCCGGCTATCACTACGAGCTGGAAGCCGGCCTGGCATGAAGGTGCTGGGCGTCCTCGGCGGCATGGGCCCCGCCGCCACCCTCGACTTCCTGGCCAAGCTGCAGGCCGCCACGCCGGCGGCGCGCGACCAGGACCACATCCGGGTGCTGATGGACCTGAACCCGCAGGTTCCCGACCGCAATGTCGGCGACGGGGCGGCGGGGCCCGTGCTGGCGGCGATGGCGGTGCGCCTGCGGGATGCGGGGGCGGAGGTGCTGGCCATGCCGTGCAACACCGCCCACCTGCATGCCGATGAGATCGCGGCGGCCAGCGCCCTGCCCTTCCTGGACCTGATCGATATCGCCATCGCGGCGGCCGGTGATGCCCGGCGGGTCGGGGTGCTGGGCACCCGGCTGGCGCTGGATCTCTACAGGGACCGGCTGATTGCGGCGGGTCGTGAGCCGGTGCTGCCGACCGACGAGGCCCAGGCGGCCTTCATGGACATCCTCTACCGGATCAAGGCGGGGGAGACCGGACCCACCATACGGGCGCTGATGGCCGCCTGCGCCGGCGGGCTTGAGCAGCAGGGGGCGGAAGTGGTGATCGCCGGCTGCACGGAAGTCCCGCTGGTGCTGTCGGGTGAAGATCTCGCCGTGCCGCTGATCGACGGTTCGGCTGAACTGGCCAGGGCCTGCGTCGCCGCCTGCCGCTGACTTCCCGCGTCAGTCCCAGCGTTCCTGGATGCCGTGAACCTCCAGCCAGGGGTGGGCGCGGCTTTCGTAGACGGTGCGGATCGGCGGCTGGAACGTCGGGTCGGCGAAGGCGCCGACGGCCACGGCCGTGACGCCGGGAAACTCCCGCGCGCGCCACAGCACGGTCGAGCCGCAGGTCGGACAGAACTGGAAGTCGGCGGTCGTGCCCTCATCCCCCGTCCGCGACCACTGCGCGCTCGGCCCCTCGACAGTCACCTTGTCGTTGTCGAACCGCGCCGTCAGGCCGAAGGCGCTGCCCGTCCGCTGCTGGCAAGCCAGACAATGGCAGACGCTGACGCGCACCGGTTCTCCTTCGCAGTGCACCTTCAGGGCGCCGCAGGAACAGCTTGCCGTCCGCGTCACGCGCGGAACACGGGCTTGTCGCCAAGCACCGTCGCCCGGGTCATGATCCGGCGGTGCGGCAGGAAGTCGTCGACGGCCCTGTGCTGAGTGTTGCGGTTGTCCCAGAAGGCCACGTCGCCCGGCCGCCAGCGCCAGCGGACGACGAACTCCGGCTGCTGGATGTGGTTGTTGAGGAAGGCCATCAGGGCCTTGGACTCCTCGCGCCGCAGGCCCTTGATCCGCCGGGTGAACACCGAATTGACGAAGATGCCGGGCTCGCCGGTCTCCGGATGGGTGCGGATGACCGGGTGGGTGACCGGCGGGTTGGCGGCCACGGCCTTTTCGTACTTCTCGCGGCCGGCCTGCGATCCGGCCAGCCCCTCGGCGGTGAAGGCGAACGAGAAATCGTGAACGGCCTCAAGCCCTTGCAGGAACTTCTGCATCGGTTTTGAAAGCGCGTTGTAGGCGGCGGTCATCGAGGCCCACATGGTGTCGCCACCGAGCGGAGGCAGCTGCCGCGCCGCCAGGATCGAGCCCATCGGCGGGGTGTCAATGAAGGTGACGTCGGTGTGCCAGAAGTTGTTGTCGGTGGGGTTATCGACGTGATTGTCGATGATCATGATCTCCGGGTGGCCCTCATCTCGGTCGTAGAGCGGATGCACATGCAGGTCGCCGAAGCGGGCCGCGAAGTCGCGCTGCTGGGTCGGGGTGAAGTCCTGGCCCTCGAAGAAGATGACCTGGTGTCTGAGCAGCGCGGCCCGAATGTCGCCGATCAGGTCGTCGCTGGCCGGCTCGGCCAGATTGACCCCGCGCAGCACCGCCCCGATGGCCGGCGACAGAGGCTCGATGTCGAGCACGTTGGAGCGGGTCATGCGGCGTCTCCCCTGGTCTTTGCTCACTATGCCTCGCGGCGGTCCCGTCGCCCAGAGGCTCAGACCTTGCCCACCGGCGGGTCCTCGGCCACGTCAACCGGCGTGGTCCGTACAAAGGCCGGCACGGCCTCGACCGCGCCCCCCGCCTGTTGCGCCCGCAGCTCGGCCTGCACCAGATCGTGCGCCACCTTGTCCAGCTTGTGGCCGCTGATCAGCCAGGCGGCCACAACCCCCAACCCGGCCGGCAGGACGGCGAACATGCCGCTTAGCGTATCGAGCGCCAGCTTGCTGTTCTCCGCCCCGGCCTCGGCCTTGAAACCGACCGCGGCGAGCACGAACAGGCTGCCGCCGACAGCGATGGTGGTGCCGATCTTGACGCTGCCGGCGAGCAGGGAAAACAGCATGCCGGACAGGTCGACGCCGGTGCGCAGTCGAACCACGTCGGCGACGTCGGCCATCATCGAGCGTAACAGAATGCCGCCGGCCGAGAACGGCAGGCCGGCGACGAACATCACCATCGTTCCGATCAACGCGCCGGTTGGCGCCACCAGCACCCCGACCTGGACCACCGCATAGAACAGCGCCGCCGACATCAGGGCCCGGTGCTTGCCGATCTTCTTGGCCAGCAACGTCCACAACGGTGCGCCGGCCAAGGCGCCCAGGAAGTAGAACAGCAGCATGAAGGCGGTATCGCCCCGGTCGTAGCCGCGCACGCTCTCGAAATAATAGAACAGGAGGGTGCCGGCGATGGTCGGCGCGGTGCCGATGACGATGTCGACGGCCAGCACCCGCAACACCGTCGGCTCCTTGATCATCACCCAGTAGTGCCGCCAGTTGATGCGGCTCTGGCCGCTCGCGGTCACGGGCTCGGGCATGACGCTGAGCGCCAGGGCGATGGTCAGCGGCAGCGCGGCGATCACGAACCAGCCCATGGCATGCACGCCGGCGGTGTCGCTGCCGCCCAGCTTCCCGACGATCACCGGCAGCGTGAGGATGAACAGCATCCCGGCCACCGTCAGCCCCTGCCACCAGCCGTAGATGCGTGAGCGCTCGTGGTATTGCGTGGCCGCCTGCGAGGCCCAGGCCATCATGCTGAGTTGACTGGTCGACTGACCGATCCCGACGACGATCAGCCACAGGGTCAGATAGGCCGCCCCGACGCCGACCTTGGCCATGAAGAGGTTGTAGATCGCCAGCATGGCGATCGGACAGCCGATCACCACCCACGGCTTGAAGCGGCCCCACGGGGTGCGAACCCGGTCGATCAGGCTGCCGAAGGCGGGATCGAACCCCAGGTCGAAGAGGCGGATCAGGATGGCGGCCGCGCCGACCGCCGCCATGTCGACCCCCAGTTCCTTGGTATAGTAGTTGGGCAGGTAGATGGTCAGCGGCAGCATCATCGCCGACAGCGGGATGGCCGGGCTGGCAAAGGCGGCGAGACGCCAGCCTGGGTGTTTCTCGGCAGCCATGAACGCGGCGTTCCCCCTGATTTTGGGGTCATGTTGAACGCTTGTTTGAGGCCCGACAAGCGTCCCTGCCCCCTTTTCGGGAGGCGCGTGGAGAGCGGGTTCACCTCAAGCTCGCGTTCGAGGCTGAAGGGCTTCGACAGACGGGGGGACCGGCCGATGACCACCACCTATTCAAAACGCGAGAACGCCTTCGAAAAGGGCGAGCATGTCTGGTCCGTCGAGGACGACTGCCTGATCTGGACCCAGCCGTCCGGCGACAGCCTGACCCTGCTGTGGAAGGACGTCGGCGCCGTACGAGCCGCCTTCACGCCCAGCCGCCTGAAGCGCTGGCGGCACGTCTTCGAGCTGACCACACGCAAGGGCTCCCGGCTGCTGATCGACAATGGTCACTTCAGGACGGTCGGCGATTTCGAGGACCGCTCCGTGACCTTCATCCCCTTCGTCCTCGCCTGCCTCGACCGGGTCATCGCCCACGCCCCGGACGCGAAAGCCTCGGTCGGAGACAGTCCGGGCAGCTACCTGGCCCAGCTGGCGTTCGCCGGGTCGATGCTGGCCCTGATGGTCTATGTGCTGATCGTCCTGCCGACCCCGATGGGCTGGCTGATCATTCTGAAGCTGCTGTTGATCGCGGCGATGATCCCCCTGGCGATCCGATGGGCGATCCGCTCCAGGCCTCGCAAGGCGCCCCTGACGGTCAGCGGCCTGTTGCCAGGCCTGCCAGGATTGGCCGGCAACTGGCCATAACCCTGCGGGTTCCAGATCGCGACTTCGTCCGATCATTCTCATGAAGTGACGACAGGCAGACCGCCATGCGCCGCTCCACAGTCGCCCCGGAGCACAGCTATTGCGGCAACACAGTCGCAGTCTCAAAAGTCACCGCGACCATTGGAACCGAAACCCATGCCTTCGAGTTCCGCACAACCAAAACCTACCAGGGCTACACTTCAGGCGTTGATCCACTCGGTGAGGCCCTCACGCCGGCAGACCTCGATGAACCCCGGCCGCGCCCGCATGCGGGTCACGTAAGGGCCGAGTTTCGACCACCCGGTGGCCGGCCGGTCCATGTTGCGTGACCACCGCATCAGCATGGTGGCCAGGAAGTCGACTGTCGTCAGCGCCTCGCCCAGCAGATAGGGCCGGCCGTCGGCCAGCATGCCGTCCAGCCGCTCGAAAACGCCCTCGATCCGCAGCCTGGCGAGCGCCTGCACCGCTTCGGCGCCGGCGGGGTCACCATCCTTGTCGGCGTAGAACCAGTCCCGCATGGCCGGCGACAGGCCATTGGCCAGCAGCAGCATGGCCTCCATCCAGGCCGCGCGGGCGGGTGAGCCCACGGCCGGGGAAAATCCGCCCTCCGGATGCCGCTCGGCCAGCAGCATCAGAAGGGCCGCCGATTCGCTGACCGGCGCGCCGTCGACGACCAGGGTCGGCACCCGACCGGACGGATTGAGCTCGAGATAGGCCGCAGAGCGCTCGGCCTTGATGTCCACCCGCTCCGCCTCGAAGGCGAGGCCCAGCTCGATCAGCATCCAGTGAACCGCCAGGCTGGCCGTGCCCGGCGAATAGAACAGCAGATAGCTCATGGATGCCCCGGGTGTGGCCGTTCAAGCGCCGTGGTGCCCCCGGTCGGGCTCGAACCGACACTCCTTGCGGAACCGGATTTTGAGTCCGGCGCGTCTACCAATTCCACCACAGGGGCCCGCGCAAACGGGTCGCGAAGGCCCGGCAATCTAGCGGCGCGATCCTTGGCGTCAACGACGCATCGGGCGTTGCGATAAATCCGCGAAGCAGGCAGGACAGGGCGTGGACGGACCGATGACCTTCAAGCCGCTGAAGTTCCTGCAGTGCCTGCTGACGGGACATCTTTGGCGCAACAGCCGCTCGCGGCGGGGCACCCGCGTCTGCGAGCGGTGCGGCAAGCGCCAGCTCTGACGCCGTCAGCTCGCCGCGATGCGGAGGGCGAGATAGGATACGGTCTTGCCATTGGCGAGCAGGGCCTCGCCCACCGGCTCGAAGCCGAACCCGCGGTGAAAAGCCTCCGAGGCCGGATTGGGCGGGTCGGCGTTGACCTCGCAGACAATCAGCTGGTGACCCGCCGCCCGCGCCTGCGCGATCAGGTCGCCGTACAGCGCGCGGGCCAGTCCCCTGCCCCTCGCCGCCTCGGCGGTGACCACGCGGTCGACGTAGACGAAGCGCTCGTAGCGATCGCGAAACCACAGGAAGTTAGGGCTGTCGTAGTCGGAGTCCTGATCAAAGGTGATCAGCAGCGCGTCGGCCAGCCCGACGCGCCGGGCGACGAAGGCCGCGCCGACCAGCCGCTCCAGTCCGGCGCCATCCAGCAGCGACAGCTCAACGGCATGGGCGTTGTTGAGGGCCAGCAGCGCGCCGGCAAGCACGGGGTCATTGCGAAGCATGGCTGCGTCGAGGGCGCTGATCATGGGCCCGCCGTAGCCGTCCACGCAGGCCGCGTCTAGCGCCCCCCGGCCCCCGACAGCTTGCTCGCCGCCGCCTCCAGCCGCATCAACAGCCGCTTGAGGGTCGCCACCTCGCTGGGAGCCAAGCCGGTCAGCAGGGCCGCCTCATAGGCCTTGGCCAGCGGGGCGATCTCGGCGTGCAGGCCCCGGCCCATGGCAGTCAGGGCCAGCAGGTGGCTGCGCCCGTCGCCGATGTTGGTATCCCGCGCCAGCAGGCTGCGGGCGACCAGTTCGCGGGCCGCCCGACTGACGGTGACCTTGTCCATCACCGTGCGGCTGACGACCTGCTGCTGCGTCAGCCCCCCCTCGGCCAGAACCGCCATCAGCCGCCATTGCGGGATGGTCAGGCCGAAGCGGTCCTCATAGGCCCGGGCGATCAGGCGCGAGACGCCGTTGGACGCCACCGACAGCCGGAACGGCAGGTAGTCGTCGAGCGCCAGGGTCGAGGGGTCGGCCTCGCCGGGTGTGGGCGCAAGAGAAAGATGGCCCGCCACGCGGCGCCTCCTCATCAGACTGGCGCCACGGTCTGTTCGATGGCGCCGAAGATGCTGTGCCGCCGGGCGTCGCGCATCTCAATCCGCACCGTGTCGCCGTGTTTCAGGAAAGGCGTTTTCGCCTCTCCGGTGAGCAGGGTCTCGACCGTGCGCACCTCGGCGATGCAGCTGTAGCCCAGTCCGCCGTCGCTGATCGGCTTGCCGGGGCCGCCCTCGGCGTCACGGTTGGAGACCGTGCCCGAGCCGATGATGGTGCCGGCCACCAGATTGCGCGTTTTTGCGGCATGGGCGATCAGGGTCCCGAAGTCGAAGGTCATGTCGACGCCGGCATCGGCCTCGCCGAACGCCTTGCCGTTGAGCTCGACATCAAGGCGGCCGTGCAGCTTGCCGTCCTTCCAGGCATCCCCCAGCGCATCGGGCGTCACCGCCACCGGCGAGAAGGCGCTGGCCGGCTTGGACTGGAAGAAGCCGAAGTTCTTGCCCAGCTCGCCCGGGATCAGGTTGCGCAGGGAGACGTCGTTGCAAAGCATGACGAGGCGGATGTGCTTCAGGGCCTCCTCGCGGCTGACCCCTTGCGGCACGTCGCCGGTGATCACGGCGATCTCGCCTTCCAGGTCACAGCCCCAGGCCTCGTCGGCCAGCGGGATGGCGTCGCGCGGCCCCAGGAAGCTGTCCGAGCCGCCCTGGTATATCAAAGGATCGGTCCAGAAGCTGTCCGGCATCTCGGCGGCCCGCGCCTGGCGCACCAGGGCCACGTGATTGACGTAGGCCGACCCGTCCGCCCACTGGTAGGCGCGCGGCAGGGGGCTGGCGGCGTCATGCTCGTGGAAGCGGTCGCGCGGCACGCCGCCGACCTCCAGGCTGGCCGACAGGGCTTTGAGGATCGGCTCGCACCGTTCCCAGTCATCGAGGGCCGCCTGCAGGGTCGGGGCGGCGGCGGAGGCGTCGAAGCACCAGGCCAGATCGTTGGACACCACGACCAGCTTGCCGTCACGGCCGGACTTGAGGGAGGCGAGCTTCACGGGCGTTTCCTTCTTACGGTTTCTTGATGAGGCGACTGACCCGCGCCCCCTGGTCGTAACGCGATGGACCTCCGAAGACGGCCACCTCGCAGAGAATGTCACCGCCTTCGTCTGCGGCCCAGATGTAGTTTCGCTCCACCTCGACCTCACGTCCGGCCGGCGACAGGCCGTCGAAGGTGTCGCCCCAGGGGGTGATCTTCGAAAGATCGCGCCAGCTGAGGGTCAGGGCCCGGGTCAGCTCGTCCTCGGCGAAGGCCAGGAGATCGGGATCGCTCATCGGTCCGTGCGTCCTTCGACACGCCCGCTGCGCGGGCTGCTCAGGATGACGGACGGCGGAGACTGGCACAAAGGCCAGTCATGCTGAGCAGCGACCGCAAGGCCGGGTGTCGAAGCACGCAAACCACTCACCCCGGCGTCTTCCAGCTGTCGACATAGGCCGGGTTCTCGACCGACGAAGCGCCGTCACCGACCTCGAGCGGGTCGCGGGTGTCGATCATCACCGCGTATTCGTCGGTCGCCGGCTTCGGCTGGACCAGCATGTTCTTCAGCGCCTTCGGGTGCGGCCCATGGGTGAAGCCGCTCGGGTGGAAGGTCATCATGCCGCTCTCGATGTGGTCGCGGCTGAAGAAGTCGCCGGCGTGGTAGAACAGCACCTCGTCGAAATCGTCGTTGTTGTGGAAGAAGGGGATCTTGATCGCCCCCGGATCGGTCTCGAACGGTCGCGGCGTGAAGGTGCAGACCACGAACCGGTCGCTGAGGAAGGTGGTGTGGACGCTCGGCGGCAGGTGATAGCGGTGGCTGACCACCGGCCGGATATCCTTGACGTTCAGCCGCACCGGCGACAGCTCGCCGTGCCAGCCGACGGCGTCGAGCGGATTGTAGTCATAGGTCGCCACCGACACCTGGTCGCGCTTCTTGATCCGCACCGGAAACTCGCCGGCCTGCGCCTGGTGGTCGCGGAAGGCCTCGTCCATCACGGGGGTGTCGAGGATGGCGGGGTCGAAGATGGCGTGGGGGCCGAGGAGACCCTTGTCGGGCAGGGTGTAGTGGGTGTTGGTCGCCTGGATGGTCAGCACGGCCGTGGGGTCTGACGGGGCCAGCCGCCACATCGTGCCGCGCGGCAGATAGAGATAGTCGCCGGCCTGGTAGCCGATCCGCCCGAAGTCGGTGAACAGGTCCCCCGCCCCGGCATGGATGAACAGCAGCTGGTCGCCATCGGCGTTGCGGGCCAGGTCGGTCAGCTTGCCGTGCGGCTTCCAGAACCGCAGTTCGGTGGCGCTGTTGTGCAGCACCACGGGGGCGTCCCAGGGCGAGGCCTGCGGCTGGTTCAGGCGGTTGAGATCGTATGCCCGCGGTCGCAGCGGTCCCTCGAACTTCGACCAGCCCGTCGGCGGACGCGGGTGATAGAGGAAGGCCGCCGGGCCGAAGAAGCCCTCCTTGGACATCTCCCGCTCATAGGCGCCCTCGGGCAGGTCGGCATGGGCCTGACGGCTGTATTGGCCTTGCGCGCCGCGAACGGGGATCCAGTTCTTCTTGCTCATCGTGCGCCTTCTAGGGCTCGTCCTTGTAGATCGCGATCACCGGGGCGGACCCC
>JBILYE010000223.1:0-5796 GCA_044377925.1 Caulobacter sp. | reverse complement strand
CTTCCCCTTTCCCGGTGTGACCCCCTAAGCTGCATCCCAACGCCGGCCGCCATAGAGCCGGGATGGGAGGCTCGGTGACCGTAATGACGAGGCGGTGGGTATTGGCCCGCCATGTGAGCGGCGCCCCAACGCCTGACGACTTCCGGCTTGAGACAGCGGAGCTCCCCGATCTCGCCGAAGGCCAGTTCCGCGCCCGCACCATCCTGGCCTCGGTTGACCCGGGCATGCGCTCGCGCCTCTCGGGCGGCGACAGCTACGCCGGGGCGATGAAGATCGGCGAGGGCATCGACGGCTTCGCGGTCGCCCAGGTCGAGGAGAGCAACAACCCGAACTTTGCGGTCGGCGATGTTCTCGCCGCCGGCGGCGGCTGGCGCGAGCATCTCGTCTCCGATGGCCGTGGCGTCATCCAGAAGATCCCCGCTGAATGGAAGCCGAGGGGCGTGCCGCTCGGCGCCTGGATCGGCGTGCTCGGCGTGCCCGGCATGACCGCCTGGTTCGGCATGCATCGCCTGGGTCAGGCGAAAGAGGGCGAGACCCTGCTGGTCACCTCCGCCGCCGGACCGGTGGGCGCCACGGCCGGCCAGATCGGCAAGAAGCTCGGCCTGCGGGTCGTCGGCGTGGCCGGCGGCGCGAAGAAATGCGCCTGGCTGAAGGACGAGGCCGGTTTCGACGAGGTGATCGACTACAAGGCCGTTCCCGATCTGACGGCGGCCATCGCGGCGGCCTGTCCAAAGGGCGTCGACATCCTGTTCGACAATGTCGGCAATGAAAGCATCGACCGGGTCCTGCCGATGATGCGCCTGCGCGGCCGCGTCGTCGTCTCCGGCCAGGTCGCCGACTACAATGTCGAGGCCGCCGACCGGGTGGGCATCAAGAACACATCCGTCTTCATCACGCACCGCGTCCGCATGGAGGGGCTGGTGGTGTTCGACGACCTGCGCGGCTTCCCCGAGGCCCAGGCGACGATGGCCGGCTGGATCGCCGACGGCTCGCTGAAGATCGCCATCGAGGAATTCGATGGTCTGGAAACCCTGCCCGAGGCCTTCTGCGGCCTGTTCCGCGGCGAGAACTTCGGCCGCCGCCTCGCCCGTTTGAGCCCGGATCCCGCATGACCCACCCGCTTCTCCAGAACTACACGCGCTTCCGCTTCGACCGCGACGGCCGCATCCTGACCGTGACCATCACCGGCAATGCGGTGAACGCCGTCGACGCCGCCATGCACGACGAACTGGCCCGGCTGTTCATCGAGCTGCAGGCCGACGAGGACAGCGACCTGATCATCCTGACCGGCCAGGGCCGCGCCTTCTGCGCCGGCGGCGACTTCGACTGGTTCGACGAACAGATCAGACGACCCGCCGCCTTCCGCGCCATCGCCCACGACGCCAAGCGCATCGTCTCCACCCTGCTCGACATGGAAAAGCCGATCATCTGCCGGCTGAACGGCGCGGCGGCGGGTCTGGGCGCCACCATCGCCCTGCTGTGCGATGTGATCATCGCCGACGAGACGGCCAAGATCGGCGATCCCCACGTCAAGGTCGGGCTGGTGGCCGGCGATGGCGGGGCGGTCATCTGGCCGCAACTGATCGGTTTTGCGCGCGCCAAGGAACTGCTGATGACGGGCGAACTGCTGCGCGCCGACGAGGCCGCCCGCATGGGACTGATCAACTACGCCGTCCCGGCCGATGAGCTCGACGCCAAGGTCGCCGACATCGTCGGCAAGATCCTCGCCAACCCGCGCTGGGCGGTGCGCTGGACCAAGACCGTGGCCAACATTGCGCTGAAGCAGCTGGCCGTCAGCACCAGCGACGCCGCCGTCGCCTACGAGATGCTGTCCAACATGACCGCCGACCGCGCCGAGGCGGTGAACGCCTTCCGCGAACGGCGCCAAGCCAACCTGACGGGGGAATGATGGAGCCTTCCCACGTCACCGAGCTCCGCCGTCAACTCCAGCGCTTCGTTACCGAGAAGGCGCCGCGCGAGAAGCGCCGAGAATGGGACCGCACCCATACCTTCCCGCGCGACCTCTACGCCGAACTGGCCGCCATGGGCCTTTGCGGCCTGACGGTGCCGGAAGAATACGGCGGCTCCGGTCCCGACATCCTCGCCGCCGTCGCCGCCATCGAGGAGCTGTGCCGGGCGGGATCCTTCCTCGCCGGCCCCTTCATCCAGTGCGCCTTCTACGGCGGCATGAACATCCTCGAGAACGGCTCGCCCGAGCAGAAGGCCCAGCTCCTGCCGCGTCTCGCGAAGGGCGAACTGATCTTCGCCTATGGCCTTTCCGAGCCCGATGTCGGCGGCGACCTGTCGGCGGTGACCACCCGCGCCCGCCGCGAGGGCGACGAGATCGTCATCGACGGGGCCAAGCGCTGGTGCACCGGCGCCGACTTCTCCGACTACATCTACTGCCTGGTCCGCTCCGACCCCGACGCTCCGGCCCGCCAGGGGCTGAGCTTCGTTCTCATCCCGACCAATGCGCCGGGCGTCACCATCACCCCGATCGACCATGTGAACCTGCGCTACACCCTCTCGTCGGACGTCCACTTCGACGGGGTCCGCCTCCCCGCCTCGGCCATCGTCGGCGGCGAGGAGAAATGGAACCGCGGCTGGGGCATGCTGGCCGGCCGGGCCCTCGATATCGAGAAGCTGGAGATCACCGCCTGCGCCTTCGGCCTCGCCCAGGCGGCGCTGGAAGAAGCCTGGGAATACGCCCAGACCCGCGAGCAGTTCGGAAAGGTCATCAGTGGCCACCAGGCGGTGCGCCATGCTCTGGTCGATGCGAAGACCAGGCTCGAGGCCTGTCGCCTGATGCTCTATCACGCGGCCGGCCTGGCCAACGACGGCCAGCCTTGCGCCGCCGAGACCAGCATGGCCAAGCTGTTCATCGCCGAGACCGGCGTCGAGATCGCGCTCGCCTGCCAGAAGATCATGGGCGCCTACGCCATGAGCGCCGACTACGACATCGAGCGCAACGTGCGCGACCTGCTCAGCATGCCCATCGTCGGCGGATCGTCGAACATGCAGCGCAACAACCTCGCGGCGCTTTGGCGCCTGAAGGGATGACCATGAACCCGATCGCCGCCGCCGAAAGCCTGCGCGACCAGGTCCGTCCCCGCGCTGATGAGATCGAGCAGGGCCGTCGCTTCCCGGCTGACCTTGCCCAGGCCATGGCCGCCTCGGGCCTGCTGCGCATGCTGGTCCCCGCCGAACTCGGCGGCCATGAGTCCGAACCGGCCACCGTGGCCCGCGCCATCGAGACCCTGGCCGAGGGCGACGCCTCGTCCGGCTGGTGCCTGATGATCGCCGCCACCACGGCGATGATGTCGGCCCGTCTGTCTCCCGACCACGCGCGCGAGGTGTTCGGTGACGCCAACACCCTGCCCGCCGGTGTGTTCGCCCCCATGGGCCGGGCCATCGACGCCGGCGACCACTGGCGGGTCACCGGCCGCTGGAAGTGGGGCAGCGGCTCGCAGAACGCCCATTGGGTGGCGGGCGGCGCGGTGCTGATGGGGGAGGGCGGTCCGCAGCTGGATGCCGACGGCGAGCCTCTCCATCGCATGATGCTGTTCCCGGCCGGAGAGGTCGAATTCATCGATACCTGGCGCACCTCCGGCCTCTGTGGCACGGGCAGCCTCGACTTCGCGGTCAAGGACCTGCTGGTTCCCAAGGGGCGCTCGGTGGCCCTGCACGCCGACCCGCCGCTGGCGTCCGCGGCGGTCTTCCGCTTTCCGGCCTTCTGCATGCTGGCCATGGGTGTCGCCGCCGTCGCTCTCGGCAACGCGCGCGGCGCCCTCGCCGAGTTCGCGGCCATCGCGGGGTCGAGCTCCAGCCAGGGCTCACGCCGCACCCTCGCCGAACGCAATGTCGTGCAGGCCGAGTTCGCCCAGGTGACCGGCCTGGTCGAGGCGGCCCGCAGCCGCTTCCACGAGTCCATCGACACCCTGTGGCGCGCCGTCCAGGCCGGCTCCATTCCTATCGCCGACCGCGCCCATCTGCGCCTGGCCTGCGCCCACGCCGCCCAGACCTGCGCCGAGGCCACGCGCCGCATCTACGACCTGGGCGGCGGGGCGGCGGTCTTCCTGGACAGCCCGCTGCAACGCCGTTTCCGCGACGCCCATGTGATCACCCACCACATCATGGTCGCCCCGTCCGTGTTCGAGCTCGCCGGCCGGGTGCTGCTCGGCCTGCCGACCCGCGACGCCCTGCTCTGATACCCAATACGGGGCGGGGGCAACCCGTTGGCCGCCAGGGCGTTTGGTGATCATCGGACCCCAGGCCCATTTCTACTGGGGATGGGAGGTCCGCCGGGGGCGGCGTGATGCCGCCTGGGAACCGCCTGGAGAAAGACCCATGAAGTCCAACAAGACCATCGCCATCGCGCTCGCCAGTATTCTGGTGGCCAGCACCGCCATTCCGGCCACGGCCCTGGCGCAATATCGCCGGGCGCCCGCCCCGGCCCAGGCTCCGGCTCAGACCTATGAGCAGTGGCAGGACCAGCAGGAAGATTATCGCCGCGAGCAACAGGAATACGAGGCCGCCCGCCGCGAATGGCAAGAGCGGGAAGCTGCCTACCAGCAGCGGCAGGCCGCCTATCAGCAGCGCCGATCCGACTATGAACAGCGCCGCGCCCAGTGGGAGCGCGACCGCGCCGAGTTCGACCGCCGCAACGGCTATGGGTCCTACGTCCGCCGCTACGGCGAATGGCGCTATGATCCGGATGGCCGCACCGCCGGTGGCTACGGCAACGACCGCGACGGCCGCGACTACTACGCCGACTGGCGCGATGATCGCTGTGAGCGCCGGGAAGACCGCAGCAAGGTCGTCGGCGGCCTGATCGGCGCCCTGGCCGGCGCCGCCATCGGCAACAACGTCGCCGCCACCAACAGCCAGACCGAAGGCACCGTTCTCGGCGCCCTGGTCGGTGGGGTCATCGGCGCCAACATCGGCGAGAAGGCCGCCGATTGCGACGACGACGGCTACTACTACACCTATGCCCAGACCTATGATTACCGTGAGCCCCGCACCTATCGCTCGGGCCAACGCAGCGGCCGCTATGACCGCAGCTGGTACATCAACAACCGCTGCCGCCTGGCCGTCGCCCCGACGGAATACGGCGGCCGCAGTGATTATCGCTACGTCCGGGTCTGTCCCGACCGTCGCGGTCGCTACCGCATCACCGGCTAAAACCCGGATGAGCTTGAGCTAAGGGAAGGGCCGTCCGGTTGGGCGGCCCTTTTCTGTTGGGTCAGGCGTCCGCCGCCACATAGGCGTCGATCGCCTGCAGGTGCAGCGCCACCCGTTCCTCGTCTAGGAAGCTGCCTGTGAAGCTGTTTCTGGCCAGCAGCACCAGCTCCTCCCTGGTCAGCCCCAGCGAGCTGGCCACCGCCCGGTAGTTGTCGCCGACATAGCCGCCGAAATAGGCCGGATCATCGCTGTTGATGGTGGCATGCAGGCCGAGATCCAGCATCCGCTTCAGGGGGTGCCTGGTCATGTCCTCGACCACGCACAGCTTGTGGTTCGACAGCGGACAGACGGTCAGGGTCATGTCCATGGCCGCCAGCCGGGCGGTGAGTGCGGCGTCCTCCAGGCTGCGGTTGCCGTGGTCGATGCGGTGGACCTTCAACAGGTCCAGTGCCTCCCAGACGTACTCCGGCGGGCCTTCCTCGCCGGCGTGGGCGACCTTCAGCAGGCCCCGCTCGCCGGCCGCCTTGTAGACTCTCGCGAACTTGGACGGCGGATGGCCGACCTCCGAACTGTCCAGGCCGACGCCCGCGATACGGTCCAGATAGGGCTCGGCCG